>PMXR01000080.1:0-4162 GCA_003171035.1 Chloroflexota bacterium
GCGGGGAGTGGCGCGGCCGGCTGGGAGCGGCGCGGCCGGCTGGGAGCGGCGCAGCCGGCGCCGACGTCCGAAATGCCTTGTACTCCCCACACGAGTGCAATGGAACGAAATCTCGTGAGCGTCGCGGTGACACAGGTCGGCAGCCGACAGAAACGGCCCGAATCGGCTCCAACTTCGCCGTTTAGTAGTCGCGGGCGACTATCTACTGGCGATCCTCGGGAGGACGCGGCCTGATGGTCGTGCCGCTCCAACCTAACACTCGCCCGGGGAGTAGAAGACACATTTCACGGCCCAGCGCGAGGCACCCGACGCTCGACAGGCAGTTGCCGGGCGGGTAATGCCGCGCCGTGGGGCGGGCGGCGCCGCGCGATGCCGCGCCCCGCCCAGCCCGCCCCGCGCGAGGCCGCGGCGGGCGCCGGGCGATCGCTACTCGGCCCTGCGCGCCTCGGCACCGCCGGCCGCCACGCCGCCGGCCGCCACGCCGCCGGCGGCCACGCCACCGGCCAACTCGGCGAGGAGCCGCTCCGGGTGGTTGCGGAACCACGCTCGGCGCGCGGGGTCCGCGGCCACTTCCTCGACGAGGGTCGTGAGGCGGGCGTTGATGGGAGTGGCGACGCCACGCGCCGCGCCCACGCGAGCCACGGCGCCGTTCATCCACTCAACCTCGGTGGGCTCGGCGCAGGGCGCGTCTACGGGCGCGGACTGCACGTGGATCAGCAACGACGGCGCCTTGCCGGCACGAGCGCCACCGACGACTCGAGTCATGATCGGGCGGCCGAGGCGCGCCGGTAGGCTGATCCCGCGAGCCAGCCACGGCACCGGCGCGCCGGGGAGCGAAACCGGCCGCGCGTCGATGCGAGCCATCACGGCCAGCGCCTCGAGCAGCTGCCGGCGTTCAACGTCGTACAGCGCACGGTCGCGGTATATCGCCGCGGAGTCCATGCCCAGGATCGCGCCCGTTGCGTTAGCGATCAGGTTGGCCAGCAGCTTCGACCATTTCATTCGGGGCGCCGAGTCGATCGAGCGCACGCGCAAGCCGGCACGGCCGAAGTCGGCGAGGAGCGGCGTGAGCATAGGTCGGGCGGCATCGTTGGCCGCGGCGAGAGCCAGGCCGCCGCGACCCATCCACACAACCTCGTCCTCGGAGGCGAGCCGGATCGGCGCCGTCAGCGAGCCCGCCAGCATCGGCGCGTCGGGCCGGACCTCCGCCGCGATCGTTTCGGCCCCGATGCCGTTTTCGACCGTGAGCGTCGGCACGGCCGGCCAGCGCAGCGTCGGCGCCAGGGCTTCGCGCAGCATCGGCATCTTCACCGCCACCAGGATCAGGTCCGGCTCGGGCGCATCCTCGGTTCGCATGTAGCGATGGACCGGGATGACGACCCGCGACCCGTCCGGCCGAACCAGCGTCAGCGGCCGCTCCGAGTCCGGCTCGAAGATGCGCACGAGGCTGACGTCGTGCCCGACCGACCCGAGCAGCGCTCCCAGAAACGACCCCACGGCGCCCGCACCGACGACGAGCGTCTTGCGGGGGCGAGTGACGGCTGGTGCGGGGGTCATGCGATGGTCGACCTTTGATTGGAGGCTTCGGCACTGGGCCGCTGTGTCACAGCGGCCTGCCTAGGTTAGCGCGCTGGCCGGGCCGCAATTAGGGCGGCCGCGAGAGCAGCGGCCCGACCAGGTTAGTCGCCCGAAGGAGACCGCGTCGGCGAGGCCTGTCGCGCCCGAAGTCGCCGCTTGGCAGCTCCACGCCATCCGAACTCGCCGGATTCACATGAGGCGTGCGTTGGGCCAATCCGCAGATCGCGAGGCGCCCGGAGCCCGAAGAGGAAGCGCCGAACTCATGAGTTACTGCCCGAAAACCCTAACCGTGAGCCTGAATGCCGGGATTAATGCTGGGCGGACCGGCGGTGCAATCCGTGGGCGATCCCGGCACCGGCCCAATGCCAACGTCGTGTGAATCTGGCAAGGTATGCGCCGCGGCCGGGACTTAGTGTCGGCGACGGTGTCGTAGCTGAGCCTGGAGCCCGGCTCGACTTACTGCTCGTCTACTGCGGTTTGCCATGCCCGTTGGTGACCCGTCATCCCGGCACCGAACCCCTCAGCCCGGCTTCCGCGAAGTCTAGCCTGGTCCGACGCCGCGCCGGAACAGCTTCCGCAGCCCGTCCGTAGCCACTCGCCGGCGCAGCCGGAATAGCGCTCCGGCCGGGTCGACGGCCGCGGGGCAGACGGCGGTGCACTCCATGGCGTCGCGGCAGCGCCAGACTGAGTCGGGCTCGGCGGCCAGGGCAAGGACGGGGCCAAGGTCGCGGCCGCGTGGTTCCTCGACTACCCGCTCGGCGGCGGCCAGAGTTGCGGGGCCGATGTACTCGCCGTCGAGCTTGGCGATGGGGCAGGCTGACAGGCAGAGCCCGCATTCGATGCAGTTCTCGAAGCGCGCGAACGCCTTGATCCCTTCGGGCGGGACGACGTCGGCGGCGGTTTCGGCCGTGCGGACCAGGGGCATGCCGACCGCGTCCATTCGGGCGTGGAAGTCGGTCATGTCGGTCGCCAGGTCGGCGAGGGTGTGGCGGCCGGCGAGCGGCTCGACCGTGATGGGCCGGGAGGCGTGCAGCTTGGCGACCTTGGTGTCGCAGGCGAGGACCTCGCGACCGTTGGCGCGCATGCCGCACGCGCCGCACGAGGCGTGCTTGCAGGAATGCCTGAGCACGAGCGACGGGTCTCGACGGCGGATCTGGAGCAGCGCGTCGAGCAGCGTCGCGCCCGACTCGACCTCGATCTCGAAGTCTTCGAAATGCGGCTCGACGTCGCCGGACTTGAAGCGCGAGACGCGGAAGGTGGCGCTCATGCGGAGTACCAGGCGGTGTGCGGCAGGAGCACGTAGTCGGCCGTCTGGCAGAAGCAGTCGAAGCTGAGCTTGGCGCAGACCATGTCGGCGGCGGCTTCGGCGGCGGCGCGAAGCCGCGTGGCGTCGCCCCCGAAGACGGTCACGAAACCTTCGACCGGCGTGGTTCCGGTGGCGTGGTCGATGCAGCGGATCTCGTGTGCCGAGCCGGGCCCGGCCCCCGCACGCGTCCTCCGCACGCCCCGCTTCTCGGCGACTGCGCCATCCATCCGTGGTTGCGCCGCCGCCCACTGGGCCCGGACTTCCGCCCGACCGATCGCCGGCAGAAGCATGGCGCTCTCGCGCACGACCGACTCGACCGCGCCCTCTGGAATCGTGAGTTCCTCCGGATCCTCGGCCGTCCAGGTCTTCGTCCCGACCACCGTCATCGTCCGCTGCGGAACGACGAGGTCGCCGTCGCCAGGTGAGTGGAGCCGGTTGATGACCATGTTGGAGTGGCGGCCCCGGACCGCGACCATCAGCCCCGCCTCCAGCGTGATCGGCAGAGTGGCGCCGGCGAGCGCGGCCACGCGCCCCGCCCATGCCCCCGCGGCGTTGATCACGACGTCGGCGCCGACCTCATATTCCGTGCCCGCGGCGTGGTCGCGGACCCTGACGCCCCTCACCGCCGAGCCGGTGACCGTGAGCCCCACCACTTCCGTGAACGGCTTGATCTCCGCCCCGTGACGTTGAGCCGTGGCGAAGAACCGGAGTGGCAGGCGCATGGCGTCCATCGTGGCGTCGGAGACCTGGACCGCGAACCGGAGGGCGGGGCTGAGGCCGGGCTCCATCCGCAGTGCGTCGTCCCGCTCGACGCGTTTCGCCGGCACCGCGGACTGCCAGCACGCGTCCAGGAATTGCTCCGCGTAGGCCTCGTCCTCGTCCGTGATGGCCACGAACAGGCCGTCGTTCTCCTCGAACGAGCCGGGGCAGATGCGGCGCAGGATCTTGTTCTCGGCGCTGCTCTCGATGGCGGACGGGCGGTCGGTGGTGGCGTATCGGGCGCCACTCTGCAGCAGGCCTTGGTGGAGGCCCGTTGCGCCCGACGTGACTTCGCCCTTCTCGAATAGCGTGACGTGGAGGCCGCGGAGCGCCAGGTCGTGGGCCAGTGCGCCGCCGGTGCCGCCGCCGCCGATGATGACGACGTGCGGCGCGCGCGCCGACTCAGGGACGATCCGAGGATCTGCGCGGGCGGCCGACTCGGGGCCCGAGGGGTTCGAGCCGGCCGCGTCGGCTGCGACGGCCGCGCCACTCGCCTCGGCCGCGCCACTCGCGACGGCC
>PMXR01000080.1:4229-4413 GCA_003171035.1 Chloroflexota bacterium
CTCGCGACGGCCGCGCCACTCGCCGGTCGAACTTTGCCGGTTCTGGACATCTCGCTCTCACCAATTGCGGTTGAGCCAACCCTTTGCCTGGCATTCGTAGGGTAGCGGGCTGGGAGCGCAGGGTGGTGGCCCCGGCGGCGCCCGCTAGGCCACGGTGGTCGTCCCGACGGACGCCGTTCTCGGT
>PMXR01000092.1 GCA_003171035.1 Chloroflexota bacterium
GGATCAAACTCTCCGACAAAAACTACCAACCTTGCGGTTGGTTCAAGTCCGAGGGTTGTTTCCCGCTCGAATCCTTACCGGATTTCCTGCCACTCTTCAATTGTTAAGGTGCCCGTGCCGGGCGCGACCGCGCCGGGCGCAACCCCCTAATGATGGGGTAAGTACCCCATCACTGTCAAGCGAGGGAAGCCGAGGCGGCCCGCTCACCGACGGTCCAGAAACCGCCGGACCAGGGCGCGAGGCGGAATAGTACGAGGCATTCGACCCGGTGTCAAACCGGGTCTGTTGGGGCTGACTGCGCGGTCGTCGATCGCGGTTGCGGGCCGTCGGCCAGAGCCACCGGGCGGGCTCGCGACAGGCTAGATCGGACTGCTTTCCACGAGGAGAAGAGCTACCGCCGCCGAGATCCAGCACATGGCTGCCAGCTCAAAGGAGGCCGCGACCCGCAATGGACCGACGGCCACGCCGTAGATGACGGCGCCGACGACCGCGGCCGCCAGCAGCTTTGCGAGGCGAAGCAGCATTTCGTTGATGAGCTGGCTCATGAGGCACCCCTGTGTGGGTCGGCGGCTTGGCCGAACTGATTACTGACAGTGTGGGCGACGCCGGCCCGGCCCGGCAGACGGACGCCAAATCGAGCGGTTGCGCGCAGGCTGAACCTCATCACATCACGCGGCGGCCCTGCAAAGCCCGGATCAGCGTCACCTCGTCGGCGTACTCGAGATCGCCGCCGACGGGCAGCCCACGAGCGATCCTCGTGACGCTGCCGACGAGAGGCTCCAGCCGTTCGGCCAGGTACATGGCCGTGGCCTCTCCCTCGAGGGTTGGGTTCGTGGCGATGACGACTTCCTCGAATCGCTGCCCGGCNNGATATGGCGCCGTGCAGCACGTGGTACAGCCCCTTGAACTCACTCGTTCGCTCGAGTGCCAGCACGTCCAGCGGCTCCTCCACCACGCAAAGCTTCGTTGCGTCGCGGCGCGTGTCGGAGCAGATGGCGCAGACCGGCCGGTCGCTGATGTTGAAGCAGCGCTCGCAAAAGACGACCTGCTCGCGCATGGCGATCAGTGCCGCCGCCAGGGCCCGAGCCTCAGTCTCGGGAGCGCGGAGGAGGTGGAACGTCAGCCGGGACGCCGTCTTGGGCCCGATGCCGGGCAGTCGAGCGAAGGCTTCGATGAGCCGGGCTACCGGCTCGATCAAGGGCGCAGCCACGGCCGTCGCTACATTCCGGGCAGGCGCATGCCGCCGGTGACCGCCGCCATCTTCGTTTCGCCGAGTTCCTTGGCGGCCCGGAGGGCATCGTTGACGGCGGCGACGATCAAGTCCTGCAGCATCTCGACATCCGCCGGATCCACGGCCGACGGGTCGATGGTGACGCTGACCAGCTTCTGATCGCCGGTGACGACGGCCCGGACGACACCGCCCCCGGCCGAACCTTCAACCGTTGCCTCGGCCAGTTCGACCTTGACCCGCTCCATGGCTTGCTGCATTTGCATCGCCATTCTCTGCAGGTTGGCCATGCTCATATCGACATTCCTCCTGATGGCCCTCGGGGCCGACTACGGTCACCGCTCGACCGCAGTCTGGCCGAAACGACGCCCGGCTGCACGCTCCCAGGGTCTAGTGGCCCGGCGACCACGTGTCGGCTGGCGCCGCCCTGCGCCGTCTGCCCCAGAACCGCCAGGGTCCGCGATCGCCGTCCGACGGCTGGCCAGGCAAGCCTGGCCCTGGGGCGAGGCGGAGCCGAGCACCGGAGCGAGCGCACCTGAGGGTGCGTGAGCGAAGGAGCGGAGGCGACCACGAAGCAATGCGCCGGCTGGCGGCGGGCGCTATTCGACGTTCCCGACGTCGACTACGTCGTCGCCGTAGATCCTGCGAAACTCGGTCAGCAGGCGAGCGCTGTCGGGGTCCTGCGGCAGCGGCGATACCTCGACGTTCGCCGCCACGCACCGAACCGTCACGGGCATGCCCAGCACGCGGCCGACGCCATCTTCGAGAACTGCCCGGCGGCGCTCGGCCACGTCCTTGAAGAATGATTGGGCCTCGGGAAAGCCGAGCGTGACCACGGCCCCGTCGACGCTCACCGGTCGGCAGGCAACTATGAGGGGCTTGGTGGGCGGGCTCTTGCTGACGAGTTCCACGATTTCCGCCCACCTCTCCAGCAGCAACTGCAGGGTCGGGCCTGTGCGGGCCAAGGGCGCGGAGCGCTCCTGAGGGGTTTGCGGCGCCGGCGCGGCAACGGGTGGGGTCGCCGGCGGCGGAGTGGGGGCGGCTGCGGGGGCGGCTGCGGCTCCGGACGCGGGCGTGGAGGCGGCTGCGGCTGCGGGAGCGGGCGCGGTACCGGCACGGGCCTTCGACGGCGGGTCCGCGGGAGTGGGTGGCCGGGCCGGCTGAGTCTGCGGCGCGGATTGCGCTCGAACGGCAGCCTCGGGCTGACGCGGCAACGCCGCAATCGACTCGGGCGCCGGTGCGACGAACGCGCGACCTGGAGGTGCGGCCGCCACTCGCTCGACCGCAAGCGGGTACGGAGGCATGGCCGCAGCCACGGTTTCGGGCGCCAGGAGTGCCAGTTCGAGCTGCAGTCTCAGCCCTCCCGGACCGGGATGGACCGGGTCTAGGGACGCCAGGCGGCGCGCCGCTACGGCGAGTGACGTCGAGCCCGCGGCAGCCAGGCCGGAAGCCTGGCCCCGTTTCAGCGACGCGACGAGCGCCATTCGAAGCCGCTCGATGGCTTGTTCCGTGAAAGCTCGGAGGTCGCGCCCCTTCTCCTCCAGGCCGTCGAGGATCTCGATGCCCGCCATCGGCTCGCCCGAGACAAGGGCCAGCAGGAAGGCGTCGATCGTCTCCTCGTCGACCAGACCGAGAACTTCGCGCACCCGGTCGGCCGTCAGTGCGCCCGAGTCGGTCGCGAGCAGCTGGTCGAGCATCGACTCGGCATCGCGCATTCCGCCGGCCGCAAGGCGTGCGATCAGGTCGACCGCGTCGGGATCGGCGGTTCGGCCGTCGCCCTCCAGGATCGCCGTCAGCTTGCCGCCGATCTCCGGGACGGTCAGCCGCCGGAAGTCGAAGCGCTGAACCCGGGACAGGACTGCCGGCCGGATGCCGCTGCTGTCGGTGGTGCAGAAGACGAAGACGGCGTGGTCGGGCGGCTCCTCGAGGGTCTTGAGCAGCACGTCCCAGCCCTGGGTGATGCGCTGGACCTCGTCGATGATGAAGACCTTACGGCGCAGGTCCGACGGGGCGGTGAAGACCCGCGGCAGCAACTCACGCATGTCGCCGACTGTGTTGTTCGACGCGGCGTCGAACTCCTGGACATCGAGCGCGCGGCCGTCACGGATCGACTCGCACGATGGGCATTCGTCGCAAGGCTCGCCATCGCGCAGATTCGTGCAGTTGAGAGCCTTGGCCAGGATGCGGGCCATGGAGGTTTTGCCGGTCCCGCGCGGCCCGACGAAGAGATAGGCGTGGGAGGTGCGCCCCGAGCGAATGCCGTTGCGCAGGGTCTCGACAACGGCTCCCTGCCCGACGATCTGTCCGAAGGTCTGGGCCCGCCAGCGTCGATAGATTGCTTGATGTTGCGGAGTCGAGCTCACGACGCTCCTGGACTTGGCGGCCGAATCGGTCGACCGGGGGTTCAGCGCCGTGCACCCTTCCGTCGATCCGTCGCTTCCGCGCCCACCACCGAAGGCGGCTCAGACCAGGCCGAACCGCGG
>PMXR01000079.1 GCA_003171035.1 Chloroflexota bacterium
GACCGCAAGACCGAGGGCAATCGCGAGTACGAGCAGATCAGGCGCCAGGGCTTCGCGCGCGTCCGCGTCGACGGCGAGTTGATGGACCTCACCGAGGCGCGGCCGCTCGACAAGTACAAGCGCCACATGATCGACGTCGTGGTCGACCGGTTCGTCGTCCACCACGCCGAGATCCCGGCCGACGCGCCGCGCAACGCCGAAGGGCGGCCGATCGATCCCGAGACGAAGGAGCCGATCAAGCCGCCCGACGCCACACGACTCGCCGACTCGGTCGAGACGGCGCTGCGGCTGGGCGACGGCGTCGTGCTGATCGCGCCGGTCCCGCGCGAAGGTGAGGCCGCGGCGTTCGAGGAACAGCGCTACAGCGAGCGGTACAGCTGCCCGTACGACGGCACTACGGTCGACGAACTCGAGCCGCGCAGCTTCAGCTTCAACTCGCCCCACGGCGCCTGTCCGAGTTGCACCGGTCTGGGCAGCCGCCTGGAGATCGACCCCGAGCGGGTAATCCCGTTCAAGAACCTGTCGCTTGCCGGCGGGGCGCTCGTGCCGTGGTCGCGCATGCCGATGGAGAACTCCTGGCACGGCAAGATCATCGAGGCCGTTTGCGTCGAACACGGCTGGGACTACAACGCCCCACTCAAGGACCTGCCGCCCGAGGCGCTGGAGTACATCCTGTATTCGCAGCGTGGCGAGAAGGTCGTGATCGGGTATCGCCACGAACGCGGCGAGAACACTTACGGGGCCACGTTCGAGGGCATCATTCCCAACCTGGAGCGGCGCTTCCGCGAGACCGACTCGGACTTCATCAAGACGGAACTCGAGCGCTACATGGTCGCCCGGCCGTGCCCCACCTGCGAGGGCAGGCGGCTCAAGCCGGAAATCCTCGCCGTCACGGTCGACGGCCGCAACATCTGGCAGGTCTCGACGCTGTCGATCACGGCGGCGTGCGAGTTCGTGGGTGGGTTGCTCGAACACCTGACCGAGCGCGAGCAGACGATCTCCCGCCAGGTTCTCAAGGAGATCTCGTCGAGGCTCGGATTCCTGCTGGACGTCGGGCTGGACTACCTGACGCTCGATCGGACGAGCCAGACCCTTTCGGGTGGTGAGGCCCAGCGGATCCGGCTGGCGACCCAGATTGGGTCGAGCCTGATGGGCGTGCTGTACATCCTGGACGAGCCGTCGATCGGGCTGCACCAGCGCGACAACGCCAAGCTGATCGCGACGCTGACGCGGCTGCGCGACCTGGGCAACACGGTCCTTGTCGTGGAGCACGACGAGGAGACGATTCGAACCGCCGACTGGGTCATCGACATCGGGCCCGGGGCGGGGGAGCACGGCGGCGAGATCATCGCCAACGGGCCGCTCGAGGAGATCCTCGCGGAGCCACGTTCCATCACCGGGGCGTACCTGCGCGGCGAACTCCAGGTCGAGATCCCGAAGACGCGCCGGAAAGGGAGTGGCCGCGCGCTCATGCTCCGCGGCGCGCGCGAGCACAACCTCAAGAACGTCGATGTCGCGTTTCCGCTCGGCAAGTTCGTCGCCGTGACCGGCGTCTCGGGCTCGGGCAAGAGCACGCTCGTCTCGGACATCTTGTACCGGGCGCTGGCCCACGAACTCAACGGCTCGCGCGACAGGCCGGGCGAGCACGACTCACTGGAAGGGCTCGACGCGATCGACAAGGTCATCGACATCGACCAGAGCCCGATCGGCCGGACGCCACGTTCCAACCCCGCGACCTACACGGGCCTGTTCGGCACGATCCGGGAGTTGTTCGCCGGCACGCAGGAAGCCCGCGTCCGGGGCTACATGCCCGGTCGCTTCAGCTTCAACGTCAAGGGCGGTCGGTGCGAGCATTGCAAGGGCGACGGCATCCTCAAGATCGAGATGCAGTTCCTGCCGGACGTCTACGTTCCGTGCGAGATCTGCAAGGGCAAGCGCTACAACCGCGAGGCCCTCGAGATCCACTACAAGGGCCGCTCGATCGCGGACGTGCTGGAGATGACGATCGAGGAGGCGCTCGAATTCTTCGCCCCCGTGCCGTCGGTCAAATCCAAGCTGGCCACTCTCAATGACGTCGGCCTGGGCTACGTCCATCTCGGGCAGCCCGCCACCACGCTTTCCGGCGGCNNCTCGACGACGTCGGCCTGGGCTATCTGCGGCTGGGCCAATCCGCCACCACGCTTTCCGGCGGCGAGGCGCAGCGCGTCAAGCTGGCCACGGAACTTTCGAAGCGAGCCACGGGCCGGACGGTCTACGTCCTGGACGAGCCGACGACGGGCCTGCACATGGCCGACGTCGAGAAGCTGCTCCACGTCCTGCACCGCCTCGTCGAGGCCGGCAATACCGTCGTGGTCATCGAACACAATTTGGACGTGGTCAAGACCGCGGACTGGATCGTGGACCTGGGCCCCGAGGGCGGCGAGCGCGGTGGCTACGTCATCGCCGAGGGCACGCCCGAGGAAGTCGCCAGCGTGGCCGGCTCCGCCACGGGTGAGTACCTGGCCCGTGTCTTGCGCGGCGAGCCGCTCATGCCACTTTCGGCGGTGACATTCGCCGAGTCGGCGGGACGGACGATCCACGATACGCCCGCGGCCGCCGTGCCGGCGATTGCGCTTCCGGAGAAGCGCGCAGCGGCGGCCGGCACCCGGAACTCCGCGGGTTGACGGCGTCATCTCCCGGCATATCGGCGCACTGTGGCGTCTCGTGTCGGATAGGATGGCATCATGCCTGAGGTCGAATACGCGTTTCTTGCCGATGCCGCCGAAGTGCAGGCCGGTTCCAAGTTCCACATCCTGGGCGGGGGAGTCAGCCGGCTCAGCGGACCGGCGTTTCCGTTCGTCCATCCGCACCTGTCGCTCGTGGTCGGTCTGCGGATGACGTCGGTGGAGCGGAACAAGGAGCACGAGCTTGGCTTCATCGTGACGGCACCGGACGGAACCCAAGTCGCCAACGCCAGCGGCCGCGTGGTTTCGCACGGCCCCGCGGACGCCACGGACGTGGTGGTCACGATCGCCATCGACCTGTGGAACATGACTCTCAACGCGGCCGGGGAGTATGCGGTCCGAATCACCGTCAACGGCTCGGAACGCAAGCGTCTGCCACTCGTCGTGACCGGGACTCGCGAGGTCAACGTTCCGTCGGAACCGCAGCGCTACCTGGCCTGACGTGGCGCGTGGAACCGAGCCGGCCAGGCACGAACTGCCGGAGATAGACGAGGCCGCCTTCACCGCCGCGCGGACGGCCGACAAGCTTCTCGACGCCGCCCGTCGGTGCGGTTCCCAGCGCTGGTCGGAATTCCTGTCGCCCGTGCCGGAGCAGCTTCGAGATGCGAGCGTTGCCCAGCTGCCGAGAATCATCCAGCGCGTCCGAGCCGCCTACGGTCATAAGGACTCGATCCGAGAGGTTCTTCCGGAGGAGCTCACCGAGCCGTTCCTGGATCAACTCGACCGACTGAAGAAGGCCGTTGTTCGAGAGCTGGCCGAGCGCTAGCCGGCTCGGTGTCGGCACAGTGCCACCCGCGCCGCTCTCGCTCTCAACCTGGGCTATCCTCGTGGCATGACTAGCTGGCCGCCACAGGACGACCGGAGCCGTGCCGCGCAGCGGACCTACCCGGCTCTGCCACCGGGCCTGGCGCTTGCCGGAATCGGTGCGCGTCTGAGGGCCTGGTTGATAGACAGCGTCATATTCGCCGTCTTCCAGGTCGTCTTCTGGATCATTGCCGCGGCGGGCGGGGCCGTAACCGTCACGGCCGATGCCCGCACCCAGATGGAATCGTCGCCGCTATCGCTGCCGGCGTCGAACCCGTACCAAACCAATCTGCCACTGCTCGGCGTTCTGATGGCGATCTTCGTTGGGCTCAACGTGGCGTACGCGACCGTCTCCTGGGCGCGGTTCCGGGGCCTGCCGGGCCAGCGCCTCATGTCGCTCCAGGTCGGTTCCGCGGCCACGGGCAGCAACCTGAGCCTGGGCCGGGCGCTCGTCCGGTCGATCGTGGCGGTCGGCATCCCGATCGGTGCGTTCGGCGGCTTCTTCATCACCGTATTTGCGATGATCGATGCGGTCCCGTGGTCCGACCTGCGCGACCCGCAAGCGGGCGGACCGGCCGACGCCTGGTCGGGCATCCTGACTCTCATCATTCTGTTTGCGGTCGCCTGGCCGCTGATGCTCTTGATCTGGACTGCGGCCAGCCCGACTCGACAGGGTCCGCACGACCGCCTGGCTGGATCGCTCGTGGTGGGGAAGTGGACGGGCGGTTGGGTGCCGGGAGCAGCCGGTCCGGGATACGGCCCGGGCTTCGGCGGTTATCCGGGCTACGTTCCTCCGGGCATCGTCGGGCCCGGGACGCCGCCGATTTCGTCGCCGGGAATGGCGCCGGGCACGGCGCCGGGCTCCGCAGAGTCCGGGGAGCAGCTCGAGCCTTCGCCGCGCAACCCGGCGTCGAGTGGCCCCGGCCCGCAGGATCTCTGGCGCGAGCCCGTTCGCGACGCCGAGGCCCCGGTGGTACTGCATGCGGCGACAATCGGCCGCCGAGTTGCGGCCTATCTCTTCGACTGCATCATCATCTTCATGATCTTCGTGTCCGTGGCCGACTACGCGGCGGCGAACCTCGTTCCGGCCGGCCAAACGGTCCTCGATGAACGAACCTACATCCTCGTTGGGCTGGCGGGCGGCGTAGCCCAGCTGGCCTACTTCGTCTTGGGCTGGGGCATCTGGAGCGGGACGCTGGGTCAGCGGCTGATGCATATGCGCGTCGGCGACGCCACTTCCGGGAAGGCATTGGGCTGGCTGGACGCGATCGTGCGCTGGGCCACTTTGCAAGGCCCATTCGCCCTCGCGACTATCGCACCCGAGGCTGCGCGCTCCTTCGTCGTGGCCGGCGCCGCGGTCTGGGCCGGCTATCTGCTGTACGCGACGGTGAACGACGCCGATCGGCGCGGACCTCACGATCGGTTCCTCAACAGCCGGGTGACGCTCGAGCCTTGAGTCTCGCTCGGCCGCACGGGCTTCAAGGATCGGCGGCCTCGAGACCCAGTTCCGCCGGGCTGAACGCTTCGAGAAGGAACTGCGAGGGCGCCGCCGGATCGTAGACGAGCGTCAGCGTTCGACGGGCTCGGGTCCAGGCGACGTAGGCAAGCCGCCGCTCCTCCTCCAGGGCTCGCGCCGGTTCCGGGGCATCGCGCAACGAACGTCCCGATGGGAAGCGGCCGGCGTCCAATCCGATGACGGCCACGTGGTCGAACTCGAGGCCCTTGGTGGAATGGGCCGTGGCCAGCGTCAGCAGGGCGTCGTCCCGGCGCAGCTCGGCGATCAACTCCCTCTGGCGTGCCAAAGCTGCCCGTAGCTCGGCGATGGTCCGGTAAGGTGCGGCCCAAGCCACGACTGCCGCAAGCAACTCGCCAGTCTCCACCGGGAGCGGCTCGTCGAGGTCGCGAGCTTCGGCGTCGGGCGAAATCCTCGCCGGCTGCGGAGCGTGTTCGGCGATCGTCAGGCCGGCCGGGTCGGCATGGGCCAGGGCCGCCAGCCGTGGCAGGAGCTGGTCGGACGAGGCGCTCGAGTCCGGACCGCCGGCCAGCGCCGGGTGGGTTGCGTCCGCTGCCGCGAGAATCGCATCGACCCGGCGGTCCTCCGACAGGAAGCGCAGTCGCGGCGCACGAAAGGGCATGCCCAGGTCTAGCGCCACGACGGCCGCCGGCAGCAGTTCGGCGTTCGTCCGGGCAAGCACGGCCCGCGTCCCGCCGTCGTCGGGCCAGGCGGCGATGACGTGCCGCAGCCGCACCGTCTCGTCAGATCCGTCCGGGGCGAGAATGAGGTTTCCCGCCGCAGTCGGGCAGGCGCGGATGGTCTTGTCGAACCGTTCTTCGTTGTGCGCCACAAGCCGAACCGCACGTTCCACGACGGGCCGCGGGCAGCGGTAATTGACAGTGAGGTCGATCCGCCTCAGGCCGGGCAGCTCGTCGGCGAGCGCCAATACGCGCCTCACGTCGGCCAGCCGCCAGCCATAGATCGTCTGATCGTCATCGCCAACGAGGAAGATGCGGTTCGCCGGCGCGGCCAGCAGGAGCGCGAGTCTGAGCTGCGTCCGATCCACGTCCTGCGTCTCGTCGACCAGCAAGTGCTCGCATTTGGCGCGCCAGCGGCGAAGGAGCTGCGGCCGCGCGGTCAGCAGCCGCAAGCCTCGAGCCACCAGGTCGTCGAAGTCGAGCCCGCCGGCGTCATCGAGCGCCGACTCGTAGGCCAGGAATGCGCGGGCGATCGGGCCGGGCTCCGGATCGGTGGCGACTTCTCGAGCTGTCACGCCGATCTCGAGCTTCAGCCGGCTGAACGCGTCGTCCAGTCGCCGGACCGCACCGCGGTCGATGTCGGGCCACATGTCGCGCAGCACTGCCTCCCGGTCCAGGAGCGGCTCCACGCTCTCGCCGCCGTCGGCAAGGATCTCGCGCCCCAGGGCGTGGAAAGTTTTGACGCGGACGTTTCCGGCTGCGAGGCCCAGCGGCTCCAGGGCGGCGTCGATGCGAGTAGCCATCTCGTCCGCGGCACGCTTGTTGAAAGTAACCGCGGTGATCGTGGCCGGATCGGCGCCCGTGGCGACGAGCCACGCGATCCGCGCGACGAGGGTCGTGGTCTTGCCGGACCCGGCCGGAGCCACGCACAGAACCGGCCCGGGTGGCGCGGTCGCGGCCTCGCGCTGGTCCGGCGCGAGGCGAGCCAGACTGTTTACAACGGATGGCGGAAGCACCCGGGAAGGTTGCCAGACGCCGCTTTGCCGGCGCTTATCTGGCGCAATCCTCGAAGCTGGGAAAGGGCATCATGGTCTTGTCGTGCGGCTCCGAGGCTGTCAGGACAGACTCGTGCCTGGAGTGGCGCCTGCCGGCCGCTGATGTGACTGCCACAGATGATCGGGGAGGGAGACAGTGGGAACCGCACATCTGGCCCGAATGGGCTCGATCTTGTGTCTGTTGCTGGTCGTGGTTGCCTGCTCGAGCACGGCCAAACCCAGCGCGACGGTCGTAACGAGCAGTGCTGCGTCCGCGACGCCGCCGCCGAGCCCAAGCCCGAGTCCGACCCCCAGCCCTACGGCCAGCCTGCGCCCCATGGCACCGGCGACCATCAAGCCCGGGCCGAAAATGACCCCGGCTCGCGAGGGCCAGGCTGCGGTTCGTCTGGACGACGGCCGCGTCTTGATCATGGGTGGCACCATTCCATTTACCGGCAAGTGCGAGATGGCTTGCGTCGCCCCCGCTACGGCCAGCGTCGAGATCTACGACCCCAAGACCGGCAAGTTCAGCCCTGACGGTTCGCTGGCCGAGCCGCGTTCCGATGGGCAGGCCCTGCTGCTGAACGACGGCCGCGTGCTCGTGTCGGGCGGCGACGGCTGCCAGTACAGCGATTGCAACACGATCGAGATCTACGACCCCGCCAAGAAGGCCTCGGTCGTGGTCAAGCCTCCCTCCGGCATGCAAGGACTGCCAGTCGATCCGACGGCCGTGAAGCTAGCCGACGGCAGGGTCCTGATCGCGGGCGGCATGTACGACCAGGCAACCTCGACTTCGAACGCCACCCTGATCTTCGATGCGGCGAGCGGTGCCTTCAGCCAGGGACCGCTGATGGCCAAGCCCCGGCAGGGAGCGACGGCCACGCTGCTCGACGACGGGCGGGTGCTGATCGCGGGAGGGGACTACTACGACAGTGGCTATGGCTATCAGAACAACAACGCGGAGTTGATCGACCCATCGCACCCTCTGTCCCAGGCCATCTTGTTGGAGTCTCAAGACCCGGCCACCTCTACCCGGCTCTCCGACGGGCGCGTTCTCCTTGCGGGAGGGGGCCCTTACGCCGACGGCGCGAATTGTGAGACCCCGGTAGCCGCGGAGGTCTTCGATCCGAAGACCGAGAGGTTCAGCCCGATGGGCCCGATGAGCACGCCGCGTACGGGATCGGCTGCGATCAGGATCCAGGATGGTCGAGTGCTTGTATTCGGCGGGCTGGACTCCAACTGCGCGGCCGTGCGGACCGTCGAAGCCTTCGACCCGGATAGCGGGACGTTCCAGGTGATCGCGACCGGGTTCCCAGATCTCACTGACTTCAGCGCGACGCTTCTGAACGACGGTCGGATCCTGATCGCCGGCGGCAGCGGCAACAACGACTGGAGTTTGACGGCCGCCAGCTGGTTGCTCAAGCCCTGATGGCCTCGAAGCATGTGAGCTCCATCGCCGCGGCCGTGGGCCTGTGCATAGCGCTGCTGGGCTGCTCGGGCCAAACCGCGTCCCCCTCGCCCGCGTCGACCGCCTGGCCGACCCTCGCGCCGTCGCCGTCGCCGTCGCCGTCGGTCAACTGCACAGCCGCGCTGGTGCTTTCGCAGGTCCACCAACTGCTCGCCGGACAGGACTTCGAGGCCCACTACCTGACCACCGGCGACAAGTTCACGCTGTCTATCTGGCTGGTGGACCCGCAGATCGACCCGGCGACGCCCCTGTCGGGCATGGCCGCCGCCGACCACCAGGCCTTGGAGCGCGGGCTGTCGATCTCATACCAGGTGGTCAACGAGATCCCGTGCACGCAACGGGTGTTCGACCAGGTCAATCCAATGATCGTCGACGGCCGATTCCAGCATTGGTACAAGGACTTCCTCCCCGTTAGCGCCTTTGTGGGCCTGCGCGACCCCACCACGGACGACATCATCGCCGCGGTCAAAGCCACCGGGACCGCGCTCGAAGAACCCCGCGCCACAGTGCCGCCGGCGGCTCAAACCCCGGCGACGAGTTCATGCGGTTGGTCTGAGGCGCGAGCTGCCATCCATGCCTATTTCGGCGCCGAAGCCAACACGGCCGCCTACCTGATCATCGGCGCAAGACTCTTGGAGCAGGGCAACCCGACGCCCAACTTACCGGACGACGTGGGCGTGGAGGTTCAGTGGCCCGTGCGCGACACGGCGGAGGCAGCCGATCCGCTGGTCCTTGAGCGCCTGGGCCACGTCGCCGAAGCCTTGGCCTGCCTCTGGCCGGCCATCGATTCGCTGGAGGCCTTCGTCGTGGACCCGGCGGGCCGGACGTTGGTCTATGCGGTGGTGCCCGGGTCGATCATCCGAGCGCGGTTGATTCCGCTGCCTCCGGACCGCGTCCGCCTCTATCACCTGACATCCTCGGCGCAGCCGTAGGGTTATTGTCCAGGTCCCGCACAGGGCTACCGGTCGGGCTATGAGACGGGCACGTAGCCGCTCTGCTTGACGATGCGCTGGCCATCCGGAGAGAGCAGCCAGTCCCTGTACTTGAGCGCCGGGCTTCCGGCGGCCGCGTCCTTACGCGTCACGACGTACACCTCGGCTGCCAGCGGGTAGGTCCGCGACGAGATCGTCGCCGACGTCGGCTTGACTCCGTCGACGCCGATCATCTTGACCTGCGGATTCGAGAACATGACCGCGGCGTAGTAGTAGACCGAGAAGCCGAGGCCGAGCCTGTCCCCGCCTTCGCCGGTCACGGGATTGCCGCCAAGGGCGTTGTATGGCCCGGCCATCGTCTGAACGACCATCTGGGGGGCGTCGACAATCGGCGTGGTGCCCATGACCATCGATTTCATCAGCTCCTGGCTGCCGGAGTTGGGCTCGCGCTGGTAGGCGTTGATGTGCGCCGCCGGATCGCCCAGATCGATGCCGGCCCCGCTCCAGGTGGTGATCTTGCCGGCATAGATGTCGCGCAGCGTCGCCAGCGGCATGTTCTCGGTGGGGTTGTTCGTGTTGACCAGGAACACGAAGGCGTCCAAGGCGAAGGCGCGTGTCTCGAGTTCGACGCCCTTTCCCTTAGCTTCTGCCAGTTCGTCGGGCGAGGGCAGGCGTGCCTCCAGCAGCACGTCCGTCTTGCCGTCGATGAGATTCACGTAGGCGTTGTGAGTGGTGCTGAACTTGATCCCGGTGATGGTCGACGCGGTCTGCGACGGAACTGCGGCGTTGGGATCGGGGATGTACGTGCGCTCGATGTTCGCCGACGCGGGAGCCGACCAGACGCAGGGAACGCTCAGCAGGTCACACGCCAGCAGGCGTGCCAGGGGCCCGGTGGTGGTGGATCCGTCAACCTTCGGGTAGTTGGCCACGATCGCCGACCTTGTCGCTGGAATGTCCAAGGGCGAGTTGCCCGTCGGGGAGACGCCCGGCGACATGCTTGCCGGCGTGCCGCCCGGCGCGGCGCAGCTCGCGAGGACGCCGACGACGAGCGCGGCAGTGCCGAGCTTGGTCACCATTGAACGCAGGTCCTGCACGATGCCCTCCAGCAATCCGGCCCGCCGCCCAATCCCTCGGCGCCGCTCGCGAGTCTAGCAGCGGACGGAGTCACGGCGGGCATTCCATGCCGGGAGCGACGCCCCAGTCGGCGCGCGAGTGGTGGGGATGACAGGCGGTGCTTTTCTGCGACATACGTCCAAGTTCGGGCCGTCAGCCCCCGTGAGTCGTACGCTGCCCTCACCGCGGAATCGCGTTGATTTGCTCCTGACCCTATAGTCGAAAGATGTTCCGCACCTTCCCTGCCAGAACGCCGTCATCCTCCGTCGGCCGCGCGGCGTGAAGCCAACGCTGCCGGCGCGACCATTGTCTCGCCGTGCCGTCGCGTTGGCCATGTGCGCGATATTGGTCGGCGTTCTGCTATTGCAGGCCGCCCATTGGTTCCATAGTTCGGCTGCGCCGACCCAGCCAGACTCGCCGGAGCCGGGTCTTGTCGGAGCGATTTCTGCCATCCCTTCTGCCGCTAACCCGCTCGTGGCGGGGTCGATTGCCTCGCCGGGCCTTCCTGCCTCCCCATCAGCCGACCCGACCGCGACCCTAGCCGCCCCGCCTTCTGCCACGCCCTCACCAAGGACGCAGTGGGCAGCCGACGCGGTTCTGGTTCAGGCGAAGAACGATGGCCGCGTGATCGTCGATTCATCAGGTCAGGTGGTCATTCTCGCTTCGACTCCGACTGCGCCCGTGTATCCGACCGCCGCTTCGTTGGACACCAGCTGGAGCGGTCTGATACAGGAGCCACCGCGGATCGGCACAGACGATCGAGGCGTTGCGTATCGTGACGACAACTACATTCGCTTCTGCGGGCCCGGCGTGGCGACCGTGGTGCTCTACTACTGGGCCGCCTCCAAGAGCAACGTCAAGACGATGTCCGGAACATTCAAGGAACCTGTGAATCTCGGCGCGGGCAAGTACGCCAGCACCTACTGGAAGGCTGAGGATCCCGGCGGCTACGGCCGCGGCATGATGATGTACCTGGGTGAAGTCCAGTGGCCGACTCCGGACAAGGGTCTGTCCTGGTGGTCTCATCCGGGGATCATGAGATGGACTGTGAGGAAGCCGGACACGTACGTCGAGAACCTGGTCGACGGCATCAACTGGGAGGCTTCTGGCCGGACGCGTCTCAACTACTTCTACGTGATCGTCCACGCTTCGGACTTGACTGCCCAGACTCTTCGGGCCCGCGTCCACGCCGACATCAACATGGGTGTTCCGGTGGTGATTGCGGCGCGCACCTCGGACGGCACCAACCATTTGCCGGCCTGGCGTGTGAGGTCGAAAGCGCCCAATCACTTCGTCAGTGTTGTCGGATACGACGATGCCGCCGGGACGTACGCCGTCATGGACACCTGCGGCCTGAGGTGCAACGACCGGAACTTGCGGGTCGGAGTCCGGAACATGAGCCAGGCGGCGCTCTTCGCGCTCATCCGGGACGAGTCGGACAACGACGGGATCATGTGGTAGCTCGCCACGGAAACTTTGAAGGCCGTCGCTGCGGGAAAGCGCTATCTCGAAATCTGGCTGCCGAGGGTGATATCGTGTACGAAGAAGCGTGTAAGCGCTTTCTCAGCCGCCTCAATCTGGAGGGTCGGGCGGTCCGCTGAGATCGATCCAAATCCATAGCCGCGCGTCCCGCCAGATCGGCCAGATCCGGTGAGGCACGGCGAGAAGGGCACGGTCAGGCGAGACATGCCGGAAGACGACAAGGCCAACGACCGCAACGTGACCCTCGAGGACGTGGCCCGGTTGGCTGGCGTCTCGCTCGCCACGGGTTCACGCGTGATGAACGGCAGCCCGAAAGTGAACTCGGATGCTCGGCGTGCGGTCGAGAGCGCGATTGCTCAGCTGGGATACGTCCCGAACCGTGCCGCGCGCAGCTTGATGACGCGACGGAGCAATGCGATCGGCGTGATCATCCCGGCGCCGACTTCCCGGATCCTCATGGACCCCTTCTTCCTCATGTTCTTCAGTGCCATCGGCACCGAGTTGGCGCTTCACGCTTACCAGCTCCTGCTCGTCATGCCGCAGTCCTACGATGAAGAGAAGCACCTGGAGCGATACCTCGCCTCCGGCCATATCGACGGCATCGTCGTGACGGCCCTGCACGGCGACGATCCGCTCCCGGAGCGTATTGCCGCTCGGGGCGTGCCGGTGGTTGTCAGTGGTCGAGCGCCGCTGGGCGCGCGGGCCAGCTACGTCGACGCCGATTGCCGCAGCGGAGCTGCCGCGGCCACGGCGCATCTGCTCGCCCAGGGCCGACGCAAGCTGGCAACGATCTCAGGTTCGCTCGATATGCCGTCCGCCATGGATCGACTTCTCGGTTTCAGGGACGCGCTCGAGGCAGCCGGAATTCCGGCGGATCCCGCGCTCGAGGCGGTCGGCGACTTCAGCCAGCAAGGCGCAGTCGAAGCGATGAACCTTCTGCTCGAGCGCCGGCCGGATCTCGACGGCGTGTTTGTGGCCTCGGACACGATGGCCGCAATGGCGATGCATGTGATCCAGGGCTCGGGCCGGCAAATTCCGGTTGACGTTGCCGTCGTAGGTTTCGACGATCAGCCGATAGCCCAGACGACTGAGCCTCCGCTCTCCAGCGTGCGCCATCCGATCGAGGCTATGAGCCACGAGATGGTGCGTCTGCTGCTGGATAGCATCGAAGCGGGAGATCACCGGCCGAGGCAAGTGATCTTCCCGACGGAACTCGTAATCCGCGAGTCGAGTGGAGGGCTGCCGGTGACGAGAAGCTGAGCCGGAGTACCCAACTGACGGCCGCGGAGTTGGACGCGTACTTCGACGCGGCCCCTCGCGCCGACGCCGAGCCCGTCGAGACCGGGGCGTTCACGCTCTTCGTCGGGCGGACGCCGTCGAGCTACTACGCCCGGCCGGCCTCGGCCCACCGCAAGCCGATCACTTCGGCCGATCTCGGCACGCTCGAGAAGGCGTGCGTAGAACACGGCGTTGACCTCGCCATCGAGTGGGTGCACGAAGTCCATCCGGAACTCGTCGAGCTCGCCGGGGCCTATGGGCTCGAGGTCAGTACCCACGCGCTGATGGTCGCCGCCGCGAGCAACGTCGTTGCGCGTGAGGTCGCGGACGTCAGGCTTCGCATAATCGACGCCGGTGATGCCGCCGTGTCGAGCGGGCGCGCCGTGGCGGACGTGTCGTTCACCTTCGGCGGCACCGGCATCGGACCAGCTGGCGCGACCGAGCGCGACGTCGTCGCCACAGGCCTGTCCGCCGATCTGGTCGAACATCTGCGAGACCGCGTCCGGCGCGGCCTCACCGTCACCGCCGTCGCGGAGTCAGATGCGGGCGTGCTCGCCGTCGGCAGCTACCAACCCGTTGGCGAGCTGGCCGAGGTCGTGGCCGTGGCCACGTTGCCGGATGCTCGGCGCCGCGGCCTGGCCGGAGCGGTCACCGCGCTGCTCGCCAGGCACGCCCGGGAGCACGGAGTGCCCGACTTGCTGCTGTCGGCGCAGGACGATGACGTGGCCCGCGTGTACGAGCGCGTCGGCTTCCGCCGGGTCGGTTCGACGCATGCGGCGGAGCGTTCGTAAGCCGCGGCCAGGCTGGATCGGAGGCCGGGTCGGGGCCGGGCCGGGGCCGGGCCGAAGACGGGTCGGGGCCGCTCAGCGCTGAGTACAAGGATCGGGGCGGCCGGACTGAAGCCCGACCGCCCCGATCCGAGGCTTGGAAACGAGACGACTGGAGGTGCGTCTCGTTCAGATTTCTATGGGTAGCTGACCACCGGCACGACGGTGTCGGGGTTGGTGATCGTCGAGGATCCGCCCACTCCGTTGATCACGTTCTGGATGCCACCGAAGCCCGCGGTGGAGAGGAAGATCGTGAACGCATCCTTGACGCTGCCGGCGGCGAGTTTCGTGGGAACCACGAAGCCGTTGGCGGACTGGATGTTCGGGCCCTGGTTGAAGTAGCTGTAGGCTCCGATGCCCCAGGCCTGGAACGTCTTGACGTTGTTCAGGACATGGATGGCCGGGTAGCCGAGGGTGCCGTCACGCTGAGTCCAGGCGGCCTGGCTCGGCGGGTCGTACGGCATCTCGTTCTGGAAGAAGACGATCTTGCCGTTCTGGCCGGCCCAGATCGTCTCGTCCTTCTGGTAGTGCTCGACGAACAGACCCGTGGCCGTGACGTTGTTGCCGGTCACGAGAAGGCCTGTATCGGCCGTGTTGATCGTCCAGCCGACTGTTCCCGCGTTGCCGTGGTCGGCTCGCCAGGACCAGATGTTGTCCATGACTACGTTGTTGGAGTTGACGACGAGGGCCACGGTTGTCTTGCCGACGTGGGCGCCGCCGATGCGGAGGTAGACGTCGGATAGAGTCGTCGGATCGTTGGGGTCGCTGGCGCCGTGCGGACCGGAGGGCAGCAAGCTGCCGAGCGGTGATCCGATCGTCAGCAGGGCCGGCGAGTTCTTCGGGCCAGCGTCGAAGATCAGGTCGGAGATCTCAACACCCTTGACGTCGCCAACCGCCATCGGGATGGCGCCGTTCTGAGCCTCGAGCGTCGCCAGGCCCATGCCCATCACGATCGTGTCGGGATGGGTTACATGGAGGGTCTTGTTGATGCTGTAGATGCCCGGGGTAAAGATCAGGTTCTTGCCCTTGTCCAGCGCCGCGTTGATCGTCTTGGCGCTATCGGAGGGCTTGGCGATGAAGAAGCTGCTGATCGGGAGCGACTTGCCCGGGGTCTGCCCGTTGGCCCATGTCGGGCCCGAGGAGTTGAACTGCGCACTCGGGACGTAGACGTTGTAGTTCCCGGACGAGTCGAGATAGAGGAACGGCTTCTCGCGCGATTCCGGGTTGGTGGCAAGCGTGGTGTACACGCCGCCGGCGACGCCGAAGTTCTGGGCCGGGGCGCCGTTGACGCCGGCGAAGACCTGGTTCCAGACGCCGTTGCTCCAGCCCGAGATGTTGCTGTTGCGGGTCAGCCACTGCTGCTGCGAGCCACTCGTGATCCCACCGGTGAGCACCGAGTCGGCGATGAAGCCGCCGCTGGCGTAGGACGGGCCCGTGCAGTAGTCCATGAGCGTGGTGTTGCCATTGATGTTCATCCGCCGCATGGACGTGGCCTGCGAAGTGACCCAGAACTCGCCGTAGTAGCAGCTGTACTTGCCGTCGACGTTGAGGGTCATGTTCGAGACCGAACGCCAGAAGTTGTTGCTGGCGACGCAGCTGCCAGAGCTGTCGCACTGGTTGTAGGCATCCACCGTGCCGCGCCAGGCTACGTCTGTCGGGAGGGCGCCGAGTCCGGCCACGTCGGTGTAGTAGCCAAGCGTGACGTTGAGCGGGGCGTCAGCACCATACGTGCCGGGCTTGACCAGGATCTCGTAGCGCGCGTTGCCGAACTGGTTGGGTATCTGCTGAGCGGAGATCCCATCGAAGGTCGCCTGGATCTGGCTCGTCGACATGCTCGGATCGATCACTACTACGTTCGGTCCGAAGTTGGGTGGCGGCGCCGCGGCGGCAACGCCGGCCGTCGTCATGACGGACGCAAGCGCCAATGGGAGCGCCAGGCTCCACGCCAGGCGGTGCCCGAGGTCACGGCGCGATCCACGCGCGGGGCTTTCCGGTGCACGTTGGAACATAACGGGAAACTCCTCCTTGCCTGCGAGCGGCACCGCACAGGAGTCGGTTTCGAACGCCCTTGTGGGCATGAACCGCCGGGACTGGGTTCAGCCGAACTGGACGATGACCCGCTCGATAGATTGCCGGTCTCGAGGCGAGGGCGCCGTGCCATCGCGTCGAGTCCTCCAGAGATTCCGTCGGCGAGAACGTTGCCGGCGACAACGTCCGCCTTCCAAGGCCCGACTCCTCAATCGAGCCTCGAGCATCCCGACTCCTACGGCAGCAAGACGATGTTGTCTTCGCACGAGAGCGCTCGGGCCTGGAGTCTGAGGCCACGCTGAGAGCGCTCTCACGCTCGACACAAGAACAACTTAACAAATGCTTTGAGAGAGCGCTCTCAGACGACTTGCGTAGCGGCCATCCGTTCCGGCTGATGGTTTCGGCGAGGTCTCAGAACAGGACGACATCGAAACCACCGTGGCCGACGAGCCGATCAGCGCTCTGGACGTGTCGATCCAGGCTCCGCCGGCGTGGGGAGCGGTTTCGGTGCGCATCTGCCGTATAGTCGATGGATGCCCGGCGCGACTAGAGCCCTGAACCGGCCCGCTCCCTACGACGCCAGCATGACCGCGGTCCGATGATTCCCACTCTGCCGTGGCCGCGAAGAACTCTGGCCCTGGCCTTGTGCGGGACCCTGTGCGTTGTTGTGCTGTGGCCGGTGGCATCGGGCTCGGGTGGTCCTCCGGCCCCGACCGGCTCAGCTTCCGCGACGTCGCAGATTGCGCTGGCGTCGCCGACGCCGGAGACCCCGTCCGGTCCGTTCGGCTCCGCGTCGGCATCGGCCGGGGCCACCGCCGGAGCCAGCGCCAGTCCCGTCGCCACGCCTGGAGCCGTGGCAACAGCCACCAAAATGCCGACCGCCGTGCCAACCCAGACCGATCATCCATGGGCGGCCGATCCGAACCTGGTCTTGGCCAAGAATGCCGGCCGGGTGACGGTCGACTCATCAGGCCGGGTAACGATCCTGGCCGCGCCGCCGCCGGCGTCGGTCTATCCGACGGCCAAGCAACTGCCGACATCGTGGTCCGGCCTGATCCAGGAACCGCCCAAGACCGGCCGGGACGACAAGAGCGTCGCGTACACCGACTACAACTACATCCTCTTCTGCGGTCCCGGCACGGGGACCGTGGTCCTGTACTACTGGCCCTCGGCGAGAGATACGGTGACGACCAAGTCCGGGACCTTCCGGGAGCCGGTCAATCTCGGTACAAACCGCTATGCGAGCACGTACTGGAAAGCGCAGGACGCCGGCGGCTACGGGCGGGGGATGATCGCCTACCTCGCCGAGGTCGAGTGGCCGGCGCCGGACGAGGGCCTTTCATGGTGGTCGCGGCCCGGCGTCATGAGGTGGGGTTCGCATCCGGCCACGTACGTCGAGAACCTGGTGGATGCGATCAACTGGGAGGCTTCCGGGCATACCGCGCTCAACTACTTCTACGTGATAGTCCACGCTTCGGACCTGACGGCAGCAGCGCTACTAGACCACGTCCACGCCGACATCGGCATGGGCGTGCCGGTGGTCATCGCGGCTCGGACTTCAGACGGCGCGAACTCCCTGCCGTTCTGGAAACTGAAGTCGAAGAAGTCGGCGGGCAATCACTTCGTCACCGTAGTGGGGTACGACGACTCGGCCGGAACGTACTCGGTGATGGACACGTGCGGCCTGACATGCAACGACAGAAACGTTCGGGCCGGGATGAAGACGATGAGCCAGAAGGCGCTCTACGCGCTGATCGTGGCCGAGTCCGACAACGACGGGATCATGTGGTAGCCCGCACGAACGGCCGTGCCACCGAGCTCCGGCTGGGGAGCCTACGCCGGGGTCAGTTCGCGGCGTAGATGTACGCGAACGAGTTCGACCATATCCGGCGGTAGCCCGCGGCGGCGATCTCGGCCTCGGTCTTGCTGACCAGATCCGGTGGCAAGCCTCCGGGTTGCAGCACCACGTAGCCGTACCCCGAGGCGAGTTCCGGGACGATCCGATCGAAGCCGTACAGCCGCCCGCCGACGGTATGGATGCTGAGCTCGGGCGACAGCGAGATCGAGCTTTCCATGGCCCCGGTGAAGGCCCCTATCGGGATGGCCACCCACTCCTGGAACCACGAAGCGATGTTGAGGACCTTTGTCGACGGCCCCAATCGGCCGGCCGCTTCTTCGGCGCGCAATTCATCCACGACCTGCTGGCGTGGCGCGTCGATGATCAGCCGGGTGTCGGGATAGCTGTTGAAGTTCCAGTAGCCGAGTTCGGCCTCGCGGAGAGCAAGACCGAGCGACTCGGCCGCGCGATGTTCGCCGATCTGCACGTTGGTCGCCAGGGGTTGCTCGTTGGGGAAGATCGCAACCAGCAGCACCAGACCGATGGCCAGAGGCCTGATAGGGCCGAGCGTGCGCTGCCGCGCCAAAGCTGCCAGGCCGCCGGCACCGCCTATGGCCAGCATTACCGGGAGCCAGTACTCGATCGACTTGGGGACTTCATAGTGCACCGCTTTCTGGGTCAGGTCGGCCGAACCAATCAGACCTGAGGCGGTCCAGGCCGCCAGCCCGGCGACGACCCCGCAGCCGAGGAGCACCCAGCCGCGGCCGAGCCGCGTGACCGAGATCGCCACGCCGAAGAGCGACAGCCAGACGAGGTGAGGGAAGTCGAGCATGAGTTCGACCGACGGGTCGGTGGGATTGGACGGGTCGATAGACGGAACCACGATCGCGCTGGCCCAGCTCAGCAGCAGCACGATCGCGGTGCCGAGGAACGCCGCCCGCGCCATGTCGGCCGGAGATGCGGGCCCGTCGAACAGGCGGGCCGTTGCCGCCCGCCAGCGGTCGCCTCGGGCGGAGATGAAGTCTGCCGCCACTCCGACGGCGAACGACAACGCGCAGGCGACGGCGAATCCGGCGACGAGGAACACGGCGCCAACCCAGGAGGGTGCATCTACAGCGGCCATCGTCAGAACCTGAGGCAGCGCCATGACGAGGCCGCCCGCCAGGGCCGGCAAGACGCGGCGCGACAGGTCGGCCGGATAGAGCAGCAGCGCCAGGCCGACCGCCGCGATCCCCACCAGGCCAACGAGTGGATGGACGAGGAACGCTGCCGCGAGAGCGAAGGTGAGACTCAAGTCCGGACGCCGCGACGCGGTCCACGACCAGCCGGCTCGAGCATGGAGTTCGGCTGCGACCGTGCACAGGGCCCAGGCCGCCACCGGGAAGACCACCACAGTGCCGCGGCTGTCCGGGATGCGCATGAACGTGAACGTCAGCGGGAAGATGAGGAGCACCCAGAAGCTGGCACTGCCGCCGAACAGGAGGCCGCTGAGGCGGCGCAGTGCGAGCGCCACGAGGACCGTAAGCGGCAGGGCGAAAGCCGCGTCCGCCAGTACCGCGTGCAGCCCGGTGATCGTCGAGGCCTGGCCGAGGAGGGCGACGTAGCCGAGCATCAGCCGCGACGGCCCGTAGATCGGCGAGGGCGAGGTCGTGAGCGTGCTGAAGCTGCCGAAGACCCGGATGTGCTCGACGGGAGCCACGTGGTTCGGCAGCACGTCCATGAAGGGGACGGTAGGGGAGGCGAGCTGGACGATGAGCGGCCCGGCCCAGACGGCGAGCACCAGCAACCACCAGACGGCCGGCCGCGAGATACGCAGATGCACGCCCGCCGCCATGAGTGGGCGCCGCCGGCGTCCTGCAAGGTATGCCGCGCCGGCGGCGAGGTGCAGAGCGAGCAATTCGGGCCAGCCGAAGAAGCCGATGCTGCCGAGAAGGAACAGCGCGAGCGAGTCGATCACCACGGCCGCGGAGAACCCGGCCAGGACCAGGTCCGAGAGTCGATGGAACGGCGGCGTCCCGAGCAGTCTCAAGACCACGGCGCCGGCCAGTACGTTGGCCGTGACGGCGGCAGCCATGAGGACGGCCGCCGGACCCGTGACTGCGAGCTGCGACAGAACGCCCCCGAGCGCTCCCTCGTACGTGAAGCCCCACCGTCCAGAAGCACGGACAATCTCGAGGCCCGCCCCGAGCATCCCGAGCCCGAGCAGCATGACCACGCTCGTGGAGACTATGTCCGGGTCGCGGCCGATCAGCCCGCCGGCCAGGCCGAACGGACGCACAGGCCACGTCGGTCTGGCCCCGTTGCTTGTGCTGTCGCCTGCATCCGTCACGCCGGAGATGATCCCACAGCGGCCCGGGACGTCGCGGGAGTGGCGAATCCACGTGTCGGGCGGCGCGTCGTTTACGGGAGACCCCCGACTCGACTTGCCGCACGACGCGGCTACGATGCGGTGATGACGAGCCTCACCCGCGACATCTGCCCATCGTGCGGAGCGTGGCTGATCCTGTCGGAAGTGCTGTACGTCGCTCCACCCTGGCGCCGCTACCCCGGGGTGGGCACAAGGGTCGTGTACGAATGCCCGGGCTGCGCCGGGCTGTTCGAGACGTGGGCGGTCGATACGGACCCGCTCGAGGCGATGACCCCGGCTCGGATCGCTCTGCGAAGCAGCCTTGCGGCACGGAGGCCCACGCGCAAGACGTGACCGGGCGAGTTCCTAGAGGGCCCCGAACGACTCCATGTCGGCCGGCGGCAGACGCCACTCGGCCGCCGCAACGTTCGCCCGAACCTGTTCCGGTGTGCTGGCGCTGGCAATGACCGAGCCGACGATCGGCTGACTCAGCAGCCAACCGAACGCGAGATCCAGCAGGGAGTGGCTGCGCTCCGCGGCAAAGCCGCCGAACGCGGCGATCCGCTCGAAGTTGCTCTCCGTCATGATCTCGGCGGCACGGGGGCCTTCGGCAAGCCTGCCGCGTCCGGATCCGGCGGGCACGTACTTGCCGGTCAGAAACCCGGACTCGAGAGGGAAGTAGGGGATCACGCCGAGACCGTGAGCCGCGCAGGCGGGGATCACCTCGGCGGTGATTCCGCGAGTCAGCAGGTTGTAGTGCATCTGGGCCGAAATCGGCCGCGCCAGGTGTTCGGTTCTGGCCGTCCAGTCCGCATCGGCAATCTGCCAGGCGGCGAAGTTGCTGTGGCCGACGTACCGCACCTTCCCCGACGACACCAGGTCGTCCAAGGCCCGCAGGGTTTCGTCGATCGGAGTCTCCGGATCCGGGTAGTGGATCTGGTACAGGTCGATGTAGTCGGTCCGCAGGCGGCGCAGGCTGTTCTCCGCCTCGGCCACGATCCAGCGTCGCGAGGCCCCGTGCTCGAGCAGCGACTCGGTCATCGGCAGGCCGAACTTCGTGGCCAGCACGAAGCGCGTTCGCCGGCCGGCGAGAAGGCGTCCCAGCTGGCTCTCGGAGCCGCCCGTGCCTTCCTCGGAGCCGCGGCCGTAAACGTCCGCGGTGTCGATAAAGGTGACACCCTGCTCGGCCGCTTCGTTGAGAACGAGTCGGGCGGCCTCATCGTGCAGCCGGCCGGCAAAGTTGTTGGTTCCCAGCCCGACCGCGGAAACCATCAGGCCCGATCGGCCGAGTCGACGCAACTCCAAGGCGCACCTCCTGTCCAGGACAGACTACGTCGGCTGGAGTCGCGACGCAGGGCCGATGCCAGGGACGGGGCGGGCAGCCGCGCCTCAGTACTTCCAGGTGCAATCGTGCAGCAAACCGCAGCAAGTATCGGCCTCGTCAAGGGGTATTGTTGGCGTACAGACCTCTACGCCCTTCCGTCGTCGTGAATTCGCGAGGTGACCACGTGGGAATCCGCACGCTCGAGGAAGTTGCTCGGGCGGCCGGAGTCTCTCGCGCGACAGCATCACGTGTTGTCAATGGCAGCCCGACTGTCGGGCAGGCAGCCCGGCAGGCGGTGAATCGCGCGGTCGACGAGCTCGGATATGTTCCGAACAGGGCCGCGCGCAGCCTCGTCACGCGCCGGAACGACTCGATCGGCGTCGTCATCGCCGAGCCGACGGGCCGCATCTTCGCCGACCCATTCTTCGCGGAGGTCCTGCGGGGCATAGGCGCGGGTCTCGCGGCCCGGCACCTTCAGCTCGTCCTGGTGCTATGCCAGACGCCCGAGGAGGAAAGGCGTGCCGAGCGCTACCTGACCGGTGGCCATCTCGACGGCGTCATTCTTATCTCTCTCCACGGCGAAGACCCGTTGCCGGAACATCTCCGATCGCTTGGGATTCCCGCGGTCGTCGGCGGGGCTCCGCCGCGGGGCGCCGGTGTGACAAGCGTCGACAACGACAACCGGGGCGGGGCGATCGCCGCCGTCAATCATCTGATAGCCCAAGGCCGGTCCGCGATCGCCACGATTACCGGTCCGCCCGACATGCCTGCCTCCGTGACGCGCCGTCTCGGTTACCTGGAGGCCCTTCGGGCTGCGGGCCGGACGCCGGACCCAGCTCTGGAGGAAGTCGGCTGGTTCACTCGGGAAGGCGGTGAGGAGGCGATGCAAATCCTGCTCGAGCGCCGGCCCGACATCGATGGCGTGTTTGCGGCCTCGGACTTGATGGCCGCAGGCGCCTTGAGTTCCCTCTATGCCCGTGGTCGCCGGGTTCCGCAAGACGTGGCGATCGTCGGCTTCGACGATTCCATCGTCGCCCTGTCGACTCATCCGCCGCTCTCGAGCGTGCGGCAATCGATGGAGGAGATGGGCCGAGAGCTGGTGAACGTGCTGCTCCAGTCGGCCGCTTCGCCCGACGGCGTGGTGCGACACGTTGTCCTGGAGACCCAGCTCGTAGTCAGAGAATCGAGCGCCGTCGGCCCCGTGCAGCGGAACGGGCGCTCCGGCGGTCCGATCTCGTTTCAGGCAAAACTTCCCAAAGCGGTAGGAGAGTTGTGAGATCAGCTGTGGCGCCCCGGATCCTCATGGACGCTGCGCGCAATCGGCCGTTCAATCGAGCCGTCTTGCTTGCATCGGCTCTGGTCATCGGATTGGCCGGGGCGACGGCCGGCTGCGGCGGGGCCCAGTCGACGCCATCCTCCGGCGCAACGGCGGCGTTTGCCGATCCGGCCGCCTCCGGCGGACCCTGGCAGCTCGTCTGGCATGACGAGTTCGACGGCAAGGCGGGGACCCCGCCCGATCCGGCGCACTGGGGCTACGACCTGGGCTCCCAATCGGGCTGGGGCAACAACGAGTGGGAGTACTACACGAAGGACCCGTCCAACGCGGCGATGGACGGAGACGGCCACCTGGCAATAACTGCTCGTAAGTCCGACGGTTCCATAGACTGCTACTACGGGCCGTGCCAGTACACCTCGGCGCGGTTGCTCACGAAGAACCTATTCCAGTTCAAGTACGGCCTGGTACAGGCTCGAATCAAGGTGCCCACAGGCGTCGGTCTGTGGCCCGCGTTCTGGATGCTCGGGTCCAACATCGACACCGAGGGCTGGGCCGGCTGCGGTGAGATCGACGTCATGGAGAACGTCGGGCGCACTCCCAACACGCTCTACGGCACGATCCATGGCCCCGGTTACTCGGGCGGGTCGGGACTCGGCGGTACAGTCCTCACGACCGCGCCGCTCTCCGACGACTACCACGTCTTTGCGGTTGAGTGGTCGCCGGCTGGGGTCAAGTGGACGCTCGACGGCAAGCAGTACTTCCAGGTGAAGCCGGCCGACGCTGCGCCAAACGACTGGGTGTTCGACCACGACTTCTTCATACTTCTCAACCTCGCCGTCGGAGGGCTGTTCGCCGGACTGATAAGCCCCGACACCGTATTCCCGGCCACCATGTCGGTCGACTACGTGCGCGTCTACCAGCTCCACAGCTAGACGCCGGCCGGTTGTCGTGCGGCGGCCGCCCTCTCAGGTCGGTTTCGGCGGCGGCGAGCCACGAGCCCGCCTGTAATCTCGTATGCTCGGGCCACGATCTGGGAGTTAGGGACTCGTAGGTTCGGGTCGGCTCGCGGCGTGCCGTCTGCGTCGCGTGCCAACTGCGTCACCGGCGAGAGCGGCCCTGTTCCCGTCGTCCAAATCTAGCCGGCCAGGATCGGCCCAACGCCCGGACTCGACGCTCGGAGGAACAGGTGAGCACGCTGCAAACGCCTGACGCTCAGGCCAACACGGATAGCACGGGCCCGGTAGAGGCGCCGCCGTCTCCCGTACACCGCGTGGTGGGCCTCCTGGCTCGACATCGCCCGACCGGCGACGTGGCACGAATCGCGGCCGTCTGGTTCGTCTGGCTTGTCGTCGTCTGCGCCTTCCAGATCGTGGTCCAGGCTCGGCTCCAGCCGGCGCGGCCAGACGCTGTCCTTTCCTGGACCCAGTACGCCACCACCGACGTCAACCTGCAGTGCCGGGCCCATCTCAACGATCCCGCATACAACGAGCACGTCTCCTACGACTCCGAGTACTACATCTCGATCGCGCTCAACGGGTATAACGATCCGCTGACCCAGGCCTACTATCCGGGCCAGGGTTCTGGCATTCCCGCCTGCCAGCCCGCGAACAAGTGGACCTCGCTCAACTACGCCTTCATGCCTGGTTATCCCATGGCGATGCGTGGCGTCGTCGCGGTCGAGAACGTCGTGCCCGGCCTCTCCACTCAGACCGACGACGGCAAGGCCGCGCTGGCCGGCGTCATCGTCTCCGCCCTGGGCGGACTGCTGGCGATGCTGGCCCTGGCGCGACTGATGGGCGCTCTGGCCCGTCGCAAGGACTCCGACTCGGCCGACGCCGAAACCGCCGCTGAGAAGGGCCGCTGGGGCGGTGCCGGTGGCCTTCGCGCCGCCTTCTACCTGCTCGTCTTCCCGACGGGCTTCTACCTGGCCCAGGTCTACACCGAGGGCCTGTTCATCGGGCTGGCGTTCATGGCGTGTGCCATGGCCGTCGAGAAGAAGGTTGTGCTCGCGACGCTGTTCGCCGCTCTCGCGGCCATCGTCCGGCCGACCGGCCTGGTGCTGGCTCTGCCCCTCGCCTGGATGGCGGGCGTGATGTGGTTCGAGACGCTCCGCAACAACCGGGAGGCGCTGCGTGACAGGCTGGTAGCCGTGCGACTCGCCGCCGCGGCAATCGTGCCCCTGGCTCCGATCGCCGTGTTCCTGGTCTGGAAGGACTCGATCCTCGGCCAGAACTGGCAACTCGTGGAGGACAACTTCTTCCACCGCACCTTCGACGTGAACTACTCGATCGACATGTGGGGCAAGGTCGTCGACAGTTTCTTCAGCGGCGTCGACAAGACCGGCGGCATCTTCGCCCAGGGCGCACTGCCGTCCTCGTCCACGGTCTACATCGGCCTGGATCTGCTGGCCGTCGTCGTGGCTGTGGTCGCGTCCGTCTGGCTGTTCCGGAAGATGCCCGGTGTCGCCCTCTTCGGCCTTGGGATCCTCGCTCTCAGTGTCTTCAGTTCGTCGGCGCAGGGCATGGATCGATACGTGCTGGCCGTGCCCGCGATCTTCCTGATGCTGGCATCGCTCGGACGCAAGATCACCTTCGATCGGGCCTGGGTTCTGGTGAGCACGCTTCTGATGGGCATGCTCGTCATGCTCTACACCTTCGGCTTCTGGGTCTCGTAATCCCGGGCGGGAGGTAGTCCTCCAGCCGGACAGGGGCGGCGCCCCGTCCTCGCGTCCACTGCGGCGAGAGGGCGGGGCGTTCGTCTATCAGGAACGGATGTGGGTCCCGTCCCCGCGGCCGGGCGGCTCGACCAGACGCGGAGTGCCTGGTATCCGTAGAATGTCCGCGAACCAGACCCAGTCCATCGGACTGGGTCAGCGCCGGCCTCCAGGCGCGGATCGGCCGGCAGGTCGATCAGGCGGGCGGCGAAGTGGATCGAGGCGAAATGGCGATATCGATTGGACGAGCCGGTGCGGGCGAGGTTTCCGGCGCTATCTTGAGTCAGCCTCTGATGGGCCTGACGTTCGACGACGTGCTGTTGATCCCGCAGTACTCCGAGATCCTGCCGGGCGATGCCAGCGTTATGAGCCGCTACTCGCGGCACATTACGCTCAATACGCCCGTGGTCAGCGCCGCGATGGACACAGTGACCGAGGACCGGATGGCAGTCGCCATCGCCCTCGAGGGTGGCATCGGCGTCGTACATCGCAACCAGGCCCCGGAACGCCAGGCCGAGCAAGTGGCCGCGGTCAAGGCCGCCGCCGTGCCCGCCGATTCGGCTCTCGCCAACGTCGATGCACGGGGCCGGCTCCGGGTCAGCGCCGCGGTCGGCGTCGGTGCCGATTCCGTGGCCCGGGCTGAGGCGCTGGTTCGTGCCGGCGTTGATGCGCTGGTCGTCGACACGGCGCACGGACACACGCGCAACGTCATCGAGGCGCTCCGCCGATACCGCGCCTCGTACGGCGATTCGATCGACATCCTGGCAGGGAACGTCGCCACTCCCGAGGGAACGGCCGCGCTGATCGAGGCGGGAGCGGACGGCGTCAAGGTGGGCATCGGGCCGGGGTCCATCTGCACGACGCGGATCGTCGCCGGCGTCGGCGTGCCGCAACTCACCGCGATAATGATGTGCGCCGCGGTCGCACACGAGCGCGACGTGCCGATCGTCGGCGACGGCGGCATCCGATATTCGGGCGACATCGTCAAGGCGCTGGCCGCCGGTGCGGACTCGGTTATGCTCGGCCGTCTCCTGGCGGTCGCCGAGGAGAGCCCGGGCGAGTCGGAGCGCGTCGGGGGACGCGTCATGAAGGAATACCGCGGCATGGGATCGTTGGGCGCCATGTCGGCCGGCAGCGACCGCTACCCGCAGGTCGACCGCCACAAGCTCGTGCCCGAAGGCGTCGAGGCGCGCCTGTCGGTCGAGGGACCGCTGGGGGAGATCCTGTACCAGCTGATCGGCGGCGTTCGGGCTGGCATGACCTACTGCGGCGCCGAGTCGATTGCCGACCTGCGCGTCAAAGCGCGCTTCGTCCAGCTGACCCAGTCCGGCCAGATCGAGAGCCACCCGCACGACATCGAACTTGCGCGTTCGGCGCCCAACTACCGATAGATCTTCCGAGGAACAAGAACCGAGCGGTCCCAACGTCATTCTCGCAGCCGGATGGCCGGCAATCAGAGGGTGGGCATTTGAATCCACATTCGCGCCAGACGCGGTCGAGCGATCGGTCCGCGGCGATTGCCCGGCGGGTCTTGCAGCGCCTGGTTGCCGGGTCTCTTGCGGTCGTCATTGCGGCAGGTTGCGCGTCGGCCGCGCACGGCGTCGCGACGACGTACGTCTCAGGCCTGATCTCCAGCGCGGCGACGCCGTCCCCGAGCGCCACCCCGTCGCCTCTCCCGACGCTCCGGCCGACCCCCACGCCTTGGGCTATCACCCAGCCGATGCCGGCATATTTCCGCAACTGGATGCCGGACGATTCGGCATTCAAGGACGCAAACGGCGTCGTGCTCAAGAGGTACGCCGCTCCGTTGGGAAAACAGTACACGCCGACGCAGATTGCCCAGGCCGCTCTCGAGTATTACGACCGCTGGTTGATCGACAAGGATCCGAAGCTCGCCGCGTCGGACAAGGCTGCATTCCTGATCCAGATCGACTGGCTACTGAAGAATCAACTCCGCGACGGACGATGGTTATTCAACTTCAAGTGGGGACATATGAAGCCGCCGTGGTGGTCGGCGATGACCGAGGGCGTGGCCATGAGCGCTCTTCTGAGGGCCTACTCGATCACGGGCGACCCCTACTGTCTAAGCGCGATTACCAAGGCCAGAACCACCTTCGAGCGGGATCGAGATCACGACCACGGCGTCGCAACGCCGGTCCCGGTTGGCTCCAAGACCTACATCGTCTATGAGGAATATCTTGGTAGCTACGGCGCGCCGAACGTGCTCAACGGTTGGATATTCTCGATGGTGGGGCTCTACGAAGCGGCGACCTACCTCCACGACGACGTGGCCATGGCAGATCTCACGGCCCCGGATCGTGGCTTCGCCGCGCTGAAAGTGCTGCTGCCGTACTACGACGCCGGTACCTGGACTCACTACTACATCACGACGCCCGGCACACTTCAGCGCGGGAGGCTCCAGACGGTGCTCTATCACAAACTCGTGATCGGGCAGCTCATGTACCTGACCAAGATCACGGGGGACCCCTTCTTCACAAAATGGGCGACCAAGTTCCAGGGCTACCTCAACGCCTGCAACGCAGCCGGACACTGCCCGCCGTCAGGCGGCTGACGAGCGGATCTCGGCTCGGGCACGGTTTCGGAGCGTGGGGCCCGGAGCGGTCTGTCCGTACAATTCCCCGGTGACGCCAGAACTCGAAGCGACCCTCAAGCGACTACCCGACCGGCCCGGCGTGTACCTGATGAAGGATGCGCGCGGCACGGTGCTGTACGTCGGCAAGGCCCAGAGCCTGCGCAACCGCGTCCGAAGCTACTGGCAGAAGCAGGCGGTCGGCGGCGAGATACACCTCATCCGGACCGTCATCGACAAGATCGCTGACCTCGAATACACGATGACCGACTCGGTCAGCGAGGCGCTGCTGCTCGAGATCAACCTCGTCAAGCGCTACCGGCCGCGCTACAACGTCCGGCTCAAGGACGACAAGAGCTACCCGTTCATCAAGATCACGGGCGAGGAATTCCCGCGGGTCGAACGGACGCGCCGCTTGCCGGCCGACGGCAGCCGCTACTTCGGGCCGTACGCGTCGGCGAGCAGCGTCGATGAGGCGATGAACCTGATCCGGCGGCTCTTCCCGTTTCGGACGTGCACGCTCGACATCCACGAGGGCCGCAAGGCTATCGAGCGGCCGTGCCTGCTGTACCACATCAAACGCTGCCAGGCTCCGTGCGTCGGCTACATCGGCAAGGCCGAATACGGCGCCCAGATCCAGCAGATCGAACGCTTCCTCGAGGGCCGCCAGGAAGATGTCGTTCGCGAGCTCACACACCAGATGCAGGCGGCATCGGAGGCGACCGAATACGAGCGCGCCGCCGCGCTGCGCGACAAGGTCAAGTCGATCGAGCGGACGATGGAGAGCCAGAAGATGGCCGCCCACCGCACCACCGAGGAAGACGTGCTGGGGCTGGCGCGCGAGGACAACCAGGCCGCGGTCCAGCTTTTCGCGGTTCGCGGCGGAAAGATGATCGGGCGGGACGTGTACCTGCTCGACGCGCCGCGCCAGACCGACGACGCCGCCGTGCTG
>PMXR01000029.1 GCA_003171035.1 Chloroflexota bacterium
TGGTTCGGCTTCAACGGCGGTTCTGCCGGCGCGGCCAACGAGCTGGCCGTCAACGCCGTGCTGGTGACGAACACGGCCGCGGGTATGGGCGCACTGACGTGGCTGACGATGAGCTGGTTGCACAAGGGCTCGCCCAGCCTCATCGGGGCCGTATGCGGTGCGATTGCCGGCGAAGTGTGCATCACCCCGGCTTCGGGCTTCATCGACCCTAGTTCGGCGATCGTCATCGGCTTCATCGGCGGCGCGGTCTGTTACGGCGCGATCATCCTGCGGGAGAGGCTCAAGATCGACGACGCGCTCGATGTCTGGGCGGTCCACGGCGTGGGCGGTACGCTCGGGATCCTGCTCACCGGCGTCTTCGCCACGACTGCGATCAACACCTACATCACCAAGGGCGGCCTGATCGATGGCAACGCCCACCAGGTGCTTGTCCAGCTGGTCGCCATCGCCGCGACCTGGATCTACAGCGCCGTCGTGACGTTCGGCATCCTCAAGCTCGTGGACCACTTCGTCGGGCTTCGAGTCGAGGAATCGGAAGAGGAAGCCGGCCTCGACGCCTCGCAGCACGGCGAAGTCGCCTGGCAATCCTGACGGATTGCCTTAGCAGTCCTAGCGGAATGCCTCGCCCAGAAATGGTCGATCGTTACTCAACCGCAACCGTCGCGCTACCGGAGCGTCACCAATGATCTACCTATGCGCTACTGATTTGCGCCGACTCCTTATCTAGACTTCCAGTCAATGCACGGGATCGCACATCCCACTGGTTCAGCCGAAGGAGCCAAGAAATGATCGCAGTCGCATTCCTCGCCTTCGCCGTTCTGGTAGTGGCCTGGTTCATCGCCCCGTCTCGCGCACACGTCGCCGAGTAGGGTCCAAGACTCGCGTTCATTTCAGGCTTCCGCCGACGTAAGTCGGCTGCCGGCGAAGAGTCGGCCCGCGAATAGAACACCTTCAACATCGACCCGCGCTCCTTTCGGCAGGTAGCGCGGGTTCTTGTTTGCTGCGCTGGACAATAGAGCCTGCCTCCCGCCAGACCGCAGATGCCAACGCGATGTAGGATCAAGGCAAGGTGCGGGCTGCCGCGGTGACCAGGCGGAGGGTCGGAATGGGGCTTCGGGGGTTGTTCAGTGGGCGAAGGACTATCTCCGACCAGGAACTCGGAGAGTGCACCGTATTCGTCGGCAGCCGGTACGGCGTCGTCGTGTTCTCAGCAATGGGCTGCGGACTCCTGGTCCTGGCGGGGCTGGCTGCCATCGGCGCTGGAGGTTTCTCGGGAGAGGGTCTGCAATCGCCCATCATGATTCTTGTAGGCAGCGCTGTCCCATTCGTTTGCGCGGCGTGGTTCTTGCGGACGCATGTGGCAATAGGCGAGCGCGGTTTTCGATTCGTCCGACCTTTGAGACGAGTTCAACTACTGTGGACTCAGGTGGGCTTCTGCGAACTCAAGCAAGAGAACACCAGGGAGGAGTACCTGCTCGTAGGCCTATGGTCCGAGCAGGGCGGGCACGGCGACGAGATCAAGATCGACAGCGGCGGAGCCACATTCTCGGCGAGTGGCCACGCGATCTGTGAGCTGGTGAACGCGCGCTGGAATGCCTTCTGGGCATCCGTCCCGGACTGGTCGGGGCCCCGGCCCGATAGCTGGCAGGACAAGGCTCCAGAGCTTCATGCCGTTGGGCCTCTGGACTGGCAAGAGAAGTAGCGCCACGGACGAGGGCCCAGAGAATTGACCATTGGCCCTCGGACATATACAGCGCTAGAGCGATGCAGCCTCGATCGCCTGGCCCGCGCCCAGCTCCACCCGAGTGGCCCAGGTCGTAGAGCCGACCAGCTCCGGGCGGTGGGTGATCATGATCACCGTGCGACCGGCGGTGGCACTCAGCAAGTCGGCTACGAGTGACCCGGCCATGCCTTCGTCCAGGTGCTCGGTCGGTTCGTCGAAGACGATCACCGGCGCCCCGGCCAGAAGCGCGCGGGCAAGGGAGAGCCGCTGCCGCTGACCGCCGGAAAGCCGGGCGCCATGCTCGCCGACCATCGTAGCCAGGCCGTCGGGCAGGGACTCGATCCAGCCGTCGAGCTGCGCGGCGGAGAGCGCGGCCAGAAGCTCCGCGTCAGTTGCGCCGGGTCGAGCCAGCCGGACGTTCTCGCCGATCGACGTGTCGAAGATGTGCGGGTCCTGGGCGCACAGGCAGATGAGCCGGCGCACGTCGTCGCCGGAGAGGCTGCGGATGTCGACCGATCGATCCGACCCGACGAGTTCGACTGTTCCGGCGGACGGCTCGAGGAAACGGACCAGGATGGCGGCGAAGGTGCTCTTTCCCGAACCGCTCGGCCCCGTCATCAGCAGCCGCTCACCCGGCCGGAGTTCGATGTCCGGCATGACTAGCGCGTCCGGGTCCTCGGGGCAGTAACGGGCTCGCAGGCCGCGGCAGCGCAGCCCGTACGGGCCGGCGGGGAGTGGCGCCGGCACCACCGGCTCCGCCACCGGATCGGGGCGGGAGGTGATATCCAGCAGCCGGCCGGCCATGGCCGCGAGACCGGGCAGATGCTGGGAAGCGGGCACGAGCCCCGTCACCGCCTCGTGGACCGCGATCGGAGTCAGCGCGACGACCGCCAGAGCGACGCCTTCGATCGAACCGCCGCGAAGGGCGGCGATGCCGGCCAGCAAGCCAACCCAGATCGCTGCGCCGCCGGCCAGCCCGGATAGCAGCGCGCCCAGCCCCGATCCCGCGGCGGTCTGGCTTTCGGCCGCAGCGAGACGACGGTCGATGGCGGCCAGGTCGGCCAGCCGCGCCTCGGTGGCCCCGGCCACCAGCAGTTCGGGTGCTCCGGCCAGGACTTCGACCGTTGCGGCCGCGAGTTCGCCGCGGGCGCCGGCGATGTGACGCTCGCCGCGATGTGCGACCCGGATCGTGAAGATGGGGACCACGACGGCGACGAACAGCAGGGAAGCGCCCAGGGCGATCGCGGCGGCGGGCACGAGCAGCCACACAGCCGCCACGGCCACCGTCACCGTCACCAGCGCGATTGAGTAGGGGATCAGGACTCGCAGCCACAAGTCGGCCAGACCGTCGACGTCTTCGACGAGCCGGGCGAGAAGATCGCCGGAGCGAAACTCGGCCAGCCCGGCCGGGGCGAGCCGTTCGAGCCGCGCATAGGCTCGACCCCGGAGCCGCGACAGGACGCGGAATGCGGCGTCGTGGCTGGCGAGACGCTCGGCGTAGCGAAACACGCCGCGGCTGATGCCGAAGGCACGCACGGCCGTGATCGCCACCATGAGATACAGGACGGGAGGTCGTTCGGCTGCACGTGAGATCAGCCAGGCCGAGGTCGCGGTCAGGCCGATCGCGGCGCCCGCGGCGGCAACTCCGGCCAGCACGGCCAGGGCCATTCTGCCGAACAGGGGGCGACCCATGAGGGCCACGCGCCACAGCGCGGTCATGCCGGCACCGCCGACCGGGCGTTGATGGACACCACGCAATCTGCGATGGCCAGGGCCGCGGGTCGGTGCGCAACCAGCAGGACGGCGCGGTTGCGGGACCGCGCAAAGTCCGCGACCGCGGCCAGCACCGTGGCTTCGGAAGCGGCGTCGAGTCCGGCGGTCGGCTCGTCGAGGATCAGCACCTCCGCGTCTTTGATGAGGGCCCGAGCAACTCCGATCCGCCGCCGCTGCCCCGACGAGATGCCGGAGCCGCCCTCGCCGATGCGGGCGCCGACTTCCAGGTCGTCCAGCCCCACGGCGTCCATCGCGTCGCGAACCGCCGCGTCGGTGGCGTCGGGAGCGGCCAGCCGAACGTTGTCGGCCACCGTTCCGGGGAAGCAGTAGGGATGCTGCGGCACCCAGGCTACGTGGCGGTGCCACGCCTCACGGTCGAGCGATTCGACGGCCACCGAGCGGCCATCGGCGGTGGCGATGCGGACGCTGCCCGAGTCGGCCGTCCGCAGCCCGAGGACGACGTCTATCAACGTGCTCTTGCCGATACCGCTCGGGCCGGCGATGGCGACGACCTGGCCGGGCTTGACCACGAGCGACGCCTCGAACGGCGCCTCCAGCCCGCGGCCGGGCTGCTTGACCGTCACGCCCTCGATGCGGACCTCGGCGCCGGCCATCTCCGGGACGGCGCCGCCGCCGGACACGCGCCCCGATGCCGCCGCCACGAGCACCGGCGCCGGGACGCCCCGACCGCCGCGCCTGTGTCGCGAGCGCCCGCGACTCTCGGATGCATCGGTCACTTCGATGATGGCGAACACTCGACCGGCCGCCGTCAGACCTTCCTCGGAGGCGTGGTAGCTGGCGCCCAGCTGGCGAAGCGGCAGGTACGCCTCGGGCGCGAGGATCAGCACGAATAGTCCGGTCTGGAGCGGCATGAGCCCATCGACGAGCCGCAGCCCAACCCCAACCGCGACCATCGCCACCGAGAGCGTCGCGGCAAGTTCGAGGGCGAAGGCCGACAGAAAGGCGACACGTAGAGTGGCCATGTTCTCGCGGCGATACTCGTCGGTGACGCGCTCCAGGCGCTCGAGCTGGGCGCCGGATCGACCGAAAACCCGCAGCGTCGGCAGGCCGGCGACGACATCGAGGAAGTGGCCGGAGAGCCGCGCCAGCGCTTCCCAGCGCCGCTTGCGCAGGCTGACCGTGGCCGATCCGATGAGCGCCATGAAGAAGGGGATCAGCGGCAGCGTCAGCGCGACAGTCAACGTTGCCACGAGGTCGGCAGTGGCCAGGCAAGCCACGACCACCACCGGCACGACCACCGCCAGCACTACCTGCGGCAGGTAGCGGCCGAAGTAGGCGTCGAGCGCATCGAGGCCGCGCGTCGCCAGGGCCACGACCTCGCCGCTGGCGCGACCGCTCTCCAGACCTGGCAGGTTCGTCGCCACGTGGCGCAGCAGATGCATTCGCAGGCTCGACTTGATCGAGGCGGAACAGCGCCGCGCCACCCACTCCTGAGCCCACGCAATCCCCGCCCGCGCCGCGAGCACGACCGCCAGCGCCGCAAGGGTCGTTCGGAGGTTCGACAGGTCGGCCCCGCCCATGAAGGCCGAGCTGATCGCCGTGGCCAGAAGCCATGCCTGCGCCACCGCCAGTACAGCCGTAGCCAGGCCGAGCGCCACCGCAGCCGCAAGAGCGACCGAAGTTGCGCGGGCGTAGCGGAGCAGCCGAGGGTCGAAGGCCCTCAGGACCGGGTCCTCACGCCCACCCTCAGCTCGCGACGTCGGGAACTCGGCCGGCCGAAATCCGCTTGCGGAAGATCCAATAACTCCAACCCTGATAGAGCAGGACGAGAGGGGTAAAGATCACGGCCACGACGGTCATGATCGTCAGGGTGTAGTCGGTGGACGAGGCGTTGTCGATCGTGAGGTTGAACGCCGAGTTGGTCGAGGACGGCATGACGTTGGGGTAGAGGTTCATGAACAGCGCCACCACGGCCAGCCCGATCGTGAACGCGGTCCCGATGAAGGCCCAGCCTTCGTGGCGCAACCTGTTGGCGAGGAGAGCCCCGACCAGGCTCAGGGCCGCAAGCACGGAGACGGCCGCGGAGTCCGCGACCATGTTCTTGGCCTGGGTCCAGCCGAGGAACGCCACGGCGGCAACCGCAGCCACGAGACCGATCCAGACGAGCAGCTTGTTGGCCCGCTCACGCAGCACACCTTCGGTCTTGAGAGCTATGTAGGCGGCTCCGTGCGTCATGAATAGCGTCAGCGTGACCACGCCGCCGAGCAGCCCGAACGGGTTGAGTAAGGTCAGCAGATCGCCGGTGAAGTTCATGTCTTTGTCGATCGGAACGCCGGCGACGATGTTGGCGAAGGCGACGCCCCACAGCAGCGCCGGAACCGCCGACCCGATGAAGATCGCCCAATCCCAGCCTTGCCGCCAGCGGGCGCTGTCGCGCTTGCTGTGGTATTCGAACGCCACCCCGCGAAGGATTAGCGCCACCAGGATCAGGAAGAGAGCCAGGTAGAAGCCGCTGAACAGCGTGGCGTACCAGTTCGGGAAAGCGGCGAAGGTCGCTCCGCCGGCAACGAGAACCCAGACTTCGTTGCCGTCCCAGACCGGTCCGATGGCGTTGATCAGAGCCCGCCGCTCGGCGTCGTTCCTGCCCAGGAACGGCAGCAGGATGCCCAGCCCGAAGTCGAAGCCTTCGAGCACGAAATAGCCGATCCAAAGAAAGGCGATGAGCATGAACCAGATGTTGTGCAGCACGGCCGTNNTTGGTCAGCAACCCGAGTTCCACCACGGCCAGGGCGCCGTATAGCAGCGTGAAGAGGACCATCGTCAGGCCCACCTCAAAGGCGGAGACGTTGGGCGAGACTCCGGCGGAAGTCAGCTGCTGCCCGTAGACGAGCCACGGCTGACGGCCCATCTCTGTGAATATCCAGGCGAATGAGTTGGCGACCAGCGGCAGCAGCGGCAAGACCACTGCTATCAGCACTTCAATCGGTCTGGGGAGCCGACCCTTGCGCATCCGCCACAGGAACCAGATCGCTGCCAGAGCGGCGAGACTGCCTGCCCCAATCATGAATCGGAACGACCAGAACGTGACGGGGACGATTGGCGAGTAGTTGACGGGTCCGTACTGCGCCGCGTACTGCGCCGCGTACTGCGCCTGCAGGTTGTCGATGCCCTGGACTGTGCCGTCGGGGTTGTGCGTGGCGAGGATAGATAGCAAGGCGGGGACCTTGAGCGAGAAGACTTCCTTGCCGTTGAGGTCCCACAGCGTGAATATCGAGAACGGGGCCTGCGTCTGTGTCGTCTGCAGATCCTCGGCCGCCGCGAGCTTCATCGGCTGGTCGACCGCGATGTGCTGACCGAGCTGGTCGCCCGAAAGGGCCACGAATACTCCGCCCATCAGAAGGGTCACGGCGCCAACCTTGGCGGCGGTCCGGAACGTCTCGACGTCCGCGCCGCTCCGGCGCAGCAGCCGCCACACAGCAACTCCCAGGACGAACGCCCCGCCGGTCATGAACGCGCCGGCGATGACGTGCGGAAATGCGAGCAGAACGGTCGGGTTGGTCAGAACGGCGCCGATGTCCTTGAGCTCAGCCCGATGCGAGACGTTGTTGATCGCATATCCGACGGGCTGCTGCATCCACGCATTCGCGGCAAGAATGAAGTACGCGGACAGGAGCGTGCCGACGGCCACGATCCATATGGCGGCCAGGTGAACCCACTTGGGAATCTTGTCCCAGCCGAAGATCCACATGCCCAGGAACGTCGACTCGAGGAAGAAGGCGAGCAAGCCTTCGATCGCCAGCGGCGCCCCGAAGACGTCTCCCACGAACCGGCTGTAGTCGCTCCAGTTCATCCCGAACTGGAATTCCTGAACGATGCCGGTGACGACGCCCATGGCGAAGTTGATCAGGAACAGTTCGCCGTAGAAGCGGGTCAGCTTCAGATACTTGTCGTTGCCGCTCCTGAACCAGGCGGTCTGGAACCCGGCGACGATAAAGGCCAGCGAGATGGTGATCGGGACGAAAAGAAAGTGGTAAACGGTGGTGATGCCGAATTGCCACCGCGCAAGATCAAGCGCGTCCATTCACCGCTCCCATGCTCCCTACGCAATGCAATTCGTCGGCCGCGGTGGACGGTAACGGCCACTCTTCGGGGCGCGTGCAGCACGGCGCCGCGCCAAAGGTAACGTGGAGCCGCTCAACGGGCAATTGCCACCCGCAAGTAGCCTGGCGGCGTGCCGTCGAGTCTCGGGGTCCGGGACGGGATCGGCGGGTCAGGCCGGTTCTTCGAGCCGGTAGCCGACGCCGCGGACGGACGCCGGAATTGGGGCGCCGGCCTCTTCGAGCTTGGAGCGGAGGCGGGCGAGGTGGGGCTTGAGCCACTGCGGGTCGGGGTTCGGCTCGCCCGGCCAGCCGGCCGAGAGCAGCGTCGAGTGGGTGACGACGTGGCCGGCGGCGGCGACCATCGCGGCCAGCAGGCTGTATTCGGTGCGGGTCAGCACGATTTCCGATCCCGAAACGGTTGCGGTGTGGCGGCCTCGATCCAGCACCACCGAACCCCAGCGCAACTCGCCCACGCCGTGTGGCTCCGCGTCGTTGCCCCGGCGGCGCATGACCGCACGGATGCGGGCCAGCAGCTCCTGCTTGCCGAACGGCTTGACCACGTAGTCGTCGGCGCCCGTGTCGAGGGCTTCGACCTTGGCGCGCTCGTCGGCTTCGCCGGTCAAAACGATGATCGGCGTCTGGGACATGCGGCGAATGGCCCGGCACACTTCCACGCCGTCCAGGCCGGGCATGGCCAGGTCCAGCAGAACGAGATCCGGACGTTCCTCGCTGAAGCGGCGCAGGGCCGTATTGCCGTCGTAGGCAGTGACGACACGGTGACCGGCGCGGCCGACCAGAGCCGAGACGGCGCCCACCATTGCGGGCTCGTCGTCGACGACCAGCACCAGCAGGCTCGTTTCGCCTGGACCCATACCGCTCACCTGATGCCTCCGCTCCGCTACCGTTTCGCTACCCTTCCGGGCCCGCCTCCGACATCACCCCCGCCTCCGGGCCGGCGATGCTTGCGTCAGTGTGGCGCATCTCGGGCACCGCGACCATAAAACGGCTGCCACCGTACCCATTTGATTCCAACCAGACACGTCCACCCATCGCATCCATGAGTCGCCGGGCGGCATACAGCCCGATTCCGGAGCCACGCGGGCGCTTTGCCGTCCGAACGTACGCTTCGAAGACGGATTCCCATTCAGGCTCGGGGATGCCTGGCCCGTCGTCGGTGACGTAGACCTGGATCTCCCCGTCCACGCGCCAGATTCCGACGCTGACCGATCCGCCCTCAGGCGAGTACTTCACCTCGTTCTCGAGGAGGTGCTCCAACACCTGGCGGAATCGACCCTCGTCGCCGATCCCCGACAACTCTTCCCAGGTGCCGGTCCGCCTCAGCGGATGGCCACGCAGCAACGGCGTCATCTCGCCGATCGTGTCGTTGACGGCGCGGGCGATGTCGAACGGGACCCGCGCCAGCCCGGCGGCCAGACCTTCGCCGCGGACGGAAGCCAGGATCGAATCCACCAGGCGGTCCAGGCGCGTCACCTGGGCGATGGCCTGCGCCCGCCACTCTTCGACGATTTCCGGTTTGGGGCCCACGCCGGGCGTCGATGCCGAGCCCGAGGCCGCGTAGGCCGCCGAGCCCGGCGAGGCCGCCGATGCCGACGAGGCCGACGAGCCGGCGCCGCCGATCGCGGTCGAGCCGGCGTCGACGGCCGCGTCGGCGAGCAGGTCGACGTAGGCTCTGACAACCGCCAGAGGTGTGCGCAGCTCGTGGGTTACGACGGCCAGCAACTCGGCCCGCGCGCCGTCGAGTGCGGTCAGCGTCTCGAGCTGTTCCTCGGCCTCGGCCTGCAGGCGGCCCTTCTCGACGATGCCGCCCAGCAGCGCCCCGATCGTGACCAGGAACTCGACCTCCTCGGGCGAGAAGGCGCGTGTCTCGGTTGCCTGGACGTTGATCACACCGATGACCGTGTCGTTCCACGGCAGCGGCACCGACAGCATCGAGACGAATTGCGACTGGTCGAAGCCCGGCACCCACTTGAAGCGCGGATCGATTCGGACATCCGTCGAAGCAACCGGCTGGCCGATCAGCGCCGCGTGCCCTGTCAGGCCTTCGCCGACCGCCAGCGTCACGGACCCGATCTGATCGCGATCCAGACCGTTGGTCGCGGCGAGGCGGAGCCGCGCCGCGTCTCGCTCCATCAGGTAGACGGAACAGACCTCGACGCTGAGGGCATCGGTCGTGCGGTCGACGATCGTCCGCATCAACTCGTCCCAGTTGCGGGCCGTGGTCAGCAGCTTCGAGAACTCGTGCAGAAACGAAAGCTCGCGGAGCTTGCGTTCGGCGTCGAAAGGCGCCGCGGCGGGTCTGACCTGGTCGGCCATGGTGCGGGCTCCCTGGACTACTTGGCGGCCACGGGTGCGTCGTAGATCTTCGCCGGCAGGTCCTCGAGGAGCGGCTCCGTCCACGTCCAGGCCGCGCCGTGGCTCTTGCCGACGGCCCCGTGACGGGCCGCCTCCGTGCGGAGCGGCAGTCCGAAGATCTCGATGAAGCCCACGGCCGCAGCGTGGTCGAAGGTGTCGTCGGCCTCGTATGTCGCCAGCGACTTTTCGTACAGCGACAGCGGACTGCGGCGCCCTGTGACCGTGGCGCTGCCGTGGTCGAGCTTGATCCGGACGTCGCCGCTCACGACGCGCTGGCTGCTGGCCGCGTACCCGCGTAAGTCGCGGTGCAGCGAGCTGAACCAGAGGCCGTCGTAGGTGAGCTGGGCGATCTCGTCGGCCACGATCCGGTTGAAGCGGAGCGTGTCCTTGGAGAGCGTCAGCCCTTCCAGGGCGCGGTGGGCGCGGTGGATGACCGTCGCGGCCGGGGCTTCGTATATCTCGCGGCTCTTGATCCCGACCAGCCGATCCTCGACGTGATCGATGCGGCCGACGCCGTGCGCGCCGGCCAGCTCGTGCAGGCGCTCGACGAGAGTTACCGGATCGACCCGATCGCCGTCGAGCGAGACCGGCACGCCGCCCTCGAACCCGATGACGATTTCCATCGCGGCAGGTGCCTTGTCGGCGTCCACGGTCCAGCGGTAGACGTCGTCGCGCGGCGCCGTCCACGGGTCTTCGAGGATGCCGGCCTCGATGGATCGGCCCCACAGGTTGACGTCGATCGAATAGATCGAGTCCTTGGTGATGGTGATCTCGATGTTGCGTGCCTTGGCGTACTCGATCTCCTGCTCGCGGCTGAGGCCCATGCCGACGCGCATCGGGGCGATGACGGCCAGCGATGGGTCGAGAGCGTGCGTCGCCACATCGAAGCGGACCTGGTCGTTGCCNNTTGCCGGTGCAGCCGTGGGCGACCGCGTCGGCGCCCTCCTTGTGGGCCACCTCGACGAGCAGCTGCGCGATCATCGGCCGGGCCATGGCCGTCGCGAGCGGGTAGACGCCCTGGTAGAGCGCCCCGGCTTGGACGTGCGGCCAGATGAAGTCGCGCACGAATCGCTCGCGGCCGTCGACGACGTAGGCGCGCGAGGCTCCGGCGCTTATGGCCCGCCGGTCTACGTCCTCTTTGAGTACGCCGCCGCCGAGGTCGACGGTCAGAGTCACGACCTCGACGTCGTACTGCTCGCGCAACCAGGCGACGGCGACGGACGTGTCGAGTCCGCCGGAATATGCGAGCACTACCTTCTTCATCGAGGGGCCTCCGTGAGCGTGTAGGGGAGTACGGCCGGCAGCGACGCGGCGCCCGCCGGCTGATAGGTCTGGAAGCGGACCAGCCACCGTTCGAGGGCGGCGTCGTTTTCGAACAGCACCAGGAGCGTGTTGTCGCCGGCCAGGGTTCCGACCTGATCCTGCAGGCTCGATTGATCGATCGCCTGCGCGATTGCCCCCGCCGATCCCGGCGTAGCCAGCAGGACGAGGCTCATGCCGCTGCGGCCGATACGGACGGGAATGTCTTCGAGCAGGCGTCGGAGCCGGGTGTCGTACAGGTTCCCGGTGGCAGCGGTTTCGGGCGTGGCGTAGACGTGTCGGTCGCCGCGCGGCACCTTGACCAGGCCCAGTTCCGCGGCGTCGCGGCTTACCGTGGCCTGGGTCACTTCGTAGCCGGCCTCGCGAAGCAACTCGACGAGTTCCTCCTGGCTGCCGGTTGGGGTGCGGGTGACCAGGTCGAGCAGGGTCCGCTGCCGGGCCTGCTTGACGTTCGCGCCGCTCCCGTTGATGGCCATGGAACTCATCTCATCACGCCGGGCCGGCCGGTGCCTCGGCCGCTTCGCGAGTGGCCGTAATGCGCGTTCCGAAGTCGGGGTCGTCGAGGGCGCGGCTCAGCGCGTGCGGGTCGGACGAATCGGCGATGACGGCTTCCGAACCGGGCCAGCCGACAGCTTGCAGCGCGGCCCGAATCTTGGGAACCATGCCGCCCTTGATGACGCCCTCGGCGATCAGCTTCTCGGCTTCGTCGGCGGCCATAGTGGCGATCTTCCGACCGCTCGCGTCGCGGATGCCGTCGACGTCGGTCATCAGCACGAGCTGGCGGGCGCCGAGGCCGGCGGCAATCCCGGCCGCGGCGTCGTCGGCGTTGACGTTGCAGACGATGCCCTGCTCGTCTCGGGCGAGCGGCGCAACCACGGCCACCTGCCCGGCCACCAGCAGCGTGTCGATGAAGTCGCGCCGGATCCCGACGACGTGGGCCACGAGGCCAAGATTCGGTACGCGCTCCGCGACCATGAAGCCGCCGTCCACGCCCGACAGCCCGACGGCATCCACGCCGCGGTCGCGCAGGTCGGAGACGAGCTCGGAATTGACCACTCCGCGGAGAACGGCGGCGGCCACGTCCAGCGCGGCCTGATCGGTGACGCGCAGGCCGTCCTGGAAGCGGCTCGGAACGCCCAGGCGCTCCAGCCATTCGGTGATTCGCTTGCCGCCGCCGTGGACCAGGACGACCGGCCGCTTTCGAGCGACGGCGGCGAGTTCGTCCAGGACGTGCGCCTGGTCGGCCAGTGTCGTGCCGCCGAGCTTGAGGACGAGGACTTCGCTCATGTCGTGTACTCCGCGTTTTCCACAACGTAGGCTTCTGTCAGGTCGCAGCCGAATGCCTCGCCGATACCGCCGCCCAGACCGAGATGCAGGCGGATCAGCACTTCGGGCGCTTCCATCGCCTCGCGGACGGCCACGCGGTCGAAGAACTGCGGCTCGCCCTTGAAGACGAGCGTTCCGGCGATGGCGATGTTGAGCTTGTCCAGATCCAGTTCGGGTGCCCGGCCGGCTCTCGCCACGGCCTCGATGTGGTGCAACCCGGCCGCCTCGAGGAGCTTTTCGTCGGGCAGGCGGGCGTTGCCGGCAGCGCTTGCGACCCGGCCCCAGTTGGGGTCTCGGCCGTGGACCGCGGCCTTGAGGAGGCTGCTGCTGACGACACCGCGGGCGATCGCCCGGGCGTCGAAATCGTCGGCCGCGCCGCTCACCTGGCAGGTGATCAGCGTCGTAGCGCCTTCGCCGTCCGCCGCTTGCTGGCGAGCCAGGGACCGGGCCACGGCCTCGATCGCTTCACCCAGCCGCACGGATTCGTTGCTGGCCACCGCCACGGCCGCACCGGATTCGCCCGAAGCGAGCAGGAAGACGGTGTCGTTGGTGCTGGTGTCGCCGTCCACGCTTATCTGGTTCCAGGTGCGCTGGACGATCGGGGAGAGGAGGCCGAACAGCGTTGCCGGCGCAACGCTGGCGTCGGTGAGGATGAGGCTCAGCATCGTGGCCATGCGGGGATGGATCATGCCCACGCCCTTGGCGATGCCGCTCACGGTCACCCTCACCGGACCCTCAGGTCCGGCCAGCTCGAGAGTCGTCGTGGCCAGCTTGATCTTCGTGTCCGTGGTCATCATCGCGGCGGCCACAGCCTCGAGGCCGGCGTCCGTCGAGGCCAGCTCCGGGATGAGGCGAGCCAGCCCGTCGCGCACGTTCTTCATCGGCAGCCGGACGCCGATCACGCCCGTGGAGACGGCCAGCGTGCGGTCGGGCTCGGTGGCAAGGAGTGCCGCCAGGACCTTGCTCACCTCGGCCTGATCGGTCTCGCCTCCGGTGCCTGTGGCTGCGTTGGCCGCGCCGGCCGTGGCGACGACAGCGTCGGTCCAGCCGAATCGCCCGCCACCGCTCACCTCAGTGGCGTTGAGATGCGCCCGCGATAGCCTGATCGGCGCCGCCACGACCTGGTTGGTGGTGAAGACCGCGGCTACGGCCGCGGAGCCGCCCGTGGTTGCGACAACAGCCAGATCGGGGCGGCCCGAGGGCTTGATGCCGGCCGCGAGTCCACCGGCCCGGAATCCGCCCGGCATCGCCGCGCGCATCTCGACGGCGGGCAGCCGCTCGGGCAGTGCCGGCAGGTCGGCCGCGCGTGCCGCACCCGCGGTCGTGGTTCGATCTGGGCTTGGGTGCATCAGATTCAGTTCCCTCCAGGTGGCGTTGGGGCGGCCGCGGAGTCGGGGCGGGACGGTCCGGCGAGCGGCAGCGTGAGTGTTACGGAGCGATCGGGTATTGCTCGAGGCCGGTCGTCTCGGGCAGTCCGAAGAGGACGTTGAGAGCCTGGATGGCCTGACCGGCAGCGCCCTTGACGAGGTTGTCGATGACGCCGATAGCCAGGACGCGGCCGCTGCGAGGATCGACCTTGACGCAGATCCGGCACACGTTGCTACCGAAGACGTGTTTGGTAGCAGGCGGATCGGCCACGACCTGGACGAACGGCTCGTCGCGGTAGGCCTCTTCGTATAGGGCATCCAGATCGGCCTGCGTCACCGGGCGCGTCGGCCGGACGTGGCAGCTGGTGAGGATGCCGCGGGTCATCGGGATCAAGTGCGGCAGGAAGTCCACCGTAGCCACGCCCGGATTTGCGTCGCGGCTGCCAAGCGATCCACGCTCGCCCTGCGCCTGCAACTCCTGCTCCATCTCGGCCGTGTGGCGGTGATTGAACAGGCCGTAGGCCTTGACGCTCTCGTTGACCTCGGAGAAGAGCATGTCCGCCTTGGGCTCGCGTCCGGCGCCGGAGACACCACCCTTGGCGTCGACGGCGAGATCGCCGATCAGCCCGGCTCGGGCCAGGGGGGCGAGGGTCAGGATTGTGGCGGTCGGGTAGCAGCCGGGGAGGCCGATGACCGTGGGCGTCCGGGCGGCCGCGTCGCGCATCTCGCGGCGATGCAGTTCCGGCAAGCCGTAGACGGCCTGGGCCAGCAGCTCAGGCGCCGGATGGTCGAACTTGTACCAAGTGGGATAGTCGGCGGGGTTGTGGAGCCGGAAGTCGGGGCCTATGTCCAGCAGCGCCGACCCGCGGGCCACGATTTCGGCCGCCATGCCCGCCGCCACGCCGTGGGGCAGCGCGGTAAAGATGGCATCGGCTTCGGGGATCGCCTGGTCGATAACCAGTCCGGAGCTGCTCAGGTGTGGATGCGATGTCTCGATCGGCTGGTTGTCGCGGTTGCGGCCGTAGAGACCGGCGAGCCTGACGTTGGGGTGGCCGAGCAAGAGTCGCACCAGCTCGCCGCCGGCGTAGCCGGTCGCGCCGACGACGCCGACGCTGATCATCTCACCGGCGCCTCGAGCTCGGGCCGCGGCTGGACCCAGGCTCGCCGCAGGGGCGGCAGTGGAGGTGGCGACGGCGCGGTTCGGAGCGGTCGATGGGGAGGTGGTCATGGTCGCATGATTATACGGACGGATGAATAGTCATGCAAGGCCGACTCGGCGCGGGGCGGCGCCGGTGGTCAGCGCCAGTCGCCGCGCGGCGCGCTACATCTGCGAGGAAACGATCAGCAGGATCCAAACCATCATGAACCAGTGCAAGAGCCAGCCGTACAGCATCGACTTGGTGCGCCAGGCCAGGATGCCGAAGAAGGCGCCGCCGAGGACAGTCGAGAGCAGCTCGATCTCCGGCTTGCCGACGTGCAGCAGCGCGAAGGGGATCATCTGCAGCCAGATCGCGTCCGTTCCGTACTTGCGACCGAACGCCTCGAGCAGCCAGCCCCGGTAGAAGAATTCCCAGGCGAACATGGCGATGCCGGTGTCGTAGATCAGCTGTAACGGTGGCCTGCCGCCGACCAGGCCCGAGTAGTAGGTGCGAAAGTCGGGCTGGTGGCCGGAGTACCAGATGACGACCGCCATGACAGCCACGGCCCCGGCTGTCACTGCGAGCCCGAGCTTCCACTCGCCGATCCGCAAGAAGTAGCGTCGTGGGTCCTCGCGCCACACCGCCACGACGATCAGGAGTGGCAGGACGAGCTGGAGTAGCACGCCCCCGAACTCGGAGCCGAGGAAGGAGTTGGTGGCGGGCAGTATCAGGATGAGCGTCGCGAGGATGATCACCTGGACGATGCGTGCGTCGAAGTCCACCGCCCAGACGCGCCAGACGCGGCGGCCCGCGACCACCGTTGGCAGATCGGCGGCGCGAGCAGTCTCGTCCCGCGGCGAGAGCGCGTTCGACAGACGATCTACGTAGTGCACGCGATGCCCTCGTTTGCCATACGACTGCCTATACGGCCGTGAGATCCTTCATTGGTCCGGTCACCACGACCTCGGCCGACTCCTCGCTGGGCTCGACGCCGTCGCCGCCCGGCCGCTTGATCACGTACCGATGGCTGATCCGGGTCGGCCCGGCCGCGATCTGATTGCTGACCGTGCAGTACTTCGTAGCCGACAGCTCGATCGCTCGCGCTGCGGCGGCCGTCTCCACGTTGCCCTCGATGGTGTGCGTGACGGTGATGTCGGTGAAGACGTTGGGAGCCTGCTCGCGTTGCGTCCCGGAGACATCGACGGAGTAGCCATCGATCACCTGGCGCTTCTTGGCCAGAATGTCGACTATGTCCATGGCGGTGCAGCCGGCGATGGCCACCAGGACCAGCTCGGTGGGGCGGGGGCCGGAATTGCCGGCGGCGTTGTCGACCACGATGTCGTGGCCCGAGCCGGTCCGGGTGACGAACCTCATCCCGCCGTCGTATCTCAGTCCGACCTGCTTCTCGCCCAACGTTTCTCCTGGGGTGCTAATGCGGCGCTGGCACGCGTCTTCGTGTCGGAAAGCCTAGCCGCACTTCAAGCGGCATGCCGAACCGGGAGCCGCTCGTTCCCGCGCGAGCGCGCTTCTAGGCCGCCGAACCGGCAGGGCTCGTGTCCGCGGCGCTCGGCTCCGCCGCGCTTGCGTCGGCCGCGTTCGGCTCCGCGGCGCCACGCGGCTCGGACGCATCGGGGTCGGCGGCGCCCTGGCGGGCGAACTGGGTCCGATAGAGGTCCGCGTACACGCCACCGGCCGCGAGAAGCTCGGCGTGACGGCCCCGCTCGACGATCCGGCCGTCGACCACGACGAGGATCTGATCGGCGCCGCGGACCGTGGACAGGCGGTGCGCGATCACGACCGACGTCCGGCCGGCCAGCGCCGTCTGCAGCGCCTTCTGCACCGCCATCTCCGATTCGGAGTCGAGATGAGCCGTGGCTTCGTCGAGAACGACGATGTTCGGCGCCTTGAGCAGAAGGCGGGCGATGGCTATGCGCTGCTTCTCGCCGCCCGACAGGCGGTAGCCCCGGTCGCCGACCAGCGTGTCGAGACCGGCCGGAAGCGACTCGACCAGCGGCAGGATCTGAGCAGCGCGCAAAGCTTCGAAAAACTCCTCTTCGGTCGCGTCGGGCTTGGCGTAGCGCAGGTTGGCCCGGATCGTTTCGTGAAACAGGTGGGCGTCCTGCGTGACCATGCCAACCATGTGGCGGATCGACTCCAGCGTCGCGTCGCGAAGGTCCACGCCGTTGATCTTGATCGACCCGGCGCGCACGTCGTACAGGCGCGGGATCAAATGGCTGATCGTCGTCTTGCCGGCGCCCGACGGCCCCACCAGCGCGACCAGCTGGCCGGGCTTGACGGTGAACGAGACGTCGCACAGGACCTGCGCCGAAGGCGCCTGGTCGAGCACGGCGACCGACTCGAGCGAGGCCAGCGAGACTTCCTCGGCTCTCGGATAGCTGAAGTCCACGTGGTCGAATTCGATCGTGGCCGGTCCATCGGGGATGGCGACGGCACCGGGCTTTTCGTCGATCATCGGCTTGAGGTCGAGGACTTCGAAGACGCGGTCGAAACTGACCAGCGCAGTCATGATGTCGACCTGCACGTTAGAGAGCGCCATCAGCGGGCCGTAGAGCCGGTTGAGGTAGGCGGTCAGGGCGACGACGGTGCCGACCTGGAGCGCGCCGTCGGCGGCGAGGACACCGCCCCAGCCGTAGACCAGGGCCGTGGCGAGCGACGCCGTCAGCAGAATCGCGGCCATGAAGACCCGGGTATACATGGCCTGGGTGACGCCGATGTCGCGAACCCGGCCGGCCTTCTCTTCGAAGCTCTTGATCTCCAGCATCGGCTCACCGAACAGCTTCACCAGCAGCGCTCCCGCCACGTTGAACCGTTCGGTCATGGTCGAGATCATCTTGGCGTTGAGGTTGTAGCTCTCGCGCGTGATGGCCTGGATGCGCCGGCCCACGAAGCGGGCGGGGAGCAGTGTGATCGGCAGCAGGGCCAGCGCCACGAGCGTGATCTGCCACGACAGGATCAGCATGGCGATCAGCGTGATCACCACGCTGATGATGTTGCCCAGCACCGACGAGAAGGTGTCGGTGAAGGCCTGCTGCGCGTCCAGCACGTCGTTGTTTAGGCGGCTGACCAGCGCGCCGGTCTGGGTTCGGGTGAAGAAGGCGATCGGCATCCGCTGGAAGTGCGCGAACACCTGAGTTCGCATGTCGAAGATCAGACCCTCGCCGACCCGTGCCGAGATCCAGCGCTGCCACAGCGACAGGACCACGTCCGAGAAGGCGAGCAGAGCCAGCAGCAGCGCCAGTTCGATCACGACGGCCGAGTGGCGCGGCAGAATGCCATCGTCGATGATCGCCCGGTAGATGAGCGGATTGGCGGCGCTGAGCAGCGCGTCGATCACGATCAGGACCAGGAAGACGGCGAGCATCCGGCGGTACGGCCGCGCGAAGTGCGCGATGCGGCGGAAGATGCCGGCCGAGAGACGCTGCGACTTGACGGTCTCGTCCCGACGGAACGAGCGCATCAAGCCCCAGCCGCCGCCTCCGCCCCGGCCCATTCCACCACGCATGCTCATCGGAAGGAGCTACCTCCGGCGGCAGCCGTCCGATCGGCGTAGAGCGGCATTCAGCGAGCCATCTCCGCGGTGGCCGGCGCGTGGTGGTCCAGCGAGGCCTGGGCCTCGAGCCAGCGCTCGGCATCGATCGCGGCGCGGCAGCCTTCGCCGGCCGCGGTCACGGCCTGGCGATAGCGGTGGTCGTCGACGTCCCCGGCAACAAAGACACCCTCGATGTTCGAGGCGGTGGTGGCGCCGTCGGCGCTCAGATAGCCCTTCTCGTCGGTCGCGAGCCAGTCGCGGAAGACCGCCACGTTGGGCCTGTGGCCGATCGCCACGAAGACGCCTTGCAGCGGCAGGGTCTCTTCGCCGGCCTCGTCGGTCTTGCCGAGGCGGATGGCCTCGACATGCTGATCTCCAAGGATCTCCTCGACCGTGCGGTTGAGGTGGAGCTCGATCTTGGGGTGTGAGCCCGCGCGGGCCTGCATGATCTTGCTGCCGCGAAAGGCATCCCGGCGATGGACCAGGTGCACCTTGCTGGCGAAGTGGGTCAGGTACAGGGCCTCTTCAAGGGCGCTGTCACCGCCGCCGACGACGGCGATCTCCTTGTCGCGGAAGAAGAAACCGTCGCACGTAGCGCAGGCGCTGACGCCCTTGCCGCGAAGCCGGGTCTCACTGTCGAGGCCCAGCCACAACGCCTC
>PMXR01000046.1 GCA_003171035.1 Chloroflexota bacterium
AGTTGCGCGACAGCGCCGGTTTCGCACCGGCTTCCCTGTTCGAACGGCTTGTATTCGATTGCATGGGCAGGTTAGCGCGTTGCGGCGGCGGCCGCCCGTCACGGGGCGCACGCGGCGCGGGGCAGGGCGGGGCCGGGCGGGGCAGCGGCACGCGGGACGGAGCGGGGCCGGCGCGGGGCGCTTCCCACCCGAATGTCACCCGGGGTGACGCTATCCGGGCATCTGACTCAAATCACACCCCAATGTCACCGGGGGTGACCGTAACCGGCAATTGGTGGGTCGCATGCGGCTCCGAAAGCCACTGGACCACTCGGGCCAAGCGTGGATCGGATGAGCTTGTGTGAATCACCTCGGCATCGGTCGGCATTTCGCCCGTTAGCGCCACCCCGCGTGACATTGGCCAACGACTTCAGGTCGCGCGCGACTCCCGGCGTCGTCACGGTTCGAGCCTCGCCGAAGACCCGATTCCGGCCCGAAACACGCCTACGTTGGACGCCGTAGACCGCCGCGGTGGGGGGACTTTGCAAACCCTATTGACAAAGCGGTTATTCTGCCTTTGTTCACAAGCTGGACAAAGTTCCTCAGCCCGTCACGGCCGAGACCGAGACGCGCTCCGCCCAAGCCGATACCCGGCCTTCGAGACCGGACCCCCGACCCGAGGCGCATGTATGGACCGCCCGATCAAGGCCACGATGCGAGAGACTCGCGAACACAACGAGCGCCTCGTTCTCGCGACGATCTACGACGCCGGCCGGATCAGCCGCGCCGACGTCGCACGCCTTACGGGCCTGACCCGGACCACCGTCTCCGACGTCATGGACGGGCTGCTCGAATCCGGGCTGTGCCGCGAAGTGGGCCGCGGACCGTCGACCGGCGGCAAGGCACCGATCCTCATCGAGGTCCCCGAGACGGCTCGTCTGCTGGTCGGCGTCGACCTCGGCGACAGGCTCTTCACGGCCGCGACCGTCGACCTTCGCGGCGAGATCATCGACCGCGTCGACATGCCGTCCGAGGACGAGGACGGCCAGGTGGCGCTCGACCTCGCCCTGAAGCTGATCGACGAGGTGCTGCACGGTCCTGCGGCCGGCCCGATCCTCGGCATCGGCATCGGCGCGCCGGGCCTCGTCGACACGCGGACCGGCACCGTCATCCAGGCCGTCAAGCGAGACTGGCGCCAGCTGCCGCTCGGAGCCATCGTGGCCCAGCGTTTCGGGCTGCCCGTCCACGTCGCCAACGACAGCCAGGCCGCCGGCCTCGCCGAGCACGTCTTCGGCGCCGTGCGGGGCCCGAACCTCATCACCGTCAAGGTTGGGCAGGGCATCGGCGCCGGCCTCGTCCTCAACGGCGAGCTGTTCGAGGGCGACGGCTGGGGCGCCGGTGAGATCGGCCACACCGTCCTCGATCCGAAGGGCGAGTTGTGCCGGTGCGGCCGCCGCGGCTGCCTCGAAACCGTCGCGAGCGCCAGGTCGGTGCTCGCCCGGTTGGCGTCGATCTACGGCCGGCCGGTCTCGCTCGAAGAAGCGCTCAGGGAGTCCAAGTCGGCGGACTCGCCGGTCCGAGGTGTCGTCGTCGAAGCCGGCTGCCAGCTCGGCGCCGCGCTCGCAGGTCTCGTCGGAACACTCCACGTCCGCCGCATCGTGCTGGCGGGCACCATGGCCGCGTTCGGCGATCCGTGGCTCGACGCCGTGGCCAATTCCGTCGCGGACCATGCACTGGCCGCACTGGTCGAAGACACCACGTTCGAACTCGGGCGCATCGACGACATCGTCGTCCTGGGCGCCTCCGCACTGCTGATGACGCGTGAGCTCGGCTTGAGCTTGCGTCCGCTCCACCCCGCTCAACGGCTTCGATGGTCCGACCTGTCCACGGATGAGACGCCCATCTTGCCGCCCGCTGCCGACGGTCCGGCCGTAGTCGAGGCCGACGTGCAGAAAGGAGGGGTCGCAGGCTGAAGGAAGGAGGAGAACTATCGAGAGGACTTTGCACCCAAGTGCGAGGTTAATCGAGTATTCGAGGAGTAACGCGTTGAAAAGCATCAGGTTCGGTTCGATCGCTCTAGCCGCATTCATGGTTGCGGCTTGCTCCAGCACCGCGTCGCCGTCCGCGGCCCCGACCGGCACGGCCGCGGCCGTCGCGACTCAGGCTCCGGCCACCTGCACCACGCTCACGGTCTGGGCCATGCCCGGCACCTTCACCGACGCCAATGCCGCGGCCCTGAACACTTCGTTCGAGACCGCACACCCCGGCTGCGTCGTCAACTACCAGGTCCAGCAGTGGAACGGCATCGTCGCCAAGCTCACCACCGCTCTGGCCAGCAACAACCCGCCCGACATCATGGAAATCGGCAACACCGACGCCATCACGTTCGAGGCCGCGGGCGCCCTCGCCGACATTACGGCAGCGCGCGCGCAGCTCGGCGGCGGCACCTCCAACACCAGCGCCGACGCGGGCCAGCTCTGGCTCGCATCCCTCAACGACTCGTCGGTCTACAACGGCAAGCTCTACGCCGTCCCGTTCTACGCCGGTGACCGTGTTCTGATCTACCGCAAGGACCTGTTCAAGTCCGCCAACATCGACCCCACCACCATCACGAGCAAGGACAAGCTCATCGCCGCCGCGAAGACCCTCCAGACTGCCAACTCGTCGGTCACGGACTTCTCCGGCTTCTACCTCCCCGGCCAGAACTGGTACGCCATGATGCAGATGGTCTGGGATGAAGGCGGCACGATCGCGACCCAGGATGCCAGCGGCAAGTGGTCCGGCACTCTCGAGAACGCCAGCTCCGAGAAGGGCATCCAGGACTACATCGACTACTACAACGCCGGCTCCACCGGCCCCAAGGACAACGACGAAGCCAACCCGGCCCAGTACACCCTGTTCAACCAGGGCAAGGTCGGCATGATGATCGGTAACGGCTGGGAAATCGGCCTCACCGTCGGCAAGACCGGCGCCGTCACCAGCGCCGACCAGGTCGGCGTCCTCCCGATCCCGAGCGCAACCGACGGCAAGACCGTTCCGGTCTTCCTCGGCGGCTCCGTCATCGGCATTGCCAAGAACTCCAAGAACCAGCAGGCCGCGATCGACTGGGTCGCCCAGCTCTCGCAGCCGGCCGGACAGAACCTCATGATCGGCGAGGGTTGGATCCCGAGCCTGAAGCAGTACGCGGCCAACATCGCCGACACCCCGGCGAACGTGACCCTCAAGATCCAGGCCGCTGAAGCTGCCGCAGGATCCGGCTTCACCCCGAACGCCAAGGGCTGGGCCGCCGTCGAGGCGAACAACCCCATCAAGGCCATGCTGACCGCAATCCTGAACGGCACTTCGGTCGACGAGGCCGCAAAGGCCGCCGATCTGAAGATCAACGCCGTCATCAACGGCCAGTAACCCCATCTAGCCAGCCGTATTGAAGCCGCGAGGGAGCACGTACAAATGACCCCGACGCCTGAAGAGGCACCCAAGCCTCAAGGAGCCGCGCGTCTGTACGTCGCTCCCTCGCGCTATCGCACCCGCAAGACAATCCTCAACGACGCCCTGCCCTATCTGGCCATCTCGCCGACCGTCGTAACCTTCGCCGTTCTACTCGGCATCCCGCTTGTGGTGCTCTTCGCCACGAGCATGCAGAAATTCGGGCTCTTCGAGCTCCTCAACAACGTCACCACATGGGTGGGGCTCGACAACTACTACCAGGTCCTCTTCCAGACGCCTGCCGGTCTACCGGACTTCGTCACCGTCGTGATCAGGACCACGGTCTTCATGATCGTCAACGTGACGCTGACGATCACCCTCGGAACACTGATCGCGCTCCTCCTGGAGAAGCTGAACAAGTGGGTCCGCCTCATCCTGACCGGGACGATGATCCTCGCCTGGGCAATGCCGGTCGTCACCGGCGTGGTCCTCTTCCAGTGGCTCTTCGACAGCAAGCTCGGAGTGGTCAACTGGGCCATCAGCAGCACCGGCATCTTCGGCAACTACCTGAACCACTCGTGGTTCGCCACCGGTCTCACGACTTTCACGGTCATCACCTTGCTGATCGTCTGGCAGGCAATCCCGTTCGTAGCGCTCAGCATCTACGCGGGCCTGCTGTCGATCCCCAGGGAGCTGTCCGAGGCAGCACGCGTGGACGGTGGCAGCGAGCGCCAGATCTTCAGGCACATAACCCTGCCGTCCGTGGCCCCGTTGATGATGATGCTCATCTTCCTGTCGGTTATCTGGGACTTCAAAGTCTTCACCCAGATCTACGCCATGTCCCTCAACGCTCCGGACAACACCATGACGCTGTCCGTGTACGCGTACGTCATCGGCATCTCCGACCAGCAATACGGCTACGCTGCGGCGGCCTCGGTCGTGATGATGCTCTTGCTCCTCTTCGCTCTTGTGCCCTACATCCGCCGCATGATCAATTCATTGGAGGACCAGTGAGCCGCACCGCCCGCCGGGTAGCCCTCAACGGCATCGGACTCCTGGCCGCCTTCTTCTTCGCATTCCCCGTCTACTGGATGGTCAATACCGCGTTCAAGAGCGCCGACCAGTTCCAGACCTACGTTCCGGTCTTCATCCCCGACTTCACACTCGACAACTTCACCAAGGCCCTGAACCAGCCGCACTTCATCGACTTCGTCCGCAACAGCGTCTTCGTGTCGTTCTTCACGGTCTTGCTGGCACTGGTCGTGGGCTTCCTATCGGCCATGGCGCTGGCGCGCCTGCGATTCCGTGGCCGTAAGGGCTTCCTCCTGCTCGTAGCGGTGGCCCAGATGGCGCCGTTCGAGGCCCTTCTCATCCCGATCTTCCTGACCATCCGCAACGGGCTCCCGGGCCCGCTCGGGTTCCTGCCGATCGGCTACAACCAGGTCCCGACCCTGATCCTCATCTACTTCATCTTCACTCTGCCGTTCACGATCTGGTCGCTGCGAGGATTCGTCGCGGGCATCCCGGTCGACCTTGAGGAAGCGGCGATGGTCGACGGCGCGAGCCGGTTCCAGGCCTTCTATAAGGTGACACTGCCCCTGCTCGCACCCGGCCTCGTCGCCACTTCGATCTTCTGCTACATCACGTCCTGGAACGAGTTCCTGTACGCCAACACGTTCATGTCCGAGCAGACCAACTACACGCTGCCGGTCTGGCTGGTTTCGTTCCGCACCTTCCTCGGCACCGACTGGGGTGCCACGATGGCCGCCTCGACCCTCTTCACGCTGCCGGTCCTGTTCTTCTTCCTGATCATCCAGGGACGTATGGTCGGTGGCCTCGCCGCCGGAGGCGTGAAGGGATGAGTTCGAATCCTACGGGCTCCGGGCTGGGGTCGGCGGCGGCGCCGGCCCCCGGTCCGGACTCGCCGGCCGCGCTTGCCGGCGTTCGTTTCCTGCGCTCGTTCGACGGCCGCGAGGCCGGTCCCGAAATCCTCGCCGCGATCCGCGGCGGTCGTACCTCGGGCGTGACGATCTTTCGCGCTCGGAACGTGGCCTCGTCGGCGCAGCTTCGAGAGCTCTGCGCCTCGCTCCAAGCCGCACGCCCGGCCGGCAACCCGCCTCTCGTCATCGGTATCGACCAGGAAGGCGGGCAGCTCCAGGCACTCAGTGAAGAAGCCACCGGCTGGCCGGGGAACCTGGCGCTCGGGGCTACGGGTTCGGAAGAACTGACTCGCAAGGCCGGCCGCGCGATCGGCGCGGAAGTGGCCGCGGTGGGCGGCACGCTCAACTTCGCCCCGGTCTGCGACGTGCTCCAGCGAGCTTCGGCGACGCCGATGGGGACGCGGCCGTTCGGCGACGATCCCACGCAAGCCGCCAGGCTCGCGGCCGCGATGACGACCGGCCTCCAGGAGGCGGGTATCGCCGCGTGCCTCAAGCACTTCCCGGGCCACGGTTCCGCCGTCGGCGACTCCCACTTCGGCCTGCCGGTCGTCACCCACGACATCGACGAGCTGCGTTCCATGGAGCTACCGCCGTTCGAAGCGGCGATCGCCGCGGGCGCTCTGTCGGTCATGCCCGGCCACCTCGGCGTCCCGGCCCTCACCGGCGGCAAAGTGGTTGCGGCCACGGTGTCGCGCGAGATCCTCGAAGGGCTGCTCCGGCACGACCTCGGCTTCGACGGCGTGTCCATCAGCGATGCGCTCGACATGAAGGGCGCCTCGAGCGGCGGCGGGCTGGCCGAAACGGTTGTCGCGACCGCGGACGCCGGCATGGACCTGCTGCTGCTCAACCACCCGACCGCGACGGAGGAGGCCGCGTTCGAGGCGTTGCGCGAGGCGATCGCCGCCGGCCGGCTCGATCCGCGGCGGCTGGAGGTGTCGCGAAACCGCATTCTCCGGATGCGATCCGGGTTTGCGGCCCTGGTCCAGCCCGGCCTTGAAGTCGTCGGCTGCGCCGAGCACCGCCGTCTGGCCCGCGAGATCGCCGAGGCGTCGGTCACCCTCGTGCGCGATCCTCAAGCGTTGCTGCCGCTCCGTCTGAGCCCAGGCGATCGAGTGGCGCTCATCGCTCCGGAGCTGACCGACCTGACCCCGGCCGAGACGTCGTCATACCTCCGGCTCGGGCTGGCCGAGGCACTGCGTGATCGGCACATCCCGGTCGACGAATTCGAATTCCACCAGCAACCGACTTCCGTCGCGGCAGCCCGTCTGGCGGCCGCAACTGCCGCGCACGCGATACGGATCGTGTGCACCTTCGATGCAATCTCGTCCTCCGGCCGGGCCGCGCTCGCTCCTCTCCTCTCCGCGGACGCGGCCCGCGCCACCATCGCGGTGGCCCTCCGGAGCCCCTACGACCTTTCGCTCTTCCCGGACGAAGTCGCATCGATCTGCACGTACGGCGTTCAGCCGCCGCAGATCCAGACCCTCGCGGACGGGCTCATGGGCCGTATCTTGTTCACGGGGCGGCTGCCCATCCATCTGGAGGTCGGATCATGACGATGCGCACGGAGTTGGGCGAGAGCCCGGACATCGTCGAGCGGCTTCTTCAGGGCGCGCTGCCGCAGATACAGGTCGTGGCCGACGCGGTCCATGCCCGCAACATCGATATCACGGTCATCGCCGCGCGCGGCACATCCGACCACGCGGCGTTGTACGGGCAGTACATCCTGGGGGCCCGCAACGGCATGCTCGTGGCCCCGGCCGCGCCGTCGCTGGTCTCGCTGTACGGCGAGATGCCCAAGGTCGGCAACGCGCTCGTGATCGGCATCTCGCAGTCGGGCCGCTCGCCCGACGTGGTGGCCGTTCTCGACGCCGCCCGCCGGCAAGGCGCGCTGACCGTCGCCTTCACCAACGACCGCAGCTCGGAACTGGCGGTCGCGGCCGAGTACCTCGTTGAGCTCGAAGCCGGCGAGGAACGCGCCGTCGCCGCCACGAAGACGTACCTCGCCGAGATCGCGATCGTGGCGATGCTCTCGTCCGCTCTGTCGGGCGATGCCGAGTCTCGCGAGCAGCTGCATGCGATCCCCGCCGCGCTTCGAGTGGCGCTCGAGCAGGAGGAGACCGTCGCCCGGCACGCCGTGACTTGGGCCCGCGAGAATCGCTGCGCGGTTCTGGCACGCGGCTTCCAGTACGCCACGGCCAGGGAGTGGGCGTTGAAGCTCAAGGAGCTGGCCGAGGTTCTCGCCGACCCGTACTCCGCCGCGGACTTCCAGCACGGACCGATCGCGCTCGTCGGCGGCGGCTTCCCTATTCTGGCCATCGCCACGACCGGACCCGCACTCGAGGGCATGACCGAGTTGCTCGGCCGCCTGCGCGGAGCCGGGGCGCGGCTGCTCATACTGTCGGACGCGCCGGAACTCGCCGAAGTCGGCCCGGTCGTGCCGCTGCCGAGCGTGCCCGAGTGGCTGGCGCCGCTCGTGGCCATCGTTCCGGCCCAGCTCTTCGCCTATCACCTCGCCCGCGCTCGCGGCATGGACACTGAGAAACCCCGCAATCTCCACAAGGTGACGTTGACACTGTGATTCGACTATTCGGCCATCTCTACGCTCCGGAGGACCGCGGACTCTGTCTCGTCACGGTCGAGGGCGGCCACATCGTGGCCATCGAACCACGCGCCGTCCCCGGCGCCACCCCCGAGGCCGAGACCGGCTCCGACGTCATCGGCGGCCCCACGAACCTGATCCTGCCGGGGCTGCTGGACATCCAGGTCAACGGCGCCTTCGGCGACGACTTCGCCGATCCAGCCGCGGACATGCCACGGATCTGCCGCGACATGACCCGCTTCGGCGTGACCGGCTTCGTGCCGACGATCGTGACTTCGCCGCAGGCCGCTTATGCGCCGGCGCTGGCCAACTTGCACCGCACCGCAACGGCCGGAGAGGCGCGGGCTCTGGGCGTCCACATCGAGGGCCCGTTCATCAGCCCCAAGCAGCCTGGGACGCACGACCCGGCGCAGCTCCGCCTGCCCGACATCCGCGAGGCGGAAGCGTGGCTCAACACCGGCGACATCACGTACGTGACGGTCGCGCCCGAGCTGCCGGGCGCCCTGCCGCTAATCGAGTTCCTGGTGCGCTACGGCGTGCGGGTCTCGATGGGCCACACCGACGCCACCTGGGGAGAAGCCGCTGCCGCCGTCGACGCCGGCGCCGGCCAGGCCACTCATCTGTTCAACGCCATGCGGCCGATCCGCCACCGCGACCCGGGAGTAGCCGGGTTCGTCCTGGCCTCGTCCGTTCGGGCGGGCTTCATCGGAGACGGCAATCACATCGCCTTCGAGACTATCCGGATGATCGCCAAAGCCAAGGCCCCGGACGAGATGTACCTCGTGACCGACGCACTTGCCGGCCTCGGCATGCCGCCGGGACGCTACCTCCTGGCGGGCCGCGAATACATCTCCGACGGAACCTGCGGGCGGCAGCCGGACGGAACGCTTTCCGGATCGCTGCTGCCGCTCAACCAGGCACTTGGCAACCTCGTTCGCAAAGTCGGTCTCGAGCCGTCGCTGGCGGTTCGCCTGGCGACACTGAACCCGGCCCGTGCCCTCGGCCTCGACGCATCGCTCGGGCGGGTGGAAGTGGGACGCGCCGCCGACCTGGCGCTTGTCGACGAGGACTGGGACGTCGTCGCGACGATCGCCGGCGGCGCCGTGGCGTTCGAACGGCAAGGGGCGGCCGCGTGAGCGTGGAGCCCGAGGCCGCGGCCTCCACAACCCGGTTGTACCTCGACGAGCTGGCCGCCGCGCTTGCGCGAGCACGCGCCGCGAACACCGAGTCGTTGCCGGCCGCCGCGCGAATCATCGCCGGGGTTGTCGAGGGCGACGGGATCGTCCACGCCTTCGGCAGCGGCCACTCGCAGCTTGCGGCGCTGGAACTGAGCCGCCGCGCCGGCAGCATCGCCGCGTTGCAGGTCGTCTTCGACCCGACGTGGGGCGCCGCCGAGGATCTCGAGGGCTACGGCGACACGCTCATGGCCGATGCCCCACCCGAGAAGGGCGACTGCTTGATCGCCATCAGCCAGTCGGGCACGACCTTCGCCGCGGTGGAGGTCGCTCGCCGCGCCCGAGCCGCCGGCGCGCAAGTGATAGTCGTCACGTCGCTCGGTACGTCGATGCGCGCCAGGTCCCGCCACTCGTCCGGGCTCAAGCTCTATGAGCTGGCGGACGTCGTCCTCGACGACGGCGCGGTCGGACCGGATCCGGGGATCAACGTTCCCGGCATCGACGAATATGTCGGCCCGACTTCTACTGTCGTCGCCACCGCGCTGCTGCAGGAAGCCGTGGTCGAAGCCGTGGCCGGTCTCGCGGCACGTGGTATCGAGGCCCCGGTCTTCCGTCCGAACTCGCAGGAGGGCGGGCGCCAGCACAACGAACGGCTGCGGGCTCGATATCGCAGACGCATCCGCAACGTCCCGTGATGACGCACGTCGATCGGGGCCGGTTCCTGGTTGCGCCGCGGGTTGTTCCCCCGCTCGACTCGGAGTTTCGGCCGTCGGTCCTGGCGCGGCATGCGATGGCCCGCTCGATCGACAGTTCGGGCGTGGGCGTCCCGGTGGCGCTGGCGGTCGAACGGCCGGGCGAGTCGATGATGGTCCGACAGACGTGGGTCTACCCCGACGGCCACTCCGACGCGACCGCAAGTTACGCCTTCTGCGAACGGCTGCTCAAAGCGATGCTGTGGTCGTACGGCGGCTACCGGATCTGGGTCGATGGGCCGGCCGGGCTGGTCGACTCGCTGCGCCGCCACTACCGCGACGATGAGGCCGGCAGTTTCGACAACCGCATCGTCGGCCAGGCCGTCTACGGCTCCCCGCTCGAGATCGTTGCCGCAAGCCGCGCCACTTTCCCGGCGACACGCCGCGCGGCGTCCGCCCTGGGCGGTCACCTCGACGGCTGCCGGATCGGCTTCGACCTTGGCGCCAGCGACCGCAAGGCCGCGGCTCTGGTCGACGGCGAGGTGGTCTTCAGCGAGGAGATCCGGTGGGATCCGTCGCATCAGGAAGACCCGCAGTGGCACTTCGACCAGATCATGGACTCGCTCCGCCGCGCGGCCGACCACCTGCCCCGGGTCGATGCCATCGGCGGCAGTTCGGCCGGCATATATATAGATAGCGAGGTCCGCGTCGCATCGCTGTTCCGGTCGGTTCCGCACCCGCTCTTCGAGAGCCGCGTCCGCGGCATCTTCGGCGAGCTGCGCCACGCCTGGAACGACATCCCGTTCGTGGTCGTCAACGACGGCGAGGTGACCGCGCTCGCGGGCGCGATGCTGGACCACGTCGGCGGCCTGCTGGGCGTGGCGATGGGCTCGAGCGAGGCCGCCGGATACGTGACTCACGATGGCTGCCTGACGCCGTGGCTCAACGAGCTGGCTTTCACACCGCTTGACTACCGCGCCGGCGCCGCCCTCGACGAGTGGTCGGGCGACCGCGGCTGCGGGGTGCAATACCTCTCGCAGCAAGGTGTCGCGCGCCTGCTGCCCGTCGCCGGCATCGAAACGGACCCCACCATGCCGCTGCCCGAGCGCCTCAAGTTCGTCCAGGAGCGGATGGCCGCCGGCGACCCGCGCGCCGTGAAGGTCTACGAAACGGTCGGCACGTATCTCGGCTACGCGCTCCTCGAGTACCGCGACTTCTACGACTTCGAACACGTCTTGCTCCTGGGCCGCGTCACCAGCGGCGCCGGCGGCGAGGTGATCAACGCGTGGGCCCGCACGGTGCTCGAGATCGAGGACCCGAAGACTGCCGCCGCGGTCGAGTTCCATGCCGTCTCGGAACGCCAGAAGCGCCACGGCCAGGCCATGGCCGCCGCGAGCCTGCCGAAGCTGCGGGAGTAGCAGGAGCGGCTCGGGGCCCGGCGCCGCGGCCGCGCCCGCGGGCTGAACCGCCGCCGCGCAAGTGACCGCTCGTCGCTATCGTGGTTGCCACAGGTAGCTGAGGAGCACGTCACATGAAGCCGGTTCGATTCGGAACGTTCGCGCCGCAGGGTTGGATCCTGGACCTCATCGAGATCGAGGATCCGGTCGAGAAGTACGAGGCAATGAGCCGCGTGGCCAAGAAGGCCGAACGGCTCGGCTTCGATTCGATCTGGCTCTTCGACCACTTCCACACGTACGACAAGCCCGTGCTCGAAACCGTCTTCGAGTGCTGGACTTCGACCGCCGCGCTGGCGCGCGATACCACGACCATCCGGCTCGGCCAGATGGTCACGTGCAACAGCTACCGCAACCCGGCGCTGCTGGCCAAGATGGCCTCGACCGTGGACGTGCTGAGCCACGGCCGGCTCGACTTCGGCATCGGGGCGGGCTGGTACGAGGAGGAATACAAGGCCTACGGCTACGAGTACCCGCCCACGCCCGGCGACAGGCTGCGCCGCCTGGACGAGGCGCTTCAGGTGATCAAGGCCATGTGGACGGAGCCTTACGCCACGTTCGACGGCCAGTACTACCAGGTCGCGGACGCGATCAATGAACCCAAGGGCGTCCAGAAGCCGCACCCGCCAATCTGGATCGGTGGCGACGGTGAGAAGGTCACACTCAAGCTCGCGGCCAAGTACTGCGACGCGATCAATCTCGACGGCAAGGTCACCGACACGGCCTACCACCGCCACAAGCTCGACGTGTTGAACGCCCACTGCGACAACGTGGGACGCGATCCGGCCGAACTGATCAAGTCGGCGAACGTCGTCACCACGCTCTTGCAGCCGGGTGACGATCCGGTCGCGCTGACCGAGAGATACCGTCGCGGCCAGACGCTCGAGGAATACAAGGTCGACGCCGTTGTCGGGGGCCCGCAGGAGGTCATCGACGCCTACGGCCGGCTGATCGACGCGGGCATCGACTACATAATCGTGGCCGACCTGCCGGGCGTCACCAGCACCGACATCTTGGAGCGGATGGCGTCGGAGGTTCTGCCGGCGTTCAAGTAGCGCGGCGGAAGCTCACCCCACCACTCAACCCCCTACAACGACGCCCTCAGGATCGCGGCGATTTCGTCGTCTGTGAGGTCGATCGGGTTCGTGGTCATGCTGCTGCCGCGCGAATCCGCAACGATCGCGGGAATGGACCCATCGGTGATACCGAACGAACCTAGCCGCGGAACGGCGAGATGGGCGATCAGCGCCTCCAGCGCCGGGACCAGGAGCGAGCGGGCTTCGCGGTCGTCCGTGCCGGGCCGGCCGGTGAAGAGCCAGCCGACGGCCGCGTATCGCGCGAGGGCCACGGACCCCGGCGCGCGCTCCTCCAGCGCGGCGATGTTGATCTGGGTCGTAGCCGCGAGCGTCGCCCCGCACGCCACTCCGTGGGGAATCGGGTACTTGGCGCCGAGCGGCGAAGCCAGACCGTGGACGGCGCCGAGGCCCGCTTGCGCGAGGCATATTCCGGAACATAGCGCCGCGTAGGCCATGCGCTCGCGGGCGACGGCCGCCACGGAACGTGGACCGGCCGCTCCCCGACCGGCCGCTGCTTCGTCGAACCAGGCCGCCAGACCATCGCGAACGCAGGCGAGGCCGGAGAGGGCGAGCGCGTCGGTGAACGGGTTGGCCTTCGTGGAGAGGTACGACTCGAGCAGCTGGGTCAGAGCGTCGAGGCCGTCGGCGGCGATCAATTCGGGCGGGCACGACGCCAGCAGGTCCGGGTCGACGACGGCCACTGCCGCGACGAGCGACTCGTCGCGGAAGGACTTCTTGAAGCCGCCCTCGCCGCGCACGCTGACGACGGCGTTTTTGGTCGCCTCGCTGCCGGTGCCCGCGGTCGTGGGGACGGCGATGAACGGCAGAGATGGGCCGTGATACGCATGCATCGACCCCACTCCCTCGAGGTGGTCCATCACGGAGTTGCCCGGAACCAGGAGCCCGGCTACGGCCTTGGCGGTGTCCAGAACGCTGCCGCCGCCGATGCCGATAACGACCTCGACCGTGGGCTTGCCGCCGTGGCGGTGCCGCGCGACTATGCCGTCGATGCTGGTTGGCGATGGCTCGCCGGACACCGACTCCTGTGTCACTTCGACGCCGGCAGTCTCCAGAGCGACGAGCAGGCGCATCCAGTCGTGCGTGGCGAGGAACCCAGAACCGCGCGTGACGACGAGCGCTTTCCGGCCGAACTCGCGAACGACCTTGCCCAGCTCCCCCGATCGTCCGCCACCGAACAAGACCCGCGGCAGGCGCGCGATCGTGAATCCCGGCCGGGCAGCCGCCTCCGGAGCGCCCGCTCCCGCCGCCGGGGATCCCGCGGCTTCCGCCGGTCCGCTCGACATCGTCGCCCTCCTACTCGATGACCGGGAAGAGACCGTCGTACCGAACGCTCCGCCGTGGTTCGGACATCCAGTCGGCAACGGTATCGCGCCAGGCTGCGTAGTGTGGGGTCTCCTTGTGCCCCTTTGCGGCGGCCTCGTCGCGGTAGGCCTCGTAGAAGACGAACTGTGTAGCGTCCTCGGCGTCGCGGAGGATGTCGAAGCGCAGGTTGCCCGGCTCCCGGATAGACCGCTCGTGATTGAGTCGTGACGCCGCGACAAAGTCGTCCATGCAATCGGGCTTGACGGAGATGTAGACCAGAGTGACGTACATCGAACCTCCGATTCCGGCAGGCTAGGGTTTGACTCGATCTCCGTCGAGAGCAAGCTCGAACCACGTGGCTCGGTCCGGGTCCAGCAGAATCTCCACGACGCGGCGCATCGACTCACGGTAGGCGGGCCAGACCGCCAGGTCCACGGCCTCTTCGGGCGTGACCCAGCGCATCGCATCGTGCTCGTGGGAGATGACCGGTTCGGCGCCGGGTGCGACTCGGACGGCGAGGACGGCGGCAGACAGGATCTCGTGCGTTGAGGGCCCCAGGAACTGGTTGACCTGATCGAGGTGGTAGAGGTGCTCGATCCAAACGGCCCCCAGACCCGTCTCCTCCGACAACTCGCGTAGCGCGGCCTCCACCGCACTTTCGCCCGGCTCCAGTCCGCCGGAGACGCCCTGCCAGAGGCCCGGCAGGATCGGGTCGCTCTCGGCGCGACGCAGCATCAGGAATTCGACCCGAGGGCCGGCGGCGGGACCGGCGACGCCGCGGCCCACGCGCGAGCCGGCGCCTTTGCCGGGGACGCTGTCGGGCAGGACGCGGAATATCCAGACGTCGATGAGATCTGGTCGCAAGGGGCTCATCGCTCGTCCTCGCCGGTCGGCCTAGATGCGCTCGAAACGCTCGATCGGCAGGACGAAGATCACGGCGCCGCCCACCTCGACCTCGATCGGGTACGGCATGAAGAATTCGCCCGGCTCCATGATCGGCGGTATGGGGCTCACGGTCTGCGACCTGGCGCGGCAGTTGTCGCGCACGACGCCCACCACTTCGTCGATCTTGTCATCGTCCACGCCGACGAGAATCGTCGCGTTGGACTGCTTGAGGAAGCCGCCGGAGGTGTGCAACCACGTGGCCCGGTACTGGTGGGCCAGCAAGGCATCAACCAGCACGCGAGCATCTTCGTTGTGGACGACGGCAACGATCATCTTCACTGGCCGAGTATATGCGGAGCCCCGGCCCATACGAGCGCATCAATCTCACGATTGCGTTGAGCGACCGAGGTATTGCCACTACCAAGCCCGGCCGTACAATCGCCAGGCGTCAACATCTCGCGCACAGTTCGCGCCACGGGAGAAATCAGTGTCGGGCGACAAACCGCTTACGGATCGAACCACAGGCCAGTTCTTCGCGGCCGCGGCGGCAGCTGTCGCCCGCGGCGACGATCTCGACGATTCGCTGGCGGAGCTGCTCGGCCTGGCCGCCGAACATCTCGGCGCCGGTTCCGGAGCGGTCTACATCGTCGATCCAGACCACGACGAGCTCGAGCTGGCGGTGACCTACCAGATCGACACCGAGACGGCCTCGGTTGCAGGCTCCATAAAGCCGCTGACCGACAGCCACGATCCGCTGGCAGATGTGACTCGCTCGCGGGAACCCCTCGTAATCGACGACGCGGCCCACGTCACCATCCTTCGTGGCTCCGCGACCGCCCTCATCCTGCCGCTCGTGGTGCGGCGGGAAGGCATCGAAATCACGCTCGGCGTGCTGTGCCTGGGCTTTGCCGGGCCACTCCCCGCGGCCGACGTCCGGGCCGACGCGGAGCCACTCGCGGATCTGGCGGCAGTGGCGGTAGAGCGGGCTTTGGCCCTGTCGCTCGGTTCCGAGCGGGCCGAGTGGTTCGATCGTCTGGCCCATACGGATCCGCTGACCGGCCTCGCCAACCGCCGCACTCTCGACCGGATGCTGGAGCTGGAAGTCGCGCGGGCCGGCCGCCAGGGCGTGCCGCTCAATATCGCCATTCTCGAGATCGACCGCTTCTCGGAGATCCAGAAGGCAGGCGGCAACGCCGCCGGCGACGAAGCCCTGCGCCGAGTGGCCCAGATCCTGGCCGAGTCGGTACGGCTCATGGACATCGTCGCGCGCTTCGGCAACGAGCAGTTCATCCTCGTGGCGCCCGGCCCGGACGGGCTGGTCGTCGCCGACCGGCTGGTGCGGAGCATCTCCGCCATGCCCCCGATCGACGGCCGGGCTATCTCCGTTTCGGCCGGGATCGCCGGCTTCCCGCTGGACGGCCGCACACCCGAGGAACTGCTGGCCGTGGCCGAGAAGGCGATGCACTCGGCTCTCAAGGCCGGCGGGGACCGCGTAGTCACCCAGCCGGTCGCCGACTGAGGCGCAACCGGGCCGCGTGGACGAAAGCCACCGCAACTGGGCGGGTTTCGCGGCCGAGGCCCCGGAGTTCGCGGCGTTCGTGCGTGAGCGGATCGAGGCCCACCGCCACCGGACGATGGCCACGCTGCGCGCCGACGGCTCACCCCGGATCAGCGGCATCGAGGTGACCATCTCCGACGGGGAGTTCTGGATCGGCGGCCTCCCCGCCTCGCGCAAGTTCGACGACCTGCGTCGCGATCCGCGCGTGGCGATCCACAGCGGTTCGGACGACGCGCCCGCTTTCCGCGGCGACGCCCGTCTATCCGGCCGCGCGGTTCAGGTCGACGACGAAGCGTTGAAGTCCGCGTTCCTGGTCGCGGCCGGAGGCGGACCACCGGGCCCGTTCGAACTGTTCAAGCTCGAGATCGGCGAAGCCTCGACCGTCCGCGAGGCGGACACGCACGACCACCTCGTCATCGAATTCTGGCGGCCGGGCGAACCCGTGCGCCGGCTCGAGCGCTACTGACCCGGCGCTACTGACCCGGCGCTACTGACCCGGCGTTGGTGGCCGGCGTTGGTGGCCGCCGCTACTGGCCCAGTGCGAGGACGGACTCGGCGGCGAGCCAGAACAACTTTTCCCTGCCCGACGCGTGGCCGATCCAGTCGCGGTTGTCCCATTGCTCGCCCGACAGGTCGTCGCCGGCGTAGAGGAGCTGGCCGAAGGGCACGCCGCGGAACGAGGCCACGGCAAAGCATGCGGCGGCCTCCATTTCGACGGCGAGGCAACCTTCGGCCACGCGCTGCTCCACCTTGATGCGCGTCTCGCGGTAGAGCGCGTCGGTGGTCCAGGTCTTGCCCATAACGAACGGGACCTTGTGCCGCTCGAGAGTGGCGACGATAGCGGCAACGGAGACGGCGTCGGCCTCGACCTCCCGGCCGGGCGGCAGGTAGTGGTAGCTCGTGCCCTCGTCACGGATCGCCGCCGTGGGAACGATCACATGGCCCATGGCCAGCTCGGGTACGAGAACGCCCGCTCCGCCGGCCGCGACGAAGGCACGGCACCCGAGCGCGATCAACTCCTCGAGGAAGCCCGCGGCGAGTGGCGCCCCGACGCCCGGATGCACGATGGCCAGCCGCCGATCGCGGTATTGGATCTCGTAGATCGGGTTGTCGCCGATCTCGGAACGGAGATGCATGACTTCGCGGCCGTGGTGCTCGCGGACGACGCGCTCGATGACGTCCTGGAAGAAGCACAGAACGGCGCACACCGGTACGTCCCGCGGCTTGATGACGACGCTCGGCTCGATCACGGCCTGGCGCGTCGGATCGAACTCTAGTATTGGCGCCGAACCCTGTGCCGGCCGTGTCTCAGCCATGGTTGACCCTCAGGTAGCGCGAGACTGATCGGCCGGCTGAGGCGATCGTTACAGGGAGATTGTCCCGCTGACGACCATCGGGCCCGTGGGTTTCGTGACGTTGCCGTTTGGCTCGCGGCAGACGAAGACCCACAGGTTGGCGGACGTGGAGACGTTTTCCACTTCCAGGCCGCCGCTGCCCGAGTCGTCCACGGTGAAGTTACCCGCCTTGACGGGAAGACCTGCGCCACTTCTGAGCCAGACCGTATAGACCTGGTCGCCGCCGGTTGCGGCCAGATTGTGCGCTCTCACGATGATGTGCCCATTGGGCCGAAGAGCGGCCATGCCGCTGGCGGAGGATCCGTCGGACGCGGGCAAGACGGCCTTCAACGTGTCCGGCTGGGACCACATGTAGTTGAGGCTGGCGTCTTCGGCCTGGGACCGATGGGCCTTGTCGAGGTCGCCCTGGAGAACGACCGCGTAACCGGCCAGGGCCACGACTGCCACGGCCGCCGCAACACGAGTCGCCCAGGTCATGGCCCGGCGGCGGCGCGAGACGCGGATCGGGCCGAACGGGATGATCTGCGCGGCCGGCACGGAACTGATCTCCGGCTCGGGCTCTTGCATGGTCACGGCCGACGGCAGCGCGACCGGCACGGTCCGGCGCCTCGCGGCCAGGTCCGCCCTGGCGGCCGCCAGGACCGACTCGCGCAGCCAGGCCGGCGGCTCGATCGGCTCGAGCGACTCGGCGATGTAAGGCAGCACGCCGCCGAGATCCCTGATCTCCGGATGCGGCTGCGAGCAGGTGTCGAGGTGTCGGGCGACTTCGATCATCTCGCTCGTGTCGAGCGCCCCCAGGACGAAGCCCGAGGCAAGCTCGCGGACGCGGTCGCAGGTCATAGCCATATCAAGCCAGACCCTTCTTGCCGTTCGGCGCGGGCACGGACTCGACGATCTGCTCGCGCAGAGCGCCCAATCCCAGCCGCATGCGGCTTTTCACCGTGCCGAGCGGGGCGTGGGTCTTGTCGGCGATCTCGCGCTGGGTCAGGCCGTCGAAGTAGGCCAGCTCGATGACCTCGCGCTGGGCCGGCGGCAGAATGGTGAGTGCGCTCCGTACCTGCTCGGCGTCCAGATGGCCGGAAACCTCGGGCCAGATGTCGGGCAGGGTGAGCGC
>PMXR01000023.1 GCA_003171035.1 Chloroflexota bacterium
GGCGCCTCGATGATCCGCGCCACCTCGGCCGGTGACGGGTGCGTCTCGGGCCGCCGTTCTGCCACCGCCACAACCGGCGTTATCCGGAAGCCCGAAACGGTCAAGGCAAAGACCTCGAGGCCGCCGGTAACCCGCAGGCCGCAGGCCACCGGATCCAGCCCAACCTCTTCGGCCGCCTCCCGAAGCGCCGTCGCGATGGGGTCCGCGTCGCCGCGCTCGGCCGAGCCGCCGGGGAAGCTGATCTCGCCGGGGTGCCCGATGCCGTGCGGCGCCCGCGCGGTCAGAAGGACTCGCGCCTGGCCCTCCGCGTCGGGGAATATCAGCACCAGGACGGCGGACGCGCGGCCGCGGCCGGGGGCGCCTGCCGGCAGGGGCCCCTCCGGCGAGTCGAGCCGGATCGGCGTCAGGATCGCCGGCGCCGCCGGCAGCTCGCGCGGCAGTGCCTCCACTATCTGACGGACCAGCTCGAACCTCATCGTGGCCAGCATACCCGGGGCTCGGGTTGCGGCCGGTGGAGTCTCGACTGACCGAGTTGGCCGCCGCAGACGGCCTATGCAGCCGCCACCGCCTCGGCCGCCCGTCGGAATTCCCTTCTACCACCCGGGGGAGTGCTATAGAACCACGACTGCCGTCGAGGCTCGTCTGCGGCTGCCGAATCGGTCGTTCGACCCCAGATTTGGGTCCGACAGACCATCCGCACGCATCCAAGCGGCCGTTTCCCTGCGGATTGGAACCCGAGACTAGCGATTCGGCCCGGCCCGGTTCCACAACACTCCCCGGGGTGGTATTTGCGAATTCTCGGAGCCGGAGCCGCAGCCGCAGCCGGAGCCGCAGCCGGAGCCGCAGCCGCAGCCGGAGCCGCAGCCACAGCCGGAGCGAGGCAGTTGCCCGCTCGCCCGGGCCGCGAGTGCGGCCGCCTGTCATGATTGGGATATGGTTCCACGGAAGCGGACCACGACCCAGCGCAACGCCGACACCTTGACTGACGGCGTGGTGACGCTCCGAGCCTGGCGGCCCGCCGACGCGCCCGCCGTCTTCGACGCCTGCCAGGATCCGCTGATCGCCCGTCACACGTACGTGCCACAACCCTACGCGCTCGCCGATGCAGAGCGCTTCATCGGCGCCCGCACTCGGGCACGGGAGACGGGCTCGACCGCGGTCGGTTTCGCCATCGTTGACCCCGCCACGGACCGCGTGCTCGGGTCGATCTCTTGCCTGCCGCTCGACCACGATCGGGCCGAGTTTAGCTACTGGCTGGCACCGTGGGCGAGAGGTCGGGGAGTCGCAACGCGGGCCCTTCGTCTCATCGCCGACTGGACGCTGGCCACCACCAACGCCATCCGACTCGAGCTGTACACGGACGTCGACAATCCGGCATCCGGCAGGGTCGCCGAACGGGCGGGCTTTGTCCGAGAGGGCGTACGTCGGAACTGGGAGCGTGGCCGCGACGGCCGGCCGATCGACGTGATCTTCTATGTCCGTATCCGCGAATACTGACCAGAGCCTGGTCGTCGGGCGCCGAAGCTGACACGTGGAGAGCGATGGGGATCGTGTGGACTGACTGGGATCCAAACCCGCCGTCGCCACGGCGCGCCGGATCGGATCGGATCGCCGAATGGCAGATCGATGGATCGCGCCGCAGCCACCAGATAGCGGTGGTCTCGAGCGTCGGCGAGCGAATGCTCGACGCCCTGGTCGACGGCCGGCTCGCGGCCAAGGCAGATAGACCGAGTGCGCTCAAGCCGTGGGCTGTTCTCGAGTTGGGTGTGGTCGACGGCTGCGAGGTCTGCGCCTACCTGGAGAGCCGAGATGACGGCGCTACGTTCGTCACCGACCTGTTCGTCGACGGATTCTCGGAGCTCACGGGCGAGCCGATATCCACGCTCGACCTGAGGATCGCGGACGCAGAGGCGTACCCGACATGGGTCCCGGCAGACCATTCGAGGTTGGTCACGGGCATCGTTCTGGCGGCTGGCATTGGCGCGCTGGCCTATCTGGCGATGTGGTGGTACGTGCTGGCGAACTGGGGTTACTGACCCTCAGTTCACCCGCTTGGGCCGCTTGTCCTGCAACTTCGGTGTCCAGATGCGCTCCGACGCCGCGGCCACGCCGGCCGCCTCCGGAGCCACTTTCTGGCGGGCGTCGCGGCGAACCGCGGCGTCGGCGACCACGCTCGAGTCGCCCGAACGGAAGACCAGCACGCCGCCGATCGCGTCGGCATCGCCGACGACCGTGGCGCCCGGCTTGAACTCGCCCTTGAGCAGAGCCCGAGCCAGCGGATTCTCCACGAGCCGCTGGATGGTCCGCTTGAGAGGCCTCGCCCCGTACGCAGGGTCCGTGCCTTCACGCACGATCAGTGACTTGGCCGCAGGCGTCAGCTCCAGCGTGATCTCCTGCTGGGCCAGGCGCTTGTCGAGATCGGCTATCAGCAACTCCACGATGGCCGCCAGGTCCGCGTCGTTGAGGGCGTGGAAGACGATGACCTCGTCGATGCGGTTGAGGAACTCGGGCCGGAACTGGATCCGCAGCGCCTCGGTGATCTGGTTCTTCATCTGATCGTATGCAGCCGTATCGGCACGCCGCGCCTCGTCACTCTCGCCACCACGCTCCGCAAACCCGGAGATGTACTGCGAGCCGACGTTGCTGGTCATGATCAGTACGGTGTTCCGGAAGTCGACCGTGCGGCCCTGGCCGTCGGTCAGGCGCCCGTCGTCGAGAACCTGGAGCAGGATGTTGAAGACGTCCGGGTGGGCCTTCTCGATCTCGTCGAGCAGGACGACCTGGTACGGCCGGCGCCGAACGGCCTCGGTCAGCTGCCCACCCTCTTCGTAGCCGACGTAGCCGGGAGGCGCACCGACCAGCCGCGAGACGGAGAACTTCTCCATGTACTCGCTCATGTCGATCCGGACCATGGCCGAGTCGTCGTCGAACAGGAACTCGGCCAGCGCCCGCGCCAGCTCGGTCTTGCCGACGCCGGTGGGGCCCAGGAACAGGAACGAGCCGATAGGACGGCGCGGGTCCTTGAGACCGGAACGCGCCCGGCGAACGGCGTCGGAGACAGCCTGGATCGCCTCTTCCTGGCCGACCACGCGGTTGTGCAGCCGGTCTTCCATCTGGACGAGCTTGGCCGACTCGCCCTCGAGCAGCTTCGCGACTGGCACGCCGGTCCACGCGCCGACGATCTCCGCGATGTCGTCCGCGGTCACTTCTTCCTTGAGCAGCCGGTCGGGGCCCGACAGGGCGGCGATGCCGGCTTGCTGCTCCTTCTGGCGAGCCTGCAATTCGGGCAGCTTGCCGTATTTGAGCTGGGCGGCGGTGCCGTAGTCGGCCTCGCGCTCGGCCTGGTCGATTCGAACCTGGAGCGCCTCGATCTCCGCCTTGGTGGCCCGAACGGCGGCGATGGCGGCCTTCTCGGAGCCCCAGCGCGATTTCATTGCCGCGGCTTGCTCGCCGGTTTCGGCCAGCTCGCGCTCGAGGATCTCGAGCCGTGCCTTCGAGGCGTCGTCGGTTTCCTTGCGCAGGGCCTCGCGCTCGATTTCGAGCTGGATGCGGCGGCGCTCGAGTTCGTCGAGCTCGACCGGCATCGAATCGATCTCCATACGCAGCCGGCTGGCGGCTTCGTCGACGAGGTCGATCGCCTTGTCGGGCAGGAAGCGGTCGCTGATGTAGCGATTGGAGAGCGTGGCCGCGGCGACCAGCGCCGAGTCGGTGATCCGGACGCCGTGGTGGACTTCGTACTTCTCGCGCAGCCCGCGCAGGATCGAGATCGTCTCCTCGACCGACGGCTCGTCCACGAGAACTGGCTGGAAACGCCGCTCCAGGGCCGCGTCCTTCTCGATGTACTTGCGGTACTCGTCCAGCGTCGTCGCGCCGATGGTGTGCAGCTCGCCGCGGGCAAGCATGGGCTTGAGCAGGTTGGAAGCGTCCATCGCGCCTTCGGCCGCGCCGGCCCCGACGACGGTGTGCAGCTCGTCGATGAAGAGGATGATCCGGCCTTCGGCGTCCTTGATCTCCTTCAGGACGGCCTTGAGTCGCTCCTCGAACTCGCCGCGGAACTTGGCCCCGGCGATGAGCGCGCCCAGGTCCAGGCTGATGACCTTCTTGTCCTTGAGCGTCTCGGGCACGTCGCCGCGGACGATGCGCTGGGCCAGGCCTTCCGCGACCGCGGTCTTGCCGACCCCCGGCTCGCCGATGAGGACGGGGTTGTTCTTCGTGCGGCGGCTCAGGACCTGGATGACGCGGCGGATCTCCTCGTCGCGCCCGATGACCGGGTCCAGCTTGCCGGCCCGAGCCTCGGCCGTGAGGTCGCGGCCGTACTTCTCCAGGGCCTGATACGTGGCTTCAGGATTCGGGCTGGTCACGCGCTGGCTGCCGCGAATCCCGACCAGGGCCTGGAGGATTGCCTCTTTGTTTGCCCCGCTGCCTTCGAGCAGCTGCTGAGCCTCGCCGCCTCCCTCGGCGATGGCCAGGAGAAGGTGCTCGGTGGAGACGTACTCGTCCTTGAGCCGCCGGGCTTCGTCACCTGCATGCTCGACGGCGTGGCGGAACCGCGGATCGGCGGAGAGCGAACCGCCCTGGATCCTGGCCCGTTTGCCGAGAACGGCCGCCAACTCGCCGCGGAAGGCGGGCATGTCGACGCCGATCCGGCGCAGGGTCTCCGACGGGATGCCGTCGTCGGCCTCGACGAGCGCGGCGAGGAGGTGCTCCGAATCGAGCACGGGGCTCTGGAGTTCCTCGGCGAGGCGCTGGGCCGCGACGATGGACTCCTGAGCTTTCTGGGTGAAACGATCGAGATTCATCGGCTACTCACATACGTCGCTGCGGGTGGCGCTAGATCTTGATTCGCGGATTCGGTTGGACTATCTGGCGGAGGAACTCCTCAGCCGCCGTCTTCTGGCGGCCCTCCAGCTTGCCCGGCACGACGACCTTGATTCTGGCGAACAGGTCCCCGGCCCCGCCGCCCTTCAGCCGCGGCATGCCCTGGCCGGTCAGCCTGAAATTCTGACCCTGTTGCGTTCCCGGCGGAACGGTCAGCACGACCCGTCCGCGTAGTGTCTCGACCTCGACCTCGCCGCCGAGCAGGGCCTCGCCGAGGGTGATCGGCAGCTCCCGGGTGAGGTCGGCCCCGTTCCGGGTGAAGACCGGGTGCGGTCCCACTTTGGTGATCAAGTACAGGTCGCCGGCATCCGGACCCGAGCCCGCCTTGCCGCTGAGGCGGATCTTGCTGCCGGTTTCGACGCCGGCCGGCAGCTTGACCTCGAGCTGCCGATCCCCAACCTGGACGAGGCGCGTGGACCCGTTGAACGCTTCTTCGAGGGTCAGGTCAACTTCCACGTCGACGTCCTCGCCTCGCCGCTTGCCCTGGCTGCGCGGCGCTGGACCGGATCGCGTGCCGGTGGCCGTGCCCGCCGATCCCTCGGAGCGAAGCCGCGAGAACAGGTCGTCGAACGGCCGGCCGGAACGCCGCCCGTTGCCCGAACCGGCGGCCGAGCCACTGCCGGAGCCACTCCCCGGGGCGGTCTTGCGCGTGGCGGTGGCCGTCTGAGCGGCCGCGGCCGCATCCGCTCCTGCGAAGAACGTCCGGAAGAAGTCCGAGAAGTCATCCGATCCGGCGGCGTTGTGGAACTCGTAGCGGACGTTGCCGCCACCGGCGCCCCCGGCGCCACCATAGCCGGCAAAGGGGCTGCCCGGCCCGAATGGATCGCCACCAAACTGATTCCCCGCCGCACCGCCCGCACTGCCGGCCCCTCCGGCCCCTCCGGCGCGGGAATACTGATCCCAGTTGGAGCCGAGCATGTCGTACTGCGAGCGCTTCTTCGGGTCCGACAGGACCTCGTTGGCCTCGTTGATCTCCTTGAACCGGCCCTCGGCGGTCTTGTTGCCGGGGTTGCGGTCGGGGTGGAGCTCGCGGGCGAGGCGCCGGTAGGCCTTCTTTATGTCTGCCGGAGTGGCTTTCCGTTCCACGCCCAGCGTCTTGTAGTAGTCCTTGTAGTCCATTGGGTCACCGCCGTTGTCGCCCGGGGCCTGCCGAAATCGGAGGCCGGGGCAACCTGTCGCTATTCGATTGTCGTTCCCCGGGCCGGCGGTGTCTCAACGAAACCTCACACCGGCCAGTGCTCTTCGTCGGCCGCCAACTCGCTGGCCGCGTGGACCGGATCCGTCCGGACCTTGCGGCAGATCGCGCACTGCTCCAATGTTCGTGTCGAGTGGGAGTTGCGGGCCGCCTGCTCCTCGAGCACCCACCGCTCGGGAGCGTCGAACGGAACGATCATGCGCTCCAGGAACGAATGCGGTGCCTCTGCGTCGACAGATCTCTTGTCGAGCCCGTTCAAGTAGCCCTCCATGTCGTCTGGTCATCGACTTCGTCGAAACCTCAGACCGGCCAGTGCTCGGGATTGGCCTCCAGTTCGCTCGCGGCATGGATCGGATCCGATCGGCGCTTGGAGCAGAGCTCGCAATCGTCGGGGACATCGCCCTTTCGGAAGGCCAGCTCGACTATGGTGCCTTCGCCCAGACCCGCGGATCGGGGAATGTTGTAGGGCGCGTTGACCCTCTCCACGTATGAATGCGGCGCCCTTGGATCGACCACTACCTCGTGTTGAGGAGCCATGTCTCCCTCCTTGCCGTGCCGCCGGCGGTCACCGGCGACGTTGGCGACGTCGACGCCGCCGCCGTCATGTTCTCGGGCCGTTACGTCAGACCGGCCAGTGCTCGGGGTTGGCCTCTAGTTCGCTCGCGGCGTGGATCGGATCCGAGCGACGCTTGGAGCAGAGTTCGCAATCGTCGGGGACCTCGCCCTTTCGGAAGGGCATCTCGGGTCCGGTGGCCACTCCCGGCCCGGGGCCTCCCCGCGGGATGTTGTACGGCAGGTTCATCCGTTCCTTGTAGGCATGCGGCGCCTTCGGATCGACCGCTTCTTCGTGCTGAGTCATGTTTCTCTCCGATCGCTGGTCCCCGCCGATCGCAGCCGGTGAGGGTTTGCTCCAGAAATGAGACTCCCCGATGGCGCCGTTAGTTCAAGTGGGAGTCAGTGCGTATCGGCCATTGCCGGCGGCTGATCGACCGGAGGCGGGAAGTGCCTGCGAACCGGCGTCTCGGGTTCGGAGCCCTTGTCGGGATCCTTGCCGCCATCGGCGGTCTTGACCGGTTCCACGACGAGCGGCGTCGGCTTGCGCCGGAGAGCCGTCTCGAGAACCTGTTCGATGTTGTCGACGAGCACGAGCTTCATCTGCTTGCGGATCTCCTCGGGGATGTCCCGCAGATCCTTCTCGTTCTTGTGCGGCAGGATGATCATCTTGGCGCCCGAGAGGTGCGCCGCGAGGATCTTGCTCTTGAGCCCGCCGATCGGCAGAACCCTGCCGCGGAGAGTGATCTCGCCGGTCATCACGACGTCCTTGCGGATGGGGATGCCGGTAAAGGCGCTCACCATGGCCAATGTCATCGTGATTCCTGCAGACGGGCCGTCCTTGGGGATGCCGCCGGCCGGAACGTGGATGTGCAACGTGTTCGTCTCGAAGACCTGTCGCTTGATGCCGAGCTGAGAAGCGTGGGCGCGGATCCATGACAGACCTGCCCTTGCCGACTCGCGCATCACCTCGCCCAGTTGCCCGGTGAGGATGAAGTCTTCCTTGCCTTCCATGAGCGTGACTTCGATGGCGATGACGTCGCCACCGACTTCGGTCACGACCAGGCCGGTCGCGGAGCCAATCTGATCCTCGGTCTCTAGCTCGCCGTACTCGAACCGCTGCGGGCCGAGATAGTCGTTGAGCTTCTTGACATCGACAATGGTCTTGCGCTTGCGACCCTCAGCGACTGCCCGGGCGACCTTGCGCATGACGTTGGCGATCTCGCGCTCGAGATTGCGGACGCCGGCCTCGTGCGTGTACGAACGGACCAGCTCGACCATCGCCTCGTGGGTGATCTCGATCGTCTTCGCCGACAGGCCGTGGTTCTTCATCTGCTTGGGGATGAGGAACCGCTTGCCGATCTCGATCTTCTCGGTCTCGGTGTAGCCCGGCAGGTGGATGACCTCCATGCGGTCGCGCAGCGGCGCGGGAATGGGGTCGAGCAGGTTTGCCGTGGTGATGAAGAGCACCTTCGTGAGGTCGAAGGGCACCTCGAGGTAGTTGTCCTGGAAGGTGTTGTTCTGCTCGGGATCGAGAACTTCGAGAAGGGCCGAACTCGGGTCGCCCCGGAAGTCCATGCCGATCTTGTCGACCTCGTCGAGCATGAAGACCGGGTTGTTGGAGCCGGCCGTCTTGACGTTCTGGACGATCCGGCCGGGCAGCGCGCCGATGTACGTGCGCCGGTGGCCGCGGATCTCAGCCTCGTCGTGGATGCCGCCCAGGCTCATGCGGACGAACTTGCGCCCCATGGCCCGAGCGATCGACTTGCCGAGCGAGGTCTTGCCCACGCCCGGAGGCCCGACGAAGGCGAGGATCGGACTGCGGAGCGTATCGGCCAGGCTGCGGACGGCGAGGTACTCGAGGATGCGTTCCTTGATCTTCTCCAGGCCGTAGTGGTCCTCGTCGAGGATTATGGCCGCACTCTTGATGTCGAGGTTGTCCGTGGTCGAGACGTTCCAGGGCAGGGCGACCAGCCAGTCGACGTAGGTCCGGATGACGCCGACCTCGGGCGAGGCCGACGGGATCCGGCTCATGCGATCGACTTCCTTGAGCGCCCGGGCCTTGACCTCGTCCGGCATGCCGGCGGCCTCGACCTTGTCGCGGAGCTCGTTGATCTCGGCCTGCTGCGGGTCGTCTTCACCCAGCTCGCGCTGGATGGCCTTGAGCTGCTCGCGCAGGATGTACTCGCGCTGGGTCTTGTCCATCTCGGACTTGACCTCGGACTGGATCTTGCCCTTCAGCTCGAGGATCTCGATCTGGCGGCCCAGGAACGTGGAGACGATCTTGAGCCGCTCGACCACGTCGGTCGTCTTGAGAAGCTCCATGCGCTGCTCGGTCGACAAGTCGGGGCTGTAGGCCACCATGTCGGCCAGCAGGCCCGGCTCGCTGATGTTGCGTGCGGCCACGGCCGCTTCCGGCGGTACGGGCGCGCCGTTGGCGACGTACTGCTCGATCTGGGCCTGGACGGTCCGCATCAGGGCCTGGATCTCGATGCCTTCCGGCGCGACGTCCGCGAGTTCCTCGACCTTGACGATGATGTACGGGCTGGTCTGGACGAAGCCGACCACGCGCAGGCGGTTCTGGCCCTGGACGATCGCCCTGACGGTCCCGTCCTGCAACTGGACGACCTGCGCGATCTTGGCCAGCGTGCCAACTTCGTACAACTCGGAAGGGTCTTCGATTTCTTCGCGCTCGGCCTGGCGCTGAGTCACCAGCGCGATGGGGCCACTGGCGGCGACGGCGGCGTTGAGCGCGGCAACGCTCTTTTCGCGGCCAACCTGGAGCGGCACGATCATCTCGGGGAAGATCACGGTCTCGCGCAGGGCCACGAGCGGTAGCTCGCGGATGCCCTGGACGTGGAGGGGCTGGCCCTCCGCGACGACGGGATGTTCCGTGTCGAGGGCCGGCTGGATCACGCTGTCGAGGGGCTGATCGCCCTTCGAGGGCCGGTCGCTCTGGTCTATCTGCTGCTCATCAGCCTTGTCGGCCGGCCGGTCAGTCATTGGTGTCTCCTGATCGAGTCTTGGTCACGCGAGTGGCCACTATACGGGTGATGGGTCGAGCTGCCGGCGTTGCTGGCGCCTCAGCCTGGTAGGCGGTCCGGCCGTTATCCGGGCCGCTGCTGTAGTCGCTGGTCCCAGTTGAGGTTTCGGCGGCGCGGTAGCCATCCGCCTCGGTGGATTCACTTGTTTGTGAGGTCTGAGCGGCGGCTGCCGCGCCGGCCTCACGGGCCTTGGTGTCGTCGAAGAGCGCTTCGAGGAGTCTCGTCCCGAGTCTTTCCTCGAGTTCAAAGAGGAGTTTCACGCCGGCCAGATTGACTCCCCGTTCCTGAGTGAGCCGTCTGATCCAGAGGATCCGCCGGATGTCGTTTTCGGAGTAGAGGCGGATGTTGGTCGGCGTCCGAGCCGGTGCCAGCAAACCCTCGTCTTCGTAGATGCGGAGCGTTCGCGGATGAGCCTGAACGATGCTCGCCGCCACGCTGATCACAAAGCACGGGCGTTGTGGATCTCGCTGGAACCTGGGATCGGACACGGGCTGCCTACTTCGCCTCGACGGCTGCCGGCCGCTCATGCCGGCCGTTGCCGTCGAGCTGAGCCGGCTCGGTCGTGATTCGGATCTGCCGCGGCTTGATCTGCTCGGCCTTCGGAATTCGGAGCGTCAGAACGCCGTCCTCGAAAGTGGCCGTCGCCTTGTCGGCTTCGAGGCCGTCGGGAAGCGTCAGTGTTCGTACGAACCGGCCGCGGCGGATCTCCTGCAGAAGCAAGCCCTCGCGGGCGGGGATCATCGAACTCGTGTCGCCGGTGATGGTGAGGGTGTTGCCCTCCATCGTGATGTCGACCTCGTCGGGCTTGACGCCGGGCAGGATCGCCTCGACGACGACTTCGTCGTTGGTCGCGCGGACGTCCACCGGCACCATCTGCCCTTCCCCGAACTGCCAGGTTCCGGGCTTGACGAAGCTCTCCTCGAAGAGCTGGTCCATGGCCTGGCGCAGGGAGAGCAGGTCTCCGAATGGGCCTGCGCGCCTGATGATTGTCACTTGGCACCTCCAACTGGGCCGCGGCCCAGTCCCCGGTCGGGTTCTGACGATCTGGCGGCCCAATTGCGGACCCTCCGACCGAAATGTCGCAGGCGGAAGATAGAACCTTGACAATGGTATTGTCAAGGGTGTTGCGTAGGGCGATTCCACTATCTTTCGCAGTCCGGTGCCGGCCTGCGATCTCGCTGACGCTCCAGAGTTGACGCTCCGCGTAAAATAGTCCGGTGGTCGGTTTATTATTGGAGCATCGATGGCGCGGACTCTAGACCCCGTTGCCCACGCGGTACGCAGGGACGCGTTCCTGGACGCCGCCCAGCGCCTGATCCAGTCGAAGGGCTATGAACAGATGGCGCTCCAGGACGTCCTCGACGAGCTGGAGGTCTCCAAAGGCGCCTTCTACCACTACTTCGGGTCCAAGGAGGCGCTTCTCGCGGCCGTCGTCGATCGCATGATCGATGTGGCGACCGCGGCGATGGAGCCCGTGGTTTCAGACCCGAACCTGACCGCGCCCGAGAAGCTGAGACGCATGTTTGCCTCCCTCGCCGCCTGGAAGGGCGAGCGGACCGATCTGATGATCGAGCTCGTCCGGGTCTGGTTCTCCGACGCCAATGCCGTGGTCCGGGATCAGCTCAGGATCGGCACGCAGGCCAGGCTGACGCCGCTGCTGGCGGCTGTCGCGCGGCAGGGCAAAGACGAGGGCACCTTCACGAACAAGTCCCCAGAGCACACTGCCGGCGTGCTCGTGGCCATGTTGCTGGGGACCAACGAGACTGCCAGCCGGCTGTTCCTGGCTCGTCAGGCGGGCGAGATCACCTTCGACGACGTCGAGTGCGTCCTGGCCGCGCACGCCGAGGCTTTCGAGCGCGTCCTGGGCCTTCCACCGGGATCGTGGCCGAGCCTGGACTCCCAAACCATGCGTTTCTGGTTCGGCTGACGCCGAGCTCATTTCCCAAAGGAGTATCAATGGTCGCCATCATCAAGACCGAGAAGCTGACCAAGTCGTACGGTTCTCACCGCGGCATCGTCGACGTCGACCTCGAGGTCCAGCAGGGAGAGGTCTTTGGCTTCCTCGGTCCAAATGGCGCCGGCAAGACGACGACGATTCGAGTCATCCTCGACCTGATCCGGCCGACCGGCGGCAAGGCCTTCGTATTCGGCATCGACTCCACCGTAGATCCGGTCGCGATCCACCGCCGCGTCGGTTATCTGCCGGGCGAATTCACCCTCTACGACAAGCTCACCGGCGGCGAGACGCTCGAGTACTTCGCCAACCTTCGCGGCGGCATTGATCGGACCTATCAGACTTCCCTCATCGAGCGCTTCGACCTCGACCCGTCGCGCAAGTTCAAGGAATACTCCAAGGGCAACAAGCAGAAGGTCGGGTTGGTCGTCGCACTCCAGCACAAGCCGGATCTGCTGATCCTCGACGAGCCCACCTCCGGTCTCGATCCACTCGTGCAGCAGACCTTCTTCGCGGTCCTGCGCGAGGCCGTGGCCGAGGACCGGACGGTCTTCTTCTCGAGCCACGTTCTGTCGGAGGCCGAGAAGGCGTGCGACCGCGTGGCGATCATCCGCGACGGGAAGATCGTGATGGTCGATCGGGTCGACGCCCTGCGCGACCTGGCCGCACACCAGGTGGAGCTTCGCTTCACCGGACCCGTGCCCGCGGCGGAGTTCGAGAAGATCCCGGGAGTGACCGGCGTCGTCGCCGAGGATCACGTCCTGCGCATGCACGTGGCCGGGCCGATCGCTCCGGTGGTCAAGGCCGCGGCCCGTTTCGAACTGGCCGATTTCGTGAGCCGTGAGCCCAACCTGGAAGAAACATTCCTGGCGCAGTACGGCCAGTCGTCCGTGGAGGTCGCCAACCATGGCCACTGAAGCAGGTCGAGCGCCCCTGGCGGCGCCCTACCACATCTCTCTGCGGAGCCGCGTGTACGGGCTTGGCAGCATCTACGCCAAGACGATGCGCGACTCGCGGCTGGCGTTCATCGTCGTCGCGGGGCTGATGGCCGGGATGCTGCTAGTCGTCAGCGCGGCGATCACGAAGGCTTACCCGACGCCGGAATCCCGTGTGGAGCTGGCCAGCCTGGCCACGAGCCTTGGCGGCGTGGCTTCGGGGATCGCCGGCAAGGCGGTCAACGTGGGCACGATGGGCGGCTATGTCCAGTGGAAGTACGGCCCGATCTTCCTGTGGATCGCGGCCATCTGGTCGATGATGGCGCTTTCCGGCACCCTGGCCTCGGAGGCGCGCGGCGGCAGCCTTGAGTTCGTGGCGACGTCGCCGTTCGGCAAGCGTCGCATCGCGATCGAGAAGGTCGCTGCCCACCTAACGGTCTTCACCCTGACCATGGTGATCCTGGGCTTCGCCGCGTGGCTCGCCGGCGCCGCCTTCGCGACCGTGCCCGGCGACGCCATTCCGGTGCAGGCGGCGGTCGGGTACGCACTCTGGGTGGGGCTCGCGAGTCTCGCCTTCGGGGGGCTCGCGTTCGCACTCGCCCAGTTCTTCGGGCGGGCGGTGGGAGTTGGCGTTGCCGCGACGGCATTCTTCGCCGGCTGGATCCTCCAGGGCTACGCCGCGACCGTGCCGGTATTCACGCCGCTTGCCGTGTTGACGCCATGGGCATGGACTGCCGACCACCTTCCGCTGGCGGGCCAGTACAACTGGCCGTCGCTGGTTCCGACAGGGCTCGTCGCCGTCGCAACGATCGCAGTCGGGATCGAGGCATTCGCGCGTCGGGACCTCGGAGCCCAGCAAGCTGTGCCGTCACTCCGGCTGCCTCGGCCCCTTCGCGGCCTGCACGGCCCGATTGGACGCTCCTTTGGCGAGCGGCTGCCGCTGACCCTGGCCTGGAGTCTGGGGCTGGGCGTCTTCACTCTGGCGATGGCGGCAATTAGTAAGTCGCTGGCCGACGACGTCGCGAAGTCGCCCGATCTGCTCAAGACCTTCAGCCAGATCTTCCCCAGCTTCGGCATCACAACCGCGGGCGGCTTCCTGCAGCTGATGATCCAGCTCGAGTACATCGTGGTCGGCTTCGCGGCCGCGACGCTGGTTTCGGGCTGGGCCTCCGACGAAACCTCGGGGCGGCTCGAGATGCTCCTGTCCACGCAGCTCGCCAGGCCGCGTTGGGCGATCCTCAGCGGGCTGGGGGTGTATGCCGGGATCATCGTCATGACGGCGATCATGGCGGTCTGCGTCGGCCTCGGTGCCGCCGCGGCCGGGAGCGACGCGCTCACGCCGATGACGGGCACGATCGTCCTGGGCCTCTACGCGGCTGCACTGGCCGGGATCGGGTTCGCCGTCGGCGGGCTCCGAACCTCCATCGCCGCCGAGGTCGTGGCCCTGGTCGTCGTGGCAACGTACTTGATCGACCTGCTGGCGCCCGCACTGAGCCTGCCGGACTGGATCCATCAGCTCGCGCTGACGGCCCACCTCGGCCAGCCGATGGTCGGCGTCTGGGATCCGGCGGGTGTCGCGGCCTGCCTGGTTCTCGCGGCCGGCGGGCTGGTCGTGGCCGGACTGGGCATCAGCCGGCGCGACGTAGCCCGGTAGACTGGCCCGGTGAAGCCGGCGCAAGAGCCCAATTCGTCGACCCAGGCCCTGAGCTGGGCCGTCATCGGCGCGGGAGCGACCGGCCTGAGCGTGGCGCGGCGTCTTGCGGAGGCCGGCCGGTCGGTGACCGTCTACGAACGGGAAGGGTTCGTCGGCGGCCAGGCCGGAAGCTTCGAGGTGGAGCCCGGTCTCTACCTCGAGCGGTTCTACCACCACGTCTTCCATTCGGACCACATCCTGCGGGGTGCCTACCACGAGTTGGGGCTCGTCGACGACCTCTCCTGGACGCACCCGGTCACGGCGACGTTCCTGGACGGCAAGATGGAGCAGCTGGACTCGCCCATTTCGCTCCTGAGGTTCCGAGGCCTGCCGCTCACAACTCGGCTGCGAATGGGGGCGACACTGGCGGCCTTGCGTCTCATCCCTCGAGGCGAGTGGCTGGAGGGCCGCGCTGCCGCCCCGTGGCTTCGACGCTGGATGGGCCGCGCCTCGTACGATCGAATCTGGAGGCCGTTGTTCGAGGGCAAGTTCGGGGCGGCGGCTGAGGAGGTTGCGTTGCCCTGGTTCTGGGCGAGGGTCCACGACCGAACCTCCGCACTGGGGTATCCGCGTGGCGGGTTCCGGCCGTTCTACGAGGGGTTGGCCGAGCGAGTCCGTACCAGCGGGGGATCGGTCCGGCTGAACACGGTGGTCCAATCCGTCGAACGGACCGCGACCGGGTACATCGTCCATGCGCGTAGCGCCGGCGGCGACGTGCGGGCCAGCCATGACGCGGTGATCTCCACTTTGCCGCCCCGGCTGACGGCGGACCTCGCCCCGGATTTGCCGGCGTCGTGGCGTGCGCGCTACGCGTCCTCGCCCGCGCGAGCCGCTCAGGTCCTGATCCTGGCCCTGGATCGCTCGCTGACGGACACGTACTGGCTCAACGTCAACGACCCGGACTACCCGTTCCTCGTCGTGGTCGAGCACTCCAATATGCGCGGTCCGGCGGAGTACGCCGGCAGGCGGATCGTCTATCTGGGCAGCTACCGAGATCCGGCCGATCCAATGCTCAGCCTGAGCGCCGACGAGCTGGTAGAGGCCTTCGCTCCACATCTGGCGCGCATCAACCCGGCCTTCGACAAAACCTGGATCACCGACCGGTGGACGTTTGCCGTCGATGATGCGCAGCCCATCGTGGGCAAGGACTTCAAGGAGCGGATCCCGCCCTTCGAGACCCCGTTGCCGGGCCTTTACGTGGCAACGATCGGGCAGGTCTACCCGCACGATCGCGGCCAGAACTACGCCATCGGCCTGGGTGAGCGGCTGGCGGCGCAGCTGCTGAAGTAGCGGCCGTTCTCGGTTTCGCGGACCGTCCGAGGTCGGCGGCGTGGGACCGGTCGGGCCATTCGGAGCGGCAGGCGAGTGACCGCCGGCCCGGCCGTATGGGACATCGGGGATGGGGTCCGGCGGCTGGCCGGCGTGTAGATTCGGTGAAACCCCCCGAAGGAAGAGTTACTACATGACCGTTCGAGTCGCCGCCCCCAACTGCCCGTCCCCGCGATCGCGATTCGCGGTCCATCAGCTGGAGGCCGCCCGATGATCGGCGCGCTGTTCACAGCCTTCTTCTTCGGCGTCACGCCGGTCGTCGCCGGGCGCGCTGTCGCACTGATTGGCTTCGTTCGCACCAACGTGATCAGGCTCTCGTTCGCGGTCGTCGCCCTGGGCACGTGGGCCATCGCCTTCGGCCCCGGGTTGCAGGGACAGTGGCAGCTCTTCGTCGTCGCGGGCTCCATCGGTTTCGGTATCGGTGGGCTTTCGCTGCTCGCGTCGCTCTCGAGGCTCGGCGCGCCGCTCGCCTCGCTGATCGAAGAGACCATCGCCGCGGCGGTCGCCGTTGTCCTGGCCGTCTTCTGGGTCCCGAAGGCGAACCTGACGACGCTTCAGCTGGAACTTTGCGGCGTCATCCTGGTCGGTGTTGCGATCGGCCTGTTCCCGTACATCCGCGCCGCGAAGATTAGCGCCCTGCCGCGCAAGAGCGTCGCCCTCGGAGTCGGGCTGGCTTTGCTTGCCGCCGTTGCCCAGGGCATCAGCGTCGCCGCAACCAAGCGCGGCCAGGTCTTGATGACCCAGGCCGCGAAGGCTCACAACGGCAACATGCCCGATACGATCACCGTCTCCTTCGAGCGGCTGATCGGCGGCATTCTCGTCGCTCTGGTGGTCTACCTCGTCGCACGCTTCGTGTGGCGCCGCACTTGGGGCTTCACCGCGGCTGACGGCACGTGTAAGCCGGTCCTCGGCTCCGACGGCGGCAAGCTCACCACTCGACCGCTCTTCTGGGGCGGCCTGAACTCGCTCTTCGGCCCGATCCTCGGCGTCACTTGCCTGGTTTGGGCGCTGCAGACGCTCAACAACCCGGGTGAGGTCCAGGCGATCCAGGCGGTCGCGCCGCTGATCGCGGTTCCGTTCGCCTTCTGGCTCCAGGGCCACAAGCCGCCGCGCCTCTGGTACGTCGGCGCCGTCGTCGCGATTGCCGGTCTGGCGCTGCTGTACCTCAACAGCTAGCGCGCGCAATCGGTCGGGCGGTTCGGCTTCTGTCGGGCCGCCCTTGAGCTATTTCTCGGAGTCGGTCTCGCCCAGCAGGATGCGGTGCAGCTCGCCCTCGCACTCGATACGGCCGATGCCGATCACCTTGTCGCCCTCGCGAAGCTCGGTCTCAGAGCGGACCGACATGGCGCGCTCGTCGCGGATGATCGCGAAGATCGAACATCCGTCGGGGAGGTCGAGGCTGCCGGCCGTGGCCCCAATCACGGGCGAACCGATTCGCAGCTGAGCTTCGACGAGTTCCAGCTCGCCGCCGCCGAGCACAGCCAGGTGGAGCAGTTCGTGGACGGGGATGTCGGCCTCGATAGAGCCCAGGATCATGCGCGTCGGCGACACGATCTCGTCCACTCCGAGATGCTTGAAGAGGCTCTCGTTCTTGGGGTTGTTCACTCGGGCGATCGTCCGCGGCACGTCGAAGTGGTGCTTTGCCATCTGGCAGATGACGAGGTTGTCCTCGTCGTCACCGGTGACGGCGGCCACGATGTCGGCCCGATTCGCGCCGGCCTGTCCCAGGTACTTCCCCTCGCAGCCGTCGTGGGAAATCACGATCGACCCGATCTCCTCGGTGATTTGCACGGCGCGAGCTCGATCGCGCTCCATCAGGGCAACCTCATGACCGGCCGCGATCAGCTCACGGGCGAGGAAGTACCCGACCTTGCCGCCGCCTACGACGATGACGAACACGTCGATCTCCTACCGCTAGCCGCGTGAACGTCGAAAGCCGAGCCGCCCGGTCTTGGCGATGTCGACGTCATTCGTGGTGACACTGCGGCGACCGGCCGCTCCGGTGGCGCCGCCCGGATTCGACGCGGTGCCATCGTGCGGAGCGGGGCTCTCGATCGTGGCTGCCGACGGGTGAGGATGTTCGTGGCCGGGCGTCTCGGGGATCTCGATGCCGGGGCCCGTCTGCATCGGCAGGTTCAGGAAGTTCGCCACCGAGTCGACCATCAGATTGGTTCGGCAGAGCGTCACGACGCCCAACTCTGCGTAGGCCGCGGCCCGGACCGGATCGTTGATCTTGGCCATGACCTGCGGAATGGCGAATGTCTCGGTGGCCACCTGGGCGGCCATGATGTTGCGGTTGTCGCCCTCGGTGAGGGACAGGAAGATGTCCGCGCCCTCCGCGCCGGCGTGCCTGAGGACTTCCTCGTCCGTTCCGTCGCCACGGATCGCGGCTCCCTTGAACGTCTCCGGCAGCCTGTCGAAAGCCGCGGTCCGGATGTCGAAGATGATTACGTCGTGGCCGTCCGCGTCGAAGTTCTCGGCCAGCGTCGATCCAACGCGACCGCAACCCACGATCACGATCTTCATTGAGACTCCTCGCCCATCGGCTCACGCACCACCCACACCGCGCAGGGGGCGTTCTTCAATGCGTAGGGGACGGCCCGCCCGATGGCGAAGTCGCCACCGAAACGGGTTCGATACGGCAGGCCCAGCACCAGTAGATCGGCGTCCCGAGCACAGGCTTCGTCGACGATCGCGGCGCCCACGTCGCGAGCCTGAACGAGCACCGATTCGAGCTTGCAGTGCATCGTCTCGGCGATGCCCTCCGCGGCGTCGAGGACTCGCTGGGCCTCCTCCGACCGCTCGGCCACTTCGGAGTCGAGCGGCTGGGTCCAGTTCAGCTCCACGACGTGGACCGCGACCAACTCGGCGTGGGACTGGCGGCTGAAATCGATGGCCAGACGGACGATGGTGTTATCGAACGGGCCACCGTTGAGGGCGATGACGGCGCGCCGGAAAACGGGGGGATACGCCTCGGGCACCGAACCTCCGTTCTCGAAAAAGTGTGGCGGTTGGGACGCGTGTTGAAGCCACGCCATCGGTGGCCTACGACCGGGAACGATACCACCGGCCGGCGTAAACGCACGAGCCGAAGGTAAGCAGCCGGGTCGCGCCGGCGGGTCGCCCGGGCGGCCATTCGGCCTCAAGGTCGCGCCGTTCGGCCCCCGTCGTCGCGATGCGGACGAGGCTAGGCTTTGTGGCCGTTGTCCGCCGCCACGAGAGTGCCTGCCGGCTCAATCTCCTCTGCCGCGGCCGCTCGAGTCTCGTCGCGGCGATACGGGACGTTGATCACGACCGTGTGCGGGCGGCCCAGCAGCGTGGCCCGGAGTTGTTTGGCGGCCTGGTTGTAGAGCATCCGCTCCCACCAGCTGCGCGCGACGTATTCCGGGATCAGGACGAAGGTGATCGGCTCCTCAGTGTCTGCCGGCCAGGAGCGGTCAAGGACGTCGAGATACGCGACGAGCGGGGCGATCAGGGCCCGATAGGGTGACTCGACGACGACGAGCGGAACGTCGGGGACGGACTGGGCCCAGTGCTCTCGGACTTCGTGGCTGCCCTCCGGGTCATCGGAGATGTATACGGCACGGATGTCCGTAGTGATGGACCGGGCGACGTTGAGCGCCTGCACCACGGCGCGGTTGACGCCGGGGATAGGGATGACGACGCGATTGTGGCGGTGGGGCTGTGGGATAGCCGTTCCCGGCCTCATCTGGAGGGCGCGGGCCGAGGCGGTGTACTGGTGCTTCACGAACACCATCATCGCGATTAGGGCCGGGATAAAGATCAGCACCATCCAGGCGCCGGTGAAGAACTTCTCGTATGCCACGACAACGAACACCACGCCGGTCAGGACGGCGCCGAAGCCGTTGACAATGCTCCGCCACGCCCAGCCGGAGCTTCGCTCCTTCATCCAGTGGATGACCATCCCCGCCTGCGACAGCGTGAAGCAGATGAACACGCCGACCGAGTAGAGCGGGATCAGGGCGTCGACCGAGGCGTTGAACGCATAGAGCATGGCGATGGAAACCGCGGCCAGGATGACGATGCCCCACGAGAAGGCCAGTCGGTCGCCCCGGAAGGCAAACTGGCGCGGCATGTAGTCGTCCTTGGCCAGGATGGCGGCCAGGCGCGGGAAGGCGTTGAAGCTGGTGTTGCAGGCCAGGAAGAGGATCAGGGCCGCGCTGATTTGCAGCACGATGAACAACGGGAAGAAGCTGCCGTTGAATACGGCCGACCCAATCTGGCCGAGGATCGTGGGGCCCGGGGTGACGGTGGCCCGGACGTCGTATTGCAGGCCGACGAACGTGAGCCCGATGAAGATCACGCCCAGAAGGACGGCCATGATGATCAGCGTGTTGGCCGCGTTCTTTGCCTCCGGCGGCTTGAACGCCGGCACACCGTTGGCTATCGCTTCTACGCCGGTCAGCGCCACCGAGCCGCCCGCGAAAGCCTTGAGCAGCAGGAGCACCGTGAACGCCTGAGTGCCGGCCGACTCGGCGAGTGCCGGCGCGGCGAGATGGTGCGCCGAGCCTGTGACCGTGTTCACGATGCCGACGCCGATCGCCAGAATGGCCATGCCCACGAACAGGTATGTGGGCAGGGCAAAGATGTTGCCGGACTCGCGGATGCCTCGTAGATTGGCCGCGGTGACCAGGACGATGACGATCGCGCAGATCTCGACCCGGAAGGGATTGATAGACGGGAACGCGCTGCCCAGGTTGGCCAGGGCCGAGGCGCTCGAGACTGCGACCGTCATGACGTAGTCCACCATCAGGGCCGCCGCGGCAATCAACCCGAAGTTGGGGCCCAGGTTCTCTCGGGCGACGACGTACGCTCCGCCGCCGCTCGGATAGCCACGGCAGACCTGGCGATAGCTGAAGGCAACGATGGTCAGCATCAGGGCGATCGCGGCCGCGACCCAGATCGACCACGTCATCCAGGCCAGGCCGGCCAGGACCAGGACGCGCAGGATTTCGTCCGTCGCNNCGCTCGCCGATCTCGGCGGCGCTGGTCAGCGGCTTGCCGAAGAGGATGCTCCGGACCCGGGCCGCGCGTCGCCCGAAGGCAGTCGTCGGGGTGCTCGCGGCGGCCTTGGCGACCATGATCCCGGGGCCGGCATATCTGAAGAACGCCGAGTGCGGACGATTGACCACCACGCGCCGGTCACCCAGCTTGCGACCGTGGAGAGGCGGCTGTGGAGCGGTCATCGAGTGCGGAACCCTCTTTCGACGGCAGGTATGCGAGTTGAGGCTTCGGGATCGGCTGCCGCTACCCTGCGGGCAACCACACCCGACCGGACCTATCCGGCGGACTCGGGTTAGGCTAGCATGACGCTCAGTCGTCCGGGCCAGTACCTGCAGCTCCATCCCGACGGCCCGCGTGCCCTCTCCGGAGACCTCCAAACGGTGGGTCGGAGGCCGTTCGGCCTTCCGTGCCGCGATCACATCCCGTGGCTGAGGCGCCGCACCAGCGTTGCCGGCAGGCCTTCCGCAACCATGGCCGCCTGCGTCGAGGCGATGTCGTACCCCACGCGATGCCACGTGACCCAGGCCGCGTCCGTGTCGATCAACAGGTAGCCGGACCTCGGGTCGCCGTCGCGGGGCTGGCCCACGCTGCCGGGATTGAGGATGAGCCGTCTCCCATCCAGCTCGAGACGAGCCCCATCGGCCACGTAGCTCGACCGCAGACGGCCCCGCAACTCTCGGAAGGCTCGGGGCACGTGGGTATGACCGACCAGGCAATACGGCGTCTCGAAGGCGGACAGGTTCGCCTCGGCGACGAACGTCGAGTCCATGTACTCCCAGATCGGGTCCGCCGGGCTGCCGTGGGCGAGGGTGAAGCCCGATCCTTCGGGCACTCTGCGTTCCGGCAGGCCGGCCAGGTACAGCCGCGTTGTCTCGTCGATCCGGGCGCGGGTCCATTGCATGGCCCGGTAGCCGTCGGGGTTGAAGACCTCGATGGCGCTGCTGCCCCCGGCCGCGTCGTCGTGATTGCCTCTGACACCGACGGCGCCGGCCGCGAGCAACGACTCGACGACCGCCTGCGGCTGCGGCCCGTAGCCGACGACGTCGCCGAGGTGCCAGATCGCGTCCACGCTGCCGATCGCGCCGAGGACCGTCTCCAGGGCCGCCAGGTTGGAGTGGATGTCCGATACGACGGCAATCCGCATGGCGGCAATCCCTACAGCGGCCGGCGGCGCCGCACGGCAGGATCGCGGGGGAACTGTGCCGGCGTGTCGCCGGTCTTCTCCACGACCGCCAGAACGTGGTCTTCCAGGCCGGGCACGGTCACCTGCTCGAGCCGGATGAGCCGGCCGTGGAGCTGGTGGATGGCGCCGTCCGCCGCAGCCAGTTCGGGTTCCGCCGGCCGTCGCTTCCAGGCCACCAGCAGTCCGCCGACCCTCAGCAGCGGCAGCGCCAGTTCGACCAGCTCGCCCATCTCCCCGACCGCCCGAGCCGTGACCGCCCCCCACTGGCCGCGATGATGCGGGTCGGCGGCCAGCGTCTCGGCACGTGTGGCCGCGATGGCGAGCCGGCCGCGGAGCCCCGTGGCGTCGACGACCGTGGCCAGGAACCGGGCCTTCTTGCCGACCGACTCCACGAGCAGCGCCCGGCGTGCGGGAAGGGCGATGGCGAGCGGCAGCCCGGGGTAGCCGCCACCGCTGCCCAGGTCGATGAAATCCTCGATGCCGGACCGCCGCAGGATCGGCAGCGCCGTGAGGCTGTCGAGCACGTGGTGGACGGCGATTGCCGCAGGGGCGCGGATGCCGCTCAAGTTGATCGCCTCGTTCCAGGCGAGCAGCAGTCGGACGTGGTCGGCCATGACCTCGAGCTGGGCCTCCGAGATGGCGCCATCGCCCGTCTCGCCGGCAAGCGCGTCGAGGCCGCCGCGGAGCGCCGTCCAGAACTCCTCGGGGAGCGGCGGCAGATCCTGCACGTCCACGGGCAGCGGCTCGCGCTCCGGCACCGGGGCGATCCGGGCGATCGGGGCGATCGGGGCGCGACCGAGATCGGCCCGCGGCTGCGGCACCGGTTCCCCGTCAACGCTCTTCCTCACCTGGTCCTCCACTACGGATGTCGGACAGTAGGTGGCATCGACCGCATCGTCAACGCAGCAACCTCGGCGCTCAGCCGCCCGCTATACGCTCGAGGGTCAGCTGCTCGCGCAGCCGCTGCTCAACTTCGGGCGCTGCCGGTGCGGAGTGCAGCCGGTCGAAACCGAGCAGCGCCGCTCCGACGACCGGTGGGGCGGTCATGCGGCAAACCACGGCCGCGGGCGCGACGGCGGCGACGCCCCGTGCTATTCGATCGTAGAAGACCGGGTCGTCGGCACGGAACATTCCGCCGGCCAGAACCACGTGGGTGTCGGCTCGCTGCAGCCGCAGCCGCCGGATCGCGGCCGTGGCGAAGGCCACGACCTCGTCGGCCAGGTGGTCGATGATCGCGCGCGCTACGGCGTCGCCCTGTAGCGCGGCGGCGAAGACGAGAGGCGCGAGCTGGACGGCATGGCTTGCCGGGATCTTCTCGCGGTACATCGCCACGGTGACCTGGCGGGGCCGCGACAGCCCGAAGAACTCGGGCACCGTTCTCGCCAGGAGCGTCGCAGGACCCCGGCCGTCCTCCGCCCGGACGGCGGCCGCCAATCCGGCCATGCCGACGCCGCCGCCGCCGCCCCAATCTCCGGAGATCTCACCCAGCGCATCGAAGCGGGCCAGGTGCCCATCGGGCGAGACACCCAGGCAGTTGATGCCGCTACCGCTGATGACGCATACGCCCCAGGTGCGGCTCGTCCCCGCCCGAAGGCCGCCGTAGCAATCGTTGACCACGAGATCCGCCGCCCCGAGCTCCGTGTTGCGGAGAGCTTTCGCCAGCATCCGCTCGTCGCTCGGAAAGTCGACGCCCGCGGCGCAATAGACGACCATCCGCGCCGCGGGACGAGCGTGCGGATCGCGGCCGGCCCGGCTGATGCAATCCCGTGCGATCGACTCCAGCCGCGCGAAGCCCGTCTCGACGCCGACTTGCTGGTGCGACGAGGTCGCTCCTCGGACGGCGCCCAGCACCGAGCCGTCGGCCGCGATCAAGGCCACGTCCGTCTTGGAGTTGCCCACGTCGATGGCCAGCACAGCGGGCAACTCATCACCTGGTCGACCAGTCTCGGGCGTCATGCGATTCCCCGTCTATCGATCGAAGTCGCGGGCCGGCCTCAAGTGTGCGCCGATCCGGCAGCGATCGGGGCGCCGGCGACGGCCGGTTCGGCGGTACCCGGCTCCGGAATGGCCACGTGGCACGCGGCGGTGTGCGCCGGACCCATCGGCCTCAGTCGCGGCGTGACCCGGGAGCACTCGTCGACGGCGATCGGGCAGCGCAGCCGGAAGCGGCAGCCCTCAGCCGGGTTCACGACCTTGGGCGGCTCGCCCACCGAGGCCGACGTCGAGACCGAGACCGGTTCTCGAGGGTCGGGGACCGCGGAAAGCAGGAGCTGAGTGTAGGGATGCTTCGGTCGGGCGAGTACCTCCTCGACCGGCCCGGTTTCGACCATGTGGCCGGCGTACATGACGATGATCCGGTCGGCGACATAGCGCGCGCTGGCGATGTCGTGCGTGATGTAGAGGATCGAGACGCCCAACCGGTCGCGCAGGTCGACCATCAGGTTCAGGACGCCGGCCCTGATTGAAACGTCCAGCATCGACACCGGCTCGTCTGCCAGGATCAGTTTCGGATTGACCGCCAGTGCCTGGGCGAACCCGACACGCTGGCGCTGGCCGCCGCTCATCTCGTAGGGGTACTTGCGCAGCATCTCGCGAGCGGGCGTAAGTCCGACTGCCTGGAAGACTCGTTCCGCCTCTTCTCGCCGCTGGGCGCCGTTGAGATCTCGGCGGTGGAGCTTCAGGTTGCGCATGACGCCGTGCGAGACGCGGAAGACGGGGTTGATCGAGCTGTAAGGGTCCTGGAACACCATCGGTACCTGGCTGCGATACGCCAGCACGTCCTTGCGCGAATGGAGGTCGTGGACCGACCGGCCACGGTAGTAGATCTCACCGCCGGTCGGGCGGTAGACCATGGCCAGGAGCCGCGCCACTGTGCTCTTGCCGCTGCCGCTCTCGCCGACCAGGGCCAGGATCTCGCGTTCCCCGATGCTGAAGCTGGCGTCGTCGACGGCATGGAGTATCTGGCGCGAGAAAAGCCCGCCCAGATGGAAGTGTTTGGTCAGCCCGACGGTCCGCAGCAACGGCTCGTCCGCCGGCGGCTCCGTGGCGGTCGGGGCCGTGGCCGGCAGGAGGGCCGGGTCTCGCTTCGTGTCCGTCATTGGGCCAGTGCCTCCGGGGCCGCGATCGTGGGGTCGTAGAGCAGGCAGCGGACCTTAGAGGCCCGAACCGTGTACAGCTCCGGCTCCTGGGTCGCGCACACGGCCATAGCCACGGGGCAGCGCGGCTGGAAGCGGCAGCCGGCCGGCGGGTGGGCCAGGTCAGGCGGCGTGCCCGGGATTCCGGTGAGAACCCGGCGCGGGCCACGGATCGACGGGAACGCTTCGAGCAAACCCTTGCTGTAGGGATGCAGCGGGTGATCGAAGAGCAGTTGAGTCACCGACGCTTCGGCGATCTGCCCGCCGTACATGACCGCCAGCCGATCGGAGTAGTGAGTCACGAGCGACATGTCGTGGGTGACGAAGATCACGGCAAAGCCGAGTTTCTCCTGCAGCTGCTTGATCTGGCTCATCAGCGATCGCTGCGCCACCACGTCCAGGGCGGACGTGGGCTCATCCATGATCACCAGGTCCGGCGTGAAGAGCAGCGCCATGGCGATCATCGCCCGCTGCCGCATCCCGCCGCTCAACTGGTGCGGGTAGCTGTTGAGGTGCACCGGGTCGATGCCGACCAGCTGCAGGACCTCGACCGAGCGGTCGCGGATCTCCTTCTTGGACATCTCCGAGTGAGCGTCCATCGTGTCCTTGAACTGGGCGGCGATGCTCTTCATGGGGTTGAGCGCGTTCATGGCGCTCTGCATCACGACCGAGTAGTCGCGCCAGCGGACGTGGCGCAGCTCCTTCTCGCCGAGCGTGACCATGTCACGCCCGTTGAAGATCACGCTGCCGCCGGCGATCTCCGCCGGAGGAGAGAGGAGCTGGGCGATGGCGAAAAGCAAGGTCGACTTGCCACAGCCGGACTCGCCCACGAGGGCCAGGAACTCGCCGGCGCCGAGTGCCAGATCGACGCGGTCGACGGCCCGGACGTCGCCGGATTCGGTTATGTAGTCAACGCAGAGGTCTCGCACCTCAAGCAGGTGACTTGCCACGTCGCCTCCTGGCTGGTCGAAGTGCGGGGTTGGTGATTTCGTCGAAGGCGTAGTTCAGCAGCGCGAACGAAGTACCCAGCAGCGCGACTGCCGCGCCCGGAGCCAGGGCCCAGAAGACATTCCCGCTTTCGAGGGCGCCGTTCTGCTGGGCGAAATGGAGCATCGTGCCCCAGGTGATCTCGCCGCTGTTGCCGAGGCCCAGGAACTGGAGCCCGGCGGCTGTCGCAACGGTGTAGACGGCCGATCCGAGGAAGTTGGCGACCACGAGCGAGAGCATGTTGGGCAGGATCTCGACCAGGATGATGTAGGGCCGGCGCTCGCCCCGAACCCGAGCGGACTCCAGGAAATCCTTGTTGCGGATCGAGAGGGCTTGCGAGCGGAGCTGGCGGGCGCCGAACGCCCAGCCGGTCAGGCACAGCACGGCGATGATCGCGACCGTGCCGCTGCCCTCGAGGTAGGTCGACAGGACGATCAGCAGCGGCAGGGTGGGCACGATCAGGAAGATGTCGGTCAGCAGCGACAGCGTTCCGTCGGCCATGCCGCCGATGTACGCGGCCGTGACACCGATCAGGACGGCCACGATGGTCGTTATCGCCCCCACGACGACGGTAATGATCAGGGTCAGGCGCGTGCCGTAGATGAGCTGCGAGAAGACGTCCTCGCCGACCTGGGTAGTGCCCAGGATGTGGCCCGACGACGGCCCGATCTGCTGGTCGAAAATGGCGGCGTGCGGGTCGTACGGGGCGATCAACCCCGGGAACAGGGCCACGAAAGTGATCAGGAGCAGGAGCGCCAGGCCTATGGTCGCCTTGCGATTGCGCAGGATCGCCTTGCCGAGGCGCACGCCCGCGTCGTTGAACGACCTGGCTCCCGGAGCGGCACCCGGTCTGGAGAGTTCAGCTTGTGCGTTCATCGTGCCCGGCCCTCAAGCATCTCGGGTGCGCGGATCGAGCACCGCTGTCGCGAAGTCGGCAACGAGAACGCAGACCAGGACCGCCAGCGTATAGAACAGGAAGAGCGCTCCCTGAAGCGGCAGGTCGTGGTTCGTCGTGCCGGTGAAGAAGAGATAGCCGAGACCCGGATAGGAGAAGGTGTACTCGACAAGGATCGATCCACCCAGAACGAACCCGAGCTGCATGGCGAAGCCCGTCAGGTTGGGCAGGATGGCGTTGCGGGCCGAATAGTCGACCATGATCCGCCACGACGGCAGCCCTTTGGCCCGGGCCATCCGCACGTAGTCCTCGGACAGCGTGGTGACCATGTTGTTGCGCATCGTGTAGATCCAGCCGCCGGCCGTGGTCACGACCAGCGTCAGGGCTGGGAGGGTGGCGTGGGAGATGATGTCCCAGACGAACTCGAGGGTGAATGAGGGGTTCGTGCCGATGCTGTAGTTCGACGCCAGCGGGAACCAGTTGAGCGCGACCCCGAACACGTACAGAAGAATCAGACCGATGAAGAAGACGGGGAAGGTGGTCAGGATGAAGAGGAACGGCGACAGCAGGCTGTCGAGCGAGCCTCCTCGCCGCCACGCGCTGATCATCCCCAGGACGGTTCCGGCGACGAAGGCGATGACCGTCGTCACACCCACCAGCCCCAGTGTCCAGGGCAGGCCCTGCATTATCACGGTCATGACCGGCACTCGGGCCGCGGTGAGGCCGAACTGGCCGGTCAGGCAGTTGCCCATGTATTGGATGTAGGTGAGGATCGGGTTCTGATCGAGGCCTACCCCGAACTCCACTTGAAGCGCATGAAGCGCTGCCGGATTGACGCCTTTGAACTGAGCCAAGACCGCCGTGGCCTCATTCCCCGGCATGAGCCGGGGAATGAGGAAGTTAATGGTCATGGCGGCCCAGAGCGTCACGAGGAAGAGGCCCAACCTCTTGATCACGAATCGCATCGGTTTACCTCGGTGCCTCTATCGGGTCTCTTCCTCGCGGGCTGCAAGCTACTTAGTGGGATATAGGTGGGTCAGAACCACGCCGTTGTCCGGGAGTGACCAGACGGCCGGAGCGGCATACGGGTCGTCCGGAGTCGGCCAGCCACCGATGTTGGTCGTGTCGTACTGATACCAATCGACGCCACAGACGACCGGGATAACCGGCACGTCGTTTGCCATCACGGTTTCGATCTTGTGGATGATCGTCATCTGGTCGGCCGGACTGGACGAGGCGAAGCTGTTGAAGAGCGTGTCGGTGTCGGCCGACTTGTAGCGCGAGTAGTTGGTCGAGCCGATGTTCGAGCCGAGCAGCATCTGGCGCAGCTCGTAGTACGGCATCGGGCCGCCGGTCTCCTCGCCGTAGGCGAGCTGGAAGTTGCCACCCTGAAGGTCGGTGGTGTACGTGCCGCTGTCCTCGTCGAGGACGTTGGAGATCTCGATGCCGGCGGCCTTCAGTTCCTGCTGGATGACCTGGACCGAGGAATCCCAGTCGGTGTAGCCGCTGATCGTCTTGATCGTGAAGGAGAGGCGATTGCCCGAAGCATCCTTGTAGATGCCGTCGGAGCCCTTGGTGAAGCCCGCGGCCTCCAGGGTCGAATCGGCCTTGGCGACGTCGAACTTGGTGGTGTCGAGAGACGCGTCATACCAGGCCTTGTAGGTCGGCAGGACGATGCCGGTCTGGTTGGCCGGGGGCTCGTAGCCGCTCTCGCCGCGCTGTGAGACCTCGGACCGGTTGATGGCGAAGGAGATCGCCTGGCGGACGGCCACGTTGCCGAGCAGCGAGTTCTCCAGGTTGGGGAAGACGGCCACGTTGGCGACCGGTGGGAACCAGTAGTGGCGATGAGCTGGGTCTTTGGCGATGTAGTAGGACTGGATGTTGGGGATGTACTGGGCGCCCCACTGCGCCTGGCCCTGCGACAGCTGCAGGTTGGCAGGGTCGTTGCTCAGGAAGGCCGGGTAATCAACTTCAGCGATCTGCGGGACAGGCTTGCTGGCCGTGCTCTGCCAGTAGTTGGCGTTGCGCAGGTACTGGATGTTGTTCTGCGAGCAGTTCGCCATCGTGTACGGACCGGTTCCGATCGGGGCAGTGTCGGCGAAGCTGTCGAGCTTGGTCTGGTCCTCCTTGGACCATAGCGCCTGCGGCACGATCGGAGTCTGGTCGGCGACGTAGTAGAAGTAGGTCTGAGCCGCGGCCGAGAACGTGATCACCACCTGATCCGTGCCCTGCAGGGCGACGTTGGTGATCGGGCCGCCGTTCGAGTTCCAGAGTGCGTTCACGTCCAGGGCAGCGTCGGCCTTGAGCGCGTTGAACGTGTAGACGACATCGTTGGCGGTGAACGCGCTGCCGTCGCTCCACTTGGCACCGCTGCGGATGGTGAACGTCAGCTGGGTGTAGTCGGCGTTCCAGGTCGACCCGGAGGCGAGCCAGGGCGTCACTTTGTTGGTGCCGTCGGCGTTGGTCTGGAGAGCATCGACGAACTCGAGCGGCTCGTAGATGAAGCCGACGGAAGTCAGGTTCACCGACGGGTTGAACGGATTGAACTGACAGCTCCAGGTGCTGCCGCTCTCGTTGTCGATGACGACTTTTCCGCCGACGATGCCGGTGTTGGGCGCCTGGCTGGCCCCTGCGGCTGGCGCCGCTGTGCCGCTGCTGCCGCAGCCGGCGACGATCACGCCGGCGACGATCAGGAGTTTGAGCAGCTTCGCTTGTCTCATGAGTTCCTCCGTTGGTGCTCCTCGAGTTGCCTGGTGGCTCACCGATTCACGACTGACCGGTGGCCGGTAGCGCGGCTGCGGAGCAGGTCCGTTTCCTCCAAGGACCCTCGACCGCTGGATCGACGCTGGGCTATCGCCTGGCTACGACCGGAACGCCCGATCTGGGTGGCACGTCGAGCGGCGTCACGGAGCGAATCCGCGAGCCGGCCGATTCCACGAAGTAGCGCGCTCTCTCCGGTGAGACCACAGTCCGGCTGAATTCGATGGGTTTGCCTCCGGTCGTGAAGGCGGTGCCGTCGAGCTGGATGGATGGCCGCCGGGTTCGGAGACCCAGCAGGCGCGCTTCTCGCGCGCTCGGCACGACCGCCGAGAGCGTTTCCTGACGCCTCCCGATGGGGAGGTGATAGTCGTTCTCGAGCACATCCCACAGCGATTCAGTGCTGAAGTCGTGGTCGAGCAGTCCGGGGAGCCCGTCGGCAGGCAACCGCACCTGTTCGAGGAGCAGCGGCACGTTGTCGGCGCCGCGGACCCTCTCGAGGAAGTAGACGGATGCCTGAACCGGCATGGCCAGCGCCGTCGCCGCGGCCGGCGAGGCGCCTTCGACCCTGGCCGTCACGACGATCGTGTACGGCTCGTAGCCCAGAGCCCGGACCTCGTCGGCAAAGCCGATCTGGCCGGCGATGTCGCGGACTATCGGGGGCTCGGTGACGAAAGTGCCGCGGCCGCGAGTGCGTTCGAGGTGGCCCTCGCGAGCCAACTCATCCAGTGCGCGACGAACTGTGATGAGGCTGCAGCCGTACCGTTCGGACAGCTCCCGCTCCGTCGGGAGCCGGTCGCCCGGCTGCCACTCGTTCGCCGACAGGGCGGCGCGCAGATCGAGATACACCTGGTGGTGCAGGGGCACGGGACCCCGTTCGAGGTGGAAGCGAACCATCCTCTTGTCGATCCTCTCGTCGCGGCGGCGAAGAATGGGGCTGGTCCCCAAGTTCATGATAAAGTTATAATCAAGTAGCCGGAAGCGTCAAGAGGCCGCGCAATCAGGTTTCGCAATGGAGCCGCAACCACCGTCCCGAATCCTGGAGGTCGTGCAATGGGCGTGAAGATAGCCGTCGTGGGCGGTGGCAGCACCTACACGCCCGAACTCGTCGAGGGGTTCGCGCGGCGGATGGACCGCCTGCCGATCGACGAGCTGGTGCTTCTCGACCCGGACCGCGAGCGGCTGGAACTGGTCGCCGGACTAACGCGGCGGATGCTCGAGCGGGTCGGCTGGCGAGGCAAGCTCGTGGTCACGACGGATCGCTCGGCTGCGCTCGACGGCGCCGACTTCGTGCTGTTCCAGCTTCGGGTGGGCGGTCAGGCGGCGCGGATGGTCGACGAGACGCTGCCGCATCGCTTCGGCATCCTGGGTCAGGAAACGACGGGCCCGGGTGGCTTTGCCAAGGCTCTGCGGACCGTGCCGGTGATCCTGGATCTGGCCGAGGAGACCGCCCGGCGGGCGGCGCCGGGAGCCTGGATCGTCGACTTCACCAACCCGGTTGGGATCGTGACCCAGGCGCTTCTCGACTCCGGGGCGAGGGCGATCGGGCTGTGCAACGTGGCCATCGGGCTGCAACGCCGGCTGGCCGTGCAGTTTGGGGTCGAGCCGGAGCGCGTGGCGCTGGAGCATGTCGGCCTGAACCACCTGACGTGGGAGCGGGCGGTCTTCGTCGACGGCGTCGATCGTCTGCCGGAGATGCTCGACGGCGATCCGTCGCGAGCCGCCGACGAGGTTGGCCTGCCCGTCGAGCTCGTGACCGAGTTGCGGGCTATACCGTCCTACTACCTCCGCTATTACTACTGCCGCGACGAGGTTCTGGCGGAGCAGCTCGCCGGCAAGTCCCGAGCCGAGCAGGTGATGGAGATCGAGCGTGACTTGCTCGAGATCTACCGCGACGAGACCCTCAACGAGAAGCCGAAGCTCCTCGAGAAACGTGGCGGCGCGTTCTACAGCGAGGCCGCAGCCCAGTTGATCGCCTCGCTCCATTCGGGCACGGGCGACATCCAGGTCGTGAACGTCCGAAACTGCGGGGCCCTGCCGGGATTGCCGGACGACGCCGTGGTCGAGATTCCCGCCCGCATCGATCGGGATGGGGCACACCCGGCACCGCTGGCCGCGATGGCACCCGAGATCCGTGGCTTGGTCCAGTCGGTCAAAGCCTACGAGGATCTGGCGGTCGAGGCCGCGATCCACGGTAATCGCGGCATCGCCACGAAGGCCCTCCTGGCTCACCCGCTGGTCGGCCAGTACTCAGTGGCCCGGCCGCTCCTGCAGGCGCTGCTCGAGGCCAACCGAACCTATCTGCCGCGATTCTTCCGCTGACGGCGGCGATGGTCTCGGCGTGGTCTCGGCGCAGTTTCGGCGCGGCAGGGGTGCCGGACGGCGCCTTGGGCCGGAAACACGTCGGGAGCGGACCGCGATCGGCGGAATAGGGTCGACGTTGCACCCGTTCCCTGCCGACGCGCCGCTCCCGACGCCACTCGTCTCGCACCCGGCGTCCCTAGGTTTTTCCGCGCTGGTCCAGTGTTCGGCCGAGTTTCCTGCGGCCCCTCGCCAGAGCGGTTACCCATGTGACGGTCCGCAACTGCGGTGCGGATGACGGAGATTAGGCGCCATCCCCTAGTCAGTCAACGAGGTTTTCCACCAAAAATGGGCAGTCATCCACGAAAGTGGATAAATACCTACGTTGACAGACGTAGGTGGACGAACTGCGGCCGTTTACGGGCGTGGGTTGCGGACCGGCTTGCCCAGGGTGCGGCGAACCACGTCGAGCACTTCCTCGATGTAGCGGTCGGCGTCCCCCTGAGCCGCGGCAGTCCGAACGCAGCCCTGGACGTGGTCCTCGAGCACGAGCAGGGCGACCGAATCCACCGCCGCCCTCAACGCAGCGGTCTGCTGCAGGATGTCGATGCAGTACTCGCGACGCTCGATCATCCGCTCGATGCCCCGGACCTGACCTTCGATTCGCTTCAACCGGCGGATCAGCGTCGGCTGATCGCGTGAGTACGAGTGTCTGAAGGTTCCGTCCGAATCGGGCGTGCCGGGTCCATCGTCGAGCGCGATCGCCAGCGCGCCGGCAAGCGCGCCGCCCGCCTCGTCGATGCCGGTCTTCGTGGGCTCGTCAAGTCCGGCCAAGCTCGTCCTCTCTGTATCGTCCCAAAGTCGACGGCCAGGCCGCCGCAACGTCTAGATGATACCCCCAGGGAGTATGCCTGGCAACGAAAGCGCGCCGACTGGTGCGGCCCGGAACCCGCCGAACGGATAGACTTGACGGGTGGATTCGCGACAGCACCCGATCATGAGCCGAGCCGGATGAACGAGGAGGAGCCGAGCCGCGGCCCGCGCGCGGACTGTTCCTTCGCGCATGCCAGCGAGGCTGAATTCGCTCGCATCCTGGATTTCTACCAGGTCGAGTGGAAGTACGAGCCGATCACCTTCCCGATCCTCTGGGATCTCGACGGGAACGTCCTCGAGAGCTTCGCGCCCGACTTCTACCTGCCGGACCTGGAGCTCTTCGTCGAGCTCACGACACTCCAGCAGCGGCTCGTCCGCAAGAAGAATCGCAAGGTGCGGCGTCTTCGCGAGCTGTACCCCGCGCTCCGAATCAAGCTCTTCTACGCTCGCGACTTCAGAGCCCTGATGCTCAAGTACGGCCGTTCCGCGCTCGTGTCCGAGCTGAGCGGTACCCTGGGTCAGGTGATGCCCCGCCAGGAGGCCGACGACCCGGACGCGCCGGGCGGCCTGGGCGGCCTCGACCGATCCGGCGCCACGGACGACGCCGATCCCAACGCTCCGGGCTCCAACCCGGACCAAACCCCGGGCCGAGAGCGCCGTTCACGGGCGGCCCGCCGCCGCGCCGTGCGGAGAGCCGCTGCGGCCACCGTCTACGCAGCCGCCACGTGAAGTAAGAGGTAGCGATGAAAGTCCCCCCGGACCTCCAAGCGGACGTTGCCGAAGTGCTGTTGTCCGAGGAACAGATCGCGGCCAAGGTGGCCGAGATCGGGCGGCAGATCAGCGAGGACTTCGCCGGCCGTGAGTTGACGCTCGTCAGCGTGCTGAAGGGTTCGCTGCCGTTCATGGCGGACTTGATGCGGCGCATCACGCTGCCGTTGCGGATCGACTTGATGGAGGTCTCGAGCTATGGCGGCACGGCTACGGAGTCGTCCGGTCTTGTCAGAATCCTGAAGGACCTCAGCGCCCCGATCGACGGCCGCGACGTGCTCATCGTCGAAGACATCATCGACACCGGCCTGACGCTCAATTACCTGATCCGCTATCTCAAGGGCAAGAACCCTCGCTCGATCACGGTTTGTGCCCTGCTCGACAAGCCGGCGCGGCGTCTGGTCGAGATTCCGCTCGACTATGTGGGTTTCGAAATCCCCGACGCGTTCGTTGTGGGGTATGGTCTGGACTTCGGAGAGGTTTATCGAAACCTCCGCTTCGTGGGCGTTCTCCGCCCCGAAGCATATGAGTCTTAAAGGAACCCGACAATGAATCAATCCTCGGCGACGCGTGGACACTGGCTCATTGCCATCGGCGCGATCGCGGTCGTCGGCGCCGTATTCCTGCAGTGGTGGCAAGTCGGCGGTGGCCCCGGCGAACTGCCGGAGCGATCCGGCTTGGGTATCTCCGACGGCCGAGTTCTGCTGATGTTCATTGCCGCCGCTGCGACACTGCTGCTGGTGACATTGCCGTTCGCGTCGGAGCGGCCGATAGGCATCGACCACCCGCTGACCTACGTCGCGCTTCTGGCCGTGATGATCATCGGCTACCTGCTTCGACTGGTGGACCTGGTCCAGCACAACTTGCTGCCCTGGCCGCCGCAGCACGGCCTCGGCGTCTGGCTGGCTGCCGTTGCCATGGCCCTTTTCGCGCGTGGCGTGTTCGAGGTCTACGAGGAAAGGAACGGCCGCCTCTACTAGCCGGCCGGCGCGTCGTTCCCAAATGACCAATGAGTGCTACTGCGGTTGACCCGGTTGCCGTATAGTTACTTCAGGCGATCCGATTGCACATGCACGGTCGCCGACCACCGAGGCGTGGCTGTCGAGCGGTAAGCCGTTCGCCACCCCGAGAGTACCGGCACTTACAGCACGCGACAGTCGGCAATACCGGCTGTCGCCAGCGGTGCGATAGCCCTCTCTCGCTTGAGGTTCGTCGTTCAGTGGAGTACCTGGTCAGGCAGGCTCGCATAACCGACGTAGATCGGTTGTACGCGCTTTGCGCGGAAAGAGGTGCCGTGCCTGACGGCGACTCGCCGATGGACGCGATCGGTCTGCTCCGCCAGCTGGTCTACTTGCCCAATGCGAGCGTTGCGCTCGTCGAGGCGAACCGGCAGCTGGCGGGCGGTGCCGTACTCGGGCTCCGGCCCTCGGTAAGAACCGGCGGTTTCGTTGCGACGATCGATGTGCTGGTAGTCGCAAATGGCTACGACGGCGAGAAGGTCGCCGATCTGCTGATCGAAGAACTGCTTCTGTCGGCAAAGAGAAAGGGTTGCACGGCCGTCGAGGTCATGTTGACGCCCGAGGATGAGCATTTCGCGAGCTGGCAAGGCCACGGCTTTGTCAAAGCAGCGCCTCATACATATGCAGCGCCGATAGCCGCCAGGGCGCGGATCGGACGCTGAATTCACAAAGGCAGCCGCGCAGCCAGAGAGCGCCGGCGCCTCACGTTACAGGTCGGCGATCGAGTCGCCGGTCGAACCATCAAGGAGTTCATTTGTGAGCAAGAACGTCGCCGTCNNGAGAACGAGAACCAGCGCAACTTCCACTCATTCCTTGCCCGTCACGGCTACAAGGTCGTGAGCAAAGACATCCGCAAGTACGGCGACGGCAAGGTCAAGGCCAACCTCGACATCGAGCTCGTCGTCGACATGATGAAGACCGCTCGCAATCTGGATGTCGCAATCGTCGTGAGCGGCGACGGCGACTTCGCGCCGGCAATCCGCGCCGTCCAGGAAATGGGCGTGCGCGTAGAGGTCATCAGCTTCCGGGGCAACACCAGCTCCGACCTGATCGAAGCGGCGGACGTGTTCTACGACATCACCCAGGTCGCTCGCGTCGACCGCGACTCCACGCGGTCCGGACGGCGAGTCGCCGGTGACGACGAAGACCTCTCGATGACGGAAGTCCCGGACAAGCAGACCGAAGGCCGGGGTGGACGGCGCGGTCGCGGCCGAGGCCGGCCGGGGCGCCCCGAGGGCGTCGACGAGGTGGCCGCTGTCGCCGACCGCGGCGCTCGATCGCCGAGCCGCGGCGTCGCCAGCCGCACGGCACCTCGTGCCGCCGGTGCCGGTGCTGCCGGAGGTCGCCTTGTGGCCCTGCCCGGCGAGAAGCTGTCGCGAGCGTCCGGCGCCGAAGACGGTGAACCGATCGAGGACGAGGTTCTTCTCGAGGCCGAGGAGATCGTCGAGGGCGCCGAAGGCGAGGCCGCCGAGGCCGGAGCCGATGGTGCCGCTCACCGCCGCCGCCGCCGTGGCGGTCGCGGACGTGGGCACGGCCGAGCGCCGGTCGCCGGTGAAGTCGGAGAGGGTGAAGTGGCTGAAGCCGAAGAGGGCGAGTCGGCGGCAGCGCCGGCAGCCCGACCCAATCAGTTCGGGTCCGTGTGGGACTCGCAGATCGGCATGGATACGCGGCCGGCACGGCTTGCGCCGGCTTCCCCGGACGAGGACGACTTCGCCGAGCCCGAGATCCCCGAGTACCTGCTGGCGGAGCGCCGCCGCAACAGCGCCAGTCGCGGTGGGCGTGGTCAGGGCGGGGGCGGCCGCGGTGTGCGGAGCGCCTACGCCTCGGCCGTTGACCGTGAGAGGTACGGCAGCCGCGGCACTTCGTCGCGGTATCCGGAGCCGGCCCGCCAGCCCCAGTCGCAGTCGCAGGCGCCGCGCCGTCGTGACGACCGGCCGGTCCGCCAGCCGCAGCCGCAGGGCCGCCGCGGTGTAGTCAATCCGCGCCCGGAACGCAACTCGTCCGAGCCGTGGAGCGAGGTCCCGCCGGAGCTCGAGGAACTCCTTCGAGCCCAGCTTTCGACCAAGCTCGCCAGGCCGTCGGGCGGCGAGTCCGCGCCGCGCGGCGCCGAGTCCGCCCAGGGTGGCGAGGCCACGGCCGAGAAGGCCAAGCCCGCGGCCCGAAGCCGCCGCAAGCCCGCAGTGGCGAGTGGCGACGTGAACGCCGAGTCGAGCGCGAGCAGCGAGGCTCCGGTCGAGAAGGCCAAGCCGGCGGCCCGAAGCCGCCGCAAGCCCGCAGAGGCGAGTGGCGACGCGAGCGCCGAAGCGAGCAGCGAGGCTCCGGCCGCTCCCAAGAAGCGCGCTCCGGCACGCAAGAAGACGACCGCTGCCGCAGAAGCGGCGGGCGAGGCGCTATTCGGTGGCGGCGAGCCGTCCGGTGGCGAGTCGACCGGCGAATAGCCGCGGCCGATGAATAGCGCGGCGACGCGCGGCCAAGCACGGGCCCTGGCCGAGGTCGATTCGATGATCCTCGGTCAGGCGCCTCATTCGGTGTTGCTGGTAGGGCCGGGTTCGGTCGGGAAGACGACGCTGGCTCTCGATCTGGCCGCCGGCCTGCTCTGCAACAACCCCGATCCGGCCGCCCGGCCGTGCCGCGCCTGTCGCGGCTGCCGGCAGGTGGCCTCGGGCAATCATCCGGACCTGCACCGACTCGCCCCTGAGGGACCCGGCGGCCAGATCCGTATCGGCAAGGCCGGCGATCCCGAGCCGGGCACAGTGCGTCACATCATCGGCGAGCTGTCGCTTCTGCCCGTCGAGGGCGGGGCGCGGGTCGTCATCGTCGAAGGCGCGCACCGGCTCAACGAAGATGCCCAGAACGCGTTCCTCAAGATGCTCGAGGAGCCGCCGACAGGCGTCACGATCATCCTCTGCGCCGACGACGAGGAATGCCTGCTGCCGACGGTTCGGTCGCGCTGCGTTCGAATCCGGTTGGGTGCGGTCGGCGGTCGCGAGATCGAACACTGGCTCGGCGAACTCGGCGTTGCCGACGCGCCGAGGGCCGCCCGGCTGGCCCGACTCGCCGAAGGGCGCCCCGGCCTCGCGCTGGCGTACGCACGCTCCCTCGACGCGGAACGGCTTCGTGGCGAGATGGCCCGCGGCATCCTGGACATGCTGGCCGCCCCGCGGCAGAAGCGGCTGGCGGTGGTTCGGGAACTGATGAAGTCCGCGGCCGCTCTCGACGCGGCGCTGGAGGCGGGCCGGGGAATCGTATCCGCTGCCGACGACGGTGCGGGGCCACGCGGCGGACGCGGCGCGAAGGGCAAAGCCACGAAGGGCAAGGCCGCCCGGGGCGCGGAAGTGGCCGCGAACTCCGCCGCGGGCGGCACTGCCGGCGGCGACGCGGCCGTGGGCGACGCGGCCGGGGCCGAAGCCGATACCGCGGCGGGCGGCAATGATGCAGTACCGGATGCCGCGCCCGCCAAGCTGGCCGCGGCCGATCGACGCTCCGCGGCTGCAACTCTGATCGGCGTCTGGGCTTCCGTCGCGCGCGACATCGCCGTCGCCGCGGCCGGGGGCGCCGGGCAGATCCGCGAGATCGCGCTGCTCGACGAGTTGCCGGCGCTGGCGCCGGCGGTTTCATCCGCCACGCTGGCGACATTCATGGGGCAGCTCGCCGAGATCGCCATCCAGCTCGACGACAACGTGAACCCCGAACTGGCGCTCGACGTGCTGGCGCTGAGCTGGCCGCACATCGAGCCGGCCGCCGCGGGTCCGGGCACGCGCGTGGGTTCGGTCGCGGGTTCGGGCGCGACCGCCGCAGGCCCCCGCCGCGGCCCCGGCTCCGACTCGGCGCCTCCCAGCCGATGAAACCCATCGAACTGGCCCGTCTCGAGGCCGCTGTCACAGGTCGCGTTCATGGCGTCGGATTCCGCTACTACGTCGTATCCCACGCCGATCGCCTCGGCCTCACCGGCTGGGTCTCCAACGAGCAGGACGGTGCGGTTCGGTGCGTCGCCGAAGGCCCGCGCCCGGACCTGGAGCACCTGCTCGAACTGCTGCGTGAGGGTCCCGCTTCCGCGATCGTCGAGCACGTCGCCGAACAGTGGCTGCCTTACACCGGCCACTGGGGCAGCTTCGGGATCCGCTCGTCGGGGCACCGCGGGGACTGAGCGGGGACCTGATCGGGAGACGCTGGTCGGAGGTTCGACTCCTCTCGCCCCGACCACTTACGGGTGAATCGAACTCAGCCGGCAGCACCGCCGCCAAGCCATGACGGACCGCGTGCGCGCTGAGATGGACCGTAGCCTCCTGCATCCCCAGGACGTCGATCCGGTCGAATAGGGCGCTGGCCAGCATCGCCCGTCCCTTGCCGCCCTTAGCCCTTGCCCACGTCTTAGGTAGCTCGCGCAGGTACGCGACCGCCACGTCTGCCGGTACAGGCTCCGCGGGCGTGGGGGCCTGGATAGCCGCCTGGTCGCGGTCCAGGGTAGCCATCGCCTCATCGAGCCTGGCCGCGTCACGGTCCTTGAGGTAACGGTCCAGGGCTCGCTGGCGTTCCCTGGATATGCGGTCCAGCTCAGGCTGGCTCAGGCCCCGAGCGGGCTGGGCATTGAAGGCCACGACCGCGGCGAGCTGGGCAGCGTCCAGGGTCACCTTGCCCAGCAAGCCATCCACGATCCCCTCGTAACTGTCCATGGCGTAGGCGTGGCCGTTGGTCCGGCCGCGGCGTGGCTTGGAGCTGGGCGCAGCCTCCACGAAAGCCTGGCAGGGCTGGCGGTGGCGGTAGTAGCCGGTATCCCCAGTGAGCCTGACTCCGCAGGCTTCGCAGTGGAGCTGGGCCAGCGCGTAGGGTCGGCGTGGGTCCGCAGCCCGGCCGGCGTTGGTGGCGCGGCTGGCTCGCTGGGCCTGAACCAGCTCCCAGCGGGCCTGGTCCACCAGGGCCGGCCAGTGAGCCTGGCTGCCATCCCGCAAGCGGCCCACATATAGAGGCGATGTCAGGATGCCCCGGACCGTGAAGAGGCCTAGGCCGGTCTGGGCCGCCACCACCCGGTCAGGATTGCCGGCCGCAGACAGCGCGAATACCCGGCGGACCGTGGTCAGCTTGTCAGGGTCGGGCTCCACGAGCTTGGCCTCATTGCGGCGGAACCCGAACGGTGGGCGCCCGCCCGGGTCGTGTTCCTTGGTCCGCTTGGAGGCGTAGCCCTCCCGGACCCGGCGGCTGTGTTTGCGGCTGAACCGCTCCGCATCCTTGGCCTCATCCACGAGCTGGTCCCAGTGCCGGTCGTTACTGGACAGGATCTCCTCATCGGCGAAGTAGACCGCCACTCCTGCCGGGTGGAGGGTGTCTTCGAGCAGCTCCAGGGTCCGGCGCAGGTTCCGCTGCCAGCGGGACACGTAGCCGACCACCAGAACCTCGAACTCGCCCCGTTCCGCGGCCGCCATCATGCCGGCCATTTCCGGGCTCTTGTACACGGTGCGACCGGAGTGCGCCGCCCGCCACTCCAGGCCGGTATCGGTCAAACCTAGATAGCGGATGGCCTGGTCCTGAAGTTCCCGCTGGGCTTCCGGTCCGTACCGGTCGAATTGACCGGGCGTGCTCTCCCGTATCCAACGGGCGGCCCGCTTCCCGCGCAGTTCTTCGACGTTTGCGGCTAGGTGCCTCATGCGGGCTTTCCCTCTACGATCCGGAGTCTCTGCCGTTTGGCGGCCTTCTCTGCCCGCTCGCGGTCGTAGCGGTCCCGCACGAGCTGGGCAAGAGCGGCAATTACCGGGTCCATTGCGGGATTGTCGCTCGATACTCCGGATCGATCCACTCCGGAGTTTGCCGGCGGAACCACCACAACGAGCCGGATCGCCGGCCGGCAACCTCCGGTAAGCCGACCGGCCACGCCGGTCGTACCTGTGGCACGGCGGGCAACGGCGGTCATCGACCGGCTCCGACGGCGGCTGGCCCGGCGCCAACGGCGGGCATGCCGTCGGTTGGACCGGCGGTGGACCGGGCTTTGCCGGCGGGCGTGCCGGCGGCGGCCCCGGCGTTGCCGTCGGTTGGACCGGCGGTGGACCGGGCTTTGCCGGCGGGCGTGCCGGCGGCCCCGGCGTTGCCGTCGGGCGTGCCGGCCGTGGCCCCGGCGGGGGCCTCGGCATTGCCGGCGGCTGGACCGGGGTTGACCCCGGCGCTACCGGCGGCTGGACCGGCGCTGTCGACCGGCGAGTAGCGGCCAAGCCCGTCGAACAGCCGGGCGGCTTCCGCCAGCGCGCGGACCGGATCGCGCACCGTGTAGCTCAGCTCCACCATACGGGCGCCGACGTGGGCTATGGCGCGCAGTACCGGATCGGTCGGCGCACGCATGCAGTACCCGCCGGGCCGACGGCTGTAGTCCTCGGCCAGCGGTCCGCGCAGAAGCTCGCGGGCCGTTTCGCGGGCAGCCACGCTCAAGGGCGTCCCGGGTTCGGCCATGCGGTCCTCGATGCCCTGGCCGATGAGCTGGCCCAAGGCATTGGCGGCCGCGTCTTCGGCTTGGGCGAGGGTCGGCAGCTCTCCCACGAGGGCGACCAATCCGATCATCAGCGCCACCGCCAGTCGCCCCGGCGTTGGCGCGGCAGATCGGCCGCCGGGTTGACGGTCCAAAAGCGGGCCTCGATCCCGCGATCGAAGAAGTACCGCAGGCCGGCAGCTCGGCGGTCCCAGCCGGCCGGGTTGTCGGCAGCCCGAGAGTCGAGGTAGGCGGTCAAGTCGGCTCGGGTGGATAGCTCCGGGCTCGGCCAGGCAGCGAGGAAGTCGGCGAGGTCGCGACGGTAGACGACCGCGCTCGTGGGCCGTAATCCGGCGCCAACGAGCCCCAGGAGGCTGTTTCCGCCATCGAAACAGCCGTCCTGGTCTTCGATGGTAACTAGTGCCAGTCGCGCCATCGCTCGCCCGCCTACGCCCTATCCGGATCGAGCGGCGAAAAGGGCCGATAGCCGGCCAGACTCTTCATCCAGCGGATCGACCAATGGCGGTTGAAGCCGGGTGAGCTGCCGTCGGCGCCCACCTCATCGACCACGAAGCCCAGACGCCGCGCGTCGATGGCCGCGAGAGGCGCAGGCGCGTCAACGATCCACCAGTCCTGATACGGGACCGTCCGACCCCGCTTCTCCCACACGCACCAGTTACGGCTCCAGCGGACCCGGCGGAAGTAGCGCGGCGGAGCCGCGGTCGGGTCCGACAGCTCTTTGGTCAGGTACTTCGCCAGATAGCGCATGAGCTGGGGGTTCGAGCGCCGAATGTCTGCGATCCGCCCGAAGCCGCATTCGGCTGCCACTCGGGAAAGCCACGCCTGGGGGATGTAGGGGCCGCGGTACACGACGTGGACGTGAGCTGCGCCGCGCTTCTGTCGCTCGACCACGGCCAAGTATTCGATCCGGCCCCAGCGCCGCTCGACCCGCATTCTGAATCGCTTCCAGCGTTCGGGGAACATCGCGTAGCTCGTCTCGGCATCATCGGAACCGGGCGACGTCAGGGTGAAGAACCGACACGTTCCAAGCGCCATTCCCGCCCGTGTTCGGGCAAGAGTCTTCTTGACCTTGTGCGGGCCGCAGACCGGGCAACTCCACTTCTTGCAGCGCATGGGGTAGACACCACAACGCCCGCCCTCGATGCCAACGAGTGAGAAGCCGCCGCACCCTTTCATCGCCCCGCCCTCCTGGTCGAGGGCTTCGAGCCGCGTGCCGAGTTTCTAGAGGCCGGCTTCCCTGCGGTCAGCCGGCCCTCAAGTGAAGGTTTCGAGGCCTTCCGAGCGATAGCCGGCGCCTTGGCCGGAGTCTTCACGACCGGCTTAGTGAGGCGCTTCGACGCGAGCGCGATGGCGCGCGCTGAGATGTCCGAGCCAATGACGGTGGCCCCCCGTTCGACGGCGCCGACCAGCAGCGCACCGGACCCGCAGAACGGATCGACCACTAGGTCGCCACGACCGACGCCGGCCATACGCGCCAGGACGCGGCCCAGCTCGTCCGGCTTTTGTGTCGGGTAACGGTCCGCCGTGCCAGGTCCGACAGCTCCAACCGACACGAGATCGGTTCCACTCATCGTTCGGGAACCGGCGAGCCGCCCAACGAGGATGTACTCGACTTGGTGGCGCAGCCCCGAGCCAAGACCCGGGTAGCGGCGATCCCAGACCATGGGCCGCACGTTTGCGAAACCAGCAGCCCGCATCGCGGCGAGGGCGCCGTCGAGCCCAGCGCTGTTGGTCATCACCAGCGCGAGCCCGTCGGGCCGCATCCTCGCCCGTCCGAGAGCGAGAATACGGCCGATCTGCGGCCAGTCCATCGAGCCACTGAACCAGCGCCGCAGGTTGCCGCTCCCGCCTTTCCGATCAACGGTCGAGTACGGAGGGTCAGCGATCATCAGGCTGATCGAACGAGCCGGGAGGGTTCGCAAGACCTGATCGGCGGGCAGCTTGTACAACTGAGGCCTACCAGCCGGGCTGTTTGCCCGTGTGCCGGGTGCTAGATTCGCCATTGGAGGTCACTCCTCCGTGCCGGCACCCAGGGCAGTTGTAACGTCCGCCCCGGAGCCAGCACCATTGGCTCGGAGATCAGGGGGTCTGATCTGGCCGGAACCTCGGAGCGGAAGCTAGCGAAACAGCCTCGCCAAACCGTGCAGCAGATTTCCACTGCAGTACGGCGCAGAGACGCGGTCGTCTACGCTGAGCTGGCCGGAGCCGCACACGACGGCGGTTTCCCCAGGATCACCGCCAGTCAGGTCCATGAGTGGGTAATGGACGGGCTACTACCGCCGACGGCCGAACAGCGCTCCGTTGGGCGCCATGGCTTTGAGACCGTGCGCCTTCCTGGTTCAGAGAACCAGCTTCTGGCCCTCTGCCGCCTGCGCGCGCAGACCAAGTCCTGGGACCGGCTAGCAATCCTTCTTTGGCTCGACAACTGGCAAATCAGCAACGACCGGCTTCGTCGCGCCATGCTTGAGGAGCTTGGCGATCCGAGAGAGCTGGAACTTGACCCAGCCAGCGATGCAGGCCTCGACAAGCTAGATGAGTACGCAAAGAGGCGCGGCCCAGCATTCGCTCGCCGTGCTGGCCTCGGCCATGTCGGACCGGCGGCGGCCGCAGATGGAGTCATGGCCGCGCTCTCCGTGACCTTTGGCGGCACACCGTGGGATGAGGAAGCCGCACAGGCAATGGAGCGCTTAGCCGGTTTGAATCGCGCGCGCACCGATGTGATCGGCGACGCGGGGCCTTGGCTGGACGGACCGGCCGCCCCTCCGATCGACCTTTCAGGTTTCGCCTTCAAAGCTCCCGAGTTGGTTCGCCGGGCCACACAGGCGGAGCTTGATGCGGCACGCCCACGCGCCCGCGTCTTGGTCGTCGACATGCCCCTCGTCATCCATGCCGCCGAACTGGGGTTGGGCATCAACATCGCAGGCCTGGGCTTGCTAGCTGGCCCGCACGTTACCCCGGCTATGGCCGTCGCTGTGTCGCTGGTCTTTGGCGACCTCGGCCTTGGCGATCAGCTCGACGCCATGGCTGAGACCTGGTCCGGTCTCGCATTGCAGGTCGCCGCGGCGATGCCGCTCGTGGAGGCCTACATCGCCAGGCATCCCGAGCAACGCCGGGCGATCCGGACGGGCGGCCTGCAAGGGCTGATCGACCGAGGCGAAGTCGTTGCTTTCGAGCCTAACGAGTTGGAGGCCCTACTCGGCCCAACAGCGACAGCCGGGCCTGACACACCGCCTACGGCGCAGGATTAGCCTCGTCGCATCGCGGACGACGCCTCCCCTCATCATCTCCTGCCTGACGGATGATCCGCGGTTTAGCCCGGGCCTGTACGCTCCGCGATCCCGCCCATCATGGAGAACAACCGTGGTCGGTGCCAAGCAAGGTGTCACATCCACTCCTACAATGGCCTACATGGCTGTCGAAGCGCTGGGACTTCCGATCGAGCTGCCGCAACCCGTCCGCCGAACGACCGCCGACACCCTCAAGGGTGATGGGGACAGCCTCCGGCCGGCCATCGGTCCGTTGGCACGAACCGATCATTTCGACCCCGCCGCCGATGTGACACTGTATCTAGGCCGCTGCGAGAACTTGATGGCTTCCATGCCGGCCGGTTCCGCGCAGCTCGTCGTTACGTCTCCTCCGTACAACATCGGAAAGGCGTACGAGCGCCGGACTCCGCTAGATGCCTACATTGAGGACCAGAAGTCCGTGATCGCGGCTGCAGTGCGCGTGCTTGCCGAGGGCGGGAGCATCTGCTGGCAGGTCGGCAATCACATCGACGATGGCGAGGTTGTGCCGCTCGACGCCGTCCTTTATCCAATTTTCAAGAGTCTCGGGCTCCGGCTACGCAATCGGATCGTCTGGCACTTCGAGCACGGGCTACATGCGAGTCGGCGTTTCAGCGGCCGGTATGAAACCATCCTCTGGTTCACCAAGGGTGACAGCTATTACTTCGACGTAGATCCCGTCCGAGTGCCACAGAAGTATCCGAACAAACGCGCGTTCAAGGGACCGCGGCGGGGCGAGCTAACCGGCAATCCTCTTGGCAAAAGCCCCGGTGACGTATGGATCATTCCGAATGTGAAGTCCAATCACATCGAGAAGACGGAGCACCCGTGTCAGTTCCCGATTGAACTGATCGAGCGGCTTGTGCTGTCGATGACGCGGCCGGGAGACCTTGTGCTCGACCCATACGGAGGTGTCGGGAGCGCACCGCTGGCGGCGCTGTTGCATAACCGTCGAGCGGCGATGGCCGAGCTCGTTCCCGAATACATGGCGATTGCCAAGCACCGCCTGGACCTAGCCGAGAGCGGCGAGCTTCGCGCCCGGCCGATGTCCCGTCCTGTATATGACCCTGATGCCGGGAAGGTCGTCGACGACGACCTTGATACTTCTGACCTTGGGCTCATCGCGATCCCGATCCAGGGCGACGGTCGGTGAAGATCGCCGAGACCTTCAGCCACCGAAATGGCCTCGACATCCTCGAGAGCCCCAACTTCGCGGCATCGTTCCACGAGTTCCGAGAGGTCTTGCGCGGGTTGCCGCCGTACCGTTCTGCGGCTGTCAAGAAGACGTCTCCCAAGCACATCATCGACCCAGGTTCGATGAACCGGTGGCTGGATGACCAGCTGGCGGTACGCCGAGATTGGGACTGGCACCCGCTTATCATCGAAGTCGACCCCGAAGACAAGACTCACAACAGTCAGCTTCGTTCGGACTTCCGGAAAGACCGCATCGAAGTAGAAGTCCAATTCGGCAACGTCGCTCGGTACGCGTATGACGTCTACAAGATGGCCATCTCGCTCGCGCTCCAGAACGCTGACGTTGGGCTGATGGTCGTTTGCACGAAGAAGTTCTCGGACATTCTGGGTGGCAACATCGCGTACTACGAGAGAGTGGTCCGCGAGCTGGAGAGATCGCGGCTGACCCTGATCGTCCCGCTCGTTGTACTTGGGATCGAGCCTGACAACTGGATTGCTGAGCGATACCCGCCTTTGTCAGAGGCCCCGACCACAATCGCCGCCGACATCAACAAGGCGCGGAAAGCCCGGGGCCAGGCTGAAGTGCCGCCTCATCTGGCCGATGACGAGCTAACGCTGGAAGAACTCCGCTCGCTGGCGCAGAGGGTCGCGTAAGTTCAGTCGACGCGTTCGACCTTGAGCCCGTAGCGCCCGGCACGTCGCTCAAACGCAAAGAGGCCCCCCTCCAGCAAGCGCACGATCTGATCGCAAGTTGCAGGATTGTCCACAGACCCTTCGTCGACCTTGTTGGCCAGCCCCTTGTCGACAATCAGAGGAACGACCAGCTCGGCGTCGCCGAGGACCACCAGATTCGGGTTGTGAGTCGCAACGATCAGCTGGCGTCGCTCCTTGGCCCCGTAGAGATATCGCACAACCGTCGAGGCGACGAACGGTCCGTCGAGTTGCTCCTCGGGCTGGTCGAGAATCAGCGGAGCGTTGCTTCTCGATGCGAGCACGAACCCGAGCACGATGGACCGTAGCTGCCCCAGGGACAACTCGGCGATTGGACGGCCCGGGCCACGGCCTTCCTCGGCGTAGCGGCCACGAATCTCCGGACGATCCTGAATGACCCAGGTCTCCAACTCGAATAGCGTTTGAAGGGCCTGAAGCACTTTTAGGGATGCATCCGGATCCGGGAAGAACTGCTCGCCGCCGCCGATAGCGCCCAGCTTCTTGACGTCTCCGCTCCAGGCGATTTCCGCAAGCTCGGCAGGGCTCGTGGCGGCCGCGAGTCGTTGCTTCCGGGGCGAATGCATGTCGAATAGCTGGCCGAGTCGGTCGGCAAAGTCTGCTCGCATCCCTTGGCGGGTCCACTTGATGCTCACCGTGACGCCGGGTTCGCCCTCATTCAGGGCAGCCACGAGAGCGTTGGAGTTCTTCTGGCGCTCGGCGAAACGGCTCGCTCCGAGGCTTCGGAGTTCTGTGATCAGCTTCTTTCGTTCGACCAACGCCTGCGCGTACTGCCGCTCCCAGTCCTCGAACTTGCGTATCTCAACGTCGGTCGCCGTCACGCTGCGTCGGATCTGGTCAAGCTGCTCGACTTGAAGAGTCAGTCCAGCCTCAAGGAGTTTCTTTCGCTTCTCCTCAATTGCCGTTTCCCACGCGGCATGTTGCCTCTTCCAGTGGTCCACTATCTCTTGAGAAGGCCGTATCCAGTCCTTGAGCTGTTCGCGCGTCGCGGACTCGGTGCTTCGTAGCTTCTCCCCGACTACGCCGAGAGAGACCTCAAGACCGGCGTCCCCCGAGACGAATTTGGCCGCGGGCTGGCCCGTCAAGTCAACGCTATATTCGACCGCCATCTCTTTGAGATTGGGCGCCTCTGGGAGTTGAGCCTCAGGGAGAGCGGCGATCGCTCGCGACAGCGCCTCTAGCAATGGGGCTTCTGCCGCGAGAGTCTTCGCAAGTGCGGCCACTTCCCCCAACTTCTCATCCGTTGCGGTCGACAACGTCCTATCCAACTTCAAGCGCTTGTCTCTGAGCTTCTTTAGGTTCGCAGTGGCAGGCGCTGTTCGAAGAATGGTGTCTCCGTTTTCCGAAAGGAGAGTCCGGAGGTGTAGCTCCTGGCTGTCAAAGGCGTCCTCGTCCCAGAAGCGCAGCAGAAACTCAAGAGTCGACTTGGGATCGGCCGGATCGTCTCCTTTTACCTCGCCGCCGTAGTTCTGCTCGAGATCCGCGTATGGGAGCGCCAACAATGCAGCGGGCTCATCGAGGTCGAACGTCTCCTCGTAACGCTTTCTACCTGCTCGCCGCGTCGAACCTAGGCCGTCGATGAAGACCAATTCGGTGTAGTCCGGCATATTCGGGCGCTCGTCCACGTCGGACTCAATGGTCCCAGCGAGAACGCCCATGATCGCGGCGAGGCAGGTTGACTTGCCCGAGCCTCGCCCACCGATGAGGCAATTCAGATTGGGCGACAGGTCCAGCTGTACCCCATCGACGAATCCGCCGTGGAAGCTCGCGCTCACAACGTGCGGGTACTGGACTTCAAGACCGGCTTCAAGCTTGCACCTAGAATCAGGGTGCGTAGTCAGCGCTGTCCGGACGGCGCGGAAGTTAGCGACATCGACACGGACCCGAGTGAGCGTGCGCGACGCGCGGTCTGCTCCGACTGCGTCGGGTGAGTGGGCGTCGGACGACATGATCCGGGCGAGCGGTGCCAGCGGCCCAAGAGCTTTCTGGCGCTCGGCCCAGCATTGCCTGCGGACCGGGTCCCCGTCTTCCTTTGTGAAGAAGACCGAGTTGGCGTGCTCAGTGATCTCGACGCCTGCCAGACCACGCTGCACCAACAAGTCTGTAAGGGCTGCCGGGTTCGCTTTGGCCAGTAAACCGTCCGGCTTGTCAATGTGGGCCGCGATTGCGAGACCGTCTCGGCTATGAATCTCCTGGACCATGTCCGCCATTGATCGCGTGGATCGTTGCGGCCCATTCGGCGTGATGGCGCGCAGGTGCAATATGTCTGGCCGCGCAAGATCCTCAAGCCCGGCCAGATTGTCGGGTGAGAATAGACCTAGGAGATGCCCGTCGGCCGTGGTTATCTCGATCCCAGGCAGCACGAGTAGGTCCGGGCCGGCGAGGGAAACAGCCACTCGAACGTTGGCAATGGTGTTGTGATCGGTGATGCCGAGGATCGCGATTCCTTGCCGACGTGCCGCGGCAACCGCGGCCTCGGGGCTCGGTGGGTTTGTTGGCGTCGGTTCGCCGGGCGCCAAGAGCGTGTGTACGTGAAGGTCTGCGCGAACGAACCTAGAACCAGCCACCCTCTTCCCTCCCTGGAGATACCCGCCAAGTGTAGTTCCACGGGACCGCCGACTTCGGGAAGGCGCGCACTCGGAGGAGGAAGACCGCCATCGCTTCTCTCAACGGCCGGTGCCGCCAGGTCTATCGGACAAGCAGTTCGAACGCCGCCGCAAGCGTCCCGCCATACTCTGACAGCCAGGGAGGAGGGCGGTCAGCTGGGAAGGACAGCCAGACGGTGTCTGTACCGGCGGCGCCTCCGTGCTGGTGACTGAGGCCCGCGCGGAAGGGTTGCTCAAGGAGCACAGCCTTTGGCACGATCCAGCACGTTGCGGTGAACGGCGAAATCCCAAGCAGAAGGCACAGGTCGTAGCGCTGGTTCCGTATCTGCTGGAACTTGTAAACGCCTGACTCCCATAGCGTCGAGAACTTGATTTCGATACGACGACCATTTATGACGCGATCGGCGTCCGAGTCGCCGGTCCGCAGGACGTCCAGACCCTTTGCCGCGGCCCATCCTGCTATGAGCTGCTCTCCGATAGCACCTCGTTGACGGGACGGCCTAGTACGTATCCAAGCAAACGGGCTACCCACCCAAGGATCGGTCGCCGGATCGACGTAGTCCTGCATCAGGCCGGCACCAATCGTTGCGAGCAACCGGACTTCCGGGTCCGAGATCGGCCCGGACGGCGCGACGGCTGTCATTCCGGCGCGAAGAGGCGCTGTTGGCGCGGTACCGGCGTGGGGCTATCGCCACCCTCGAAGACCAACCCCTCGATGCCACCCAGACGCGTGCCCATGACACGGAACGCGTCCGGGCTGTTGTCGACAAGTAGGAAACGGCGCCCGAATTCCGCGGCAGCGGCCCCTGTGGTCCCGCTTCCAGCGAAGAAGTCGGCTACCAGCCCGCCCGGCGGGGACGAAGCCTGTACGACGCGCCTCAGGATGCCGAGCGGCTTCTGGTTTGGATAGCCAGTGCGCTCCTTGCCGGCAGTCGGGACGATCGTGTGCCACCACGTGTCCGTGGGCAGCTTGCCCCGCGCAGCCTTTTCAGGTCCGACTAGGCCGGGGGCCATGTATGGGATGCGCTCAACCGCTTCAGCGTCGAAGTAGTAGTGATCGGCATCCTTCACATACACGAGGATGTTGTCGTGCTTCGGTGGCCACTTCTTTGTGGTTCGGGCCCCGTAATCGTAGGCCCATATGACCTCGTTCAAGAAGCAGTCCCGGCCAAAGAGGTGGTCGAGCAGAACCTTGCAGTAGTGAACCTCGCGGTAGTCGACGTGGAAGTAGAGGGACCCGGCAGTCGTAAGTACACGCCGGAACTCCGCCAGTCTTGGCTCCAGGAATCCAAGGTAGTCGTCGTGAACATCGAGGTAACTGGTGCGACCCAGCTCGACGGTCTTGTATCGCCTGCCCTGGAAGCCGGTCCGATCTCCGACGGGGTCCCGGACGGTCCGGAGGCTCATCAAAGTCTGCCGTTTGCCTGTGTTGAACGGCGGGTCCACGTAGATCAGATCCACCGAGGCGTCCGGAAGTTGGGCGAGCACGGGGAGGTTATCGGCCAACAGGACGCAACCACTGGCCGCCCTGGAGAGCACATCCGCGACTGCACGTTCCATGGATCGAGCCTATCACGAGGCGGTCTTCGCGGTGCCACAATCGCTGCATTCAGCTCCCACGCACCGGGGATCGGCTGTGGTAGTGATTCGACTAACGCAGAGCCAACTCGACGATGCAACGGCACTTGCCCGAGCAACCCATGCCAAATGGGGCGCGCGGCGTGGCTACTACCCAAACAAGTTCGAGACCCACCTGAAGGGGAAGATGGGAGAGGTGGCTGTCGAGACCTGGGCAGTCGGGCTGGGTCGGAAAGTCGACTCGGCGTTTCGAGATATGAGCCGCGAAAGGGAGGCCGACCTAGTCATTGACGGCAAGCGCGTCGAGGTGAAGACCTGGGACGTCACGGGATGGCAGGAATGGGGACGTTGCGTCAGGCCACCCCAAGTGCCCCAGCTCCGGGCAAAGGCAGACGCAGTTGTCTGGTGCTACCTGGAGGACGCTGCCGTTACCATCGTCGGCTGGTCAACCCTGAAGGACATCGAGCAAGTCGAAGTCACAGTTACTGGACCGACATACAACCGCCTTGAGAATCATCAGGTGCCCCTGGACGAGGTTCGGGACCTGGGGGATCTCCTCACCACCCTTTAGGAGCTTGCAGATGCCGCGTCAATACTGGTCTCAGCGTCGCGGCCGGGCCAATCCGCCTGTCGATCTGGCAACCGCCGCCAGGCTCTTTGCGTCCCTGGTTGCCGATTTTGAGGCGCGAGGATACCTGCAGAAGTCTTTCGGATACGAATGCGTCGATGGCGGCAACACCGGCGTCGTCGGATCAGACCCGGAGGCATACGTCTATCGCCGAACTCGTCTGGATGGACTTTGGCCCGTCGAGCCCTCATGGCCTTCGTGGGACGAAGACGCCCTCCTGACTGCGGTCGAGTTCCTCTACGACCATGTCGACAAACCGGTCGACGGTTCGTTCCACGGCTACCTCAATTGCGGGTGGCATTACAGAGTCTTTGACGCGCAAGAGGGCCGCCAGGAGTACCGCGAGGAAGTCAATGCCATCCTCCAAAGCCTGGGTGAGGGCTTCGAGGTTCGCCCCAATGGAGAAGTAGTGCGCCTGGCGCCCTCGGGACTTGAGGAGTTGCTCGACGCGCCGCTCCCTGGCTCCGATGACCTGCAGCACTTGGTCGGCGCGGCAGTTGCCAAGTACCGTCGGCGAACGTCCACTCGCGACGATCAGATGGACGCCGTCAGGGACCTCGCCAACATTCTTGAGGCGGTCCGGCCGGAAGCTCAGAAGGTCCTGTCTGGGAAGGACGAGGACGCCATCTTCGGGTTGCTGAACAACTTCTCGATTCGCCACCAAGACAGCCGCCAGCATGGAAACTACGACCCGACCGTTTGGGTCCCGTGGATGTTTTTCTTCCTGCTCGCAAGTCTCCATGCCTGCTTCGGACTCATGCAGAGGTCCGGGTCCGGCGATGATGGGACCAAATCGCCCGGCAGCTAGCCTGCCTGTGCCTTCGATCGCGCGCCGCTGGACGAACCCTGCACCTTCACCCGTATAGTGTCGGGCCGACTCCTCTCGCCCCGACCATAACAACCAATCGAGCCCCATTCCAAGCTCGGTCCCACCCTTGAGCCTTCGCGGACGCGCTCGGGTGCAGCTTGACCTTGCGGGAACCCAGGACGTCGATCCGATCGAACAGCGATTCGGCTAAGAGCTTGCGGCCAGACGGCTCGGCGTCATCCCACAGCTCGGGCAGTTCGCGAAGGGACTCGATCGCCTCTTCCTGCGTCAGCCCATCGGCCTGGACTTGCCTGGCCCGGGCCTCGTCCTGATCCAGCGTCCGCATGGCCGCCTCCAGAGCGGCCGTATCGCGGTCCCGGCGATATCTGGTCATGGCGCCTTCGCGGTCGCGCTCGATGCGGGCCAGGGCGACCGGATCGGGCGAAGTCTCGTCGTCAGCGAGCCGCTCAACTACGGCAGCCGCCAGTTCGGCGTTGGCGCTCACGTGCTTCAGTGCCTGGCGGACCAGATCCTCGTACGAGTCGGCCGGATAGCTCACGCCCTTGTGGCGATGGTCGCAGGCATTGCGGAAGGCTCGCGGTGCGGGCCGGGCGGCGCCGAGCCAATCTGAGCACGGGAAGGTATGTCGGTAGCGGGCGGCCTGGCCGATGAGGTGCCGACCGCAAGCCGAGCAGTGGAGCATCGAGAGCGCATACGGTCGCCGGGTCGTGGGCCGGCCGGGATGACGGCGGCTGAACCTAGATCGGGCGAGCTGGACACGGTCCCAGGTGTTCTGATCGATGACGGCCGATACGCGAGTCGGCGTCCCATCGCGGAGGCGGCCGACATAGACCGGGTTAGTCAGGATTCCGCGGGCCGTGTAGAACGGCAGACCGACCCGTTCCGAAACCTCCCGGTCGGTCATGCCCTCGGCCGCAGCCGCGAATACGGCTCGGACCTCGTCCAGCCTTTCAGGAAGCGGCTCCAGAACCGGCGGCTTGCCGGCGCGGGCGTAGCCGTACGGCGGCTGGCCACCGGGTTCGCCGAGACGTCGGCGCTTGGCGGCCAGGCCCTCGCCGATGCGGCGGCCGAGCTTGCGGCTGTATGACTCGGCTTCGTGGGCCTCGCGGACCAGCTCGTCCCAGCGTTCCGGGTCCGAAGAGACGATCCGCTCGTCGCAGAACACCACGGCGACACCGAGGGCGTGGAGGTCATCGACGGCAATCAGGGTCTGTTTGAGGTTCCGCTGGAACCGGGACACGTAACCGACCAGAAGCACGTCGATTTTGCCGGCCTGGGCCGCGGCGATCATGGCCGCAAACTCCGGACTCTGGTACACGGTCCGGCCCGACTTGGCACTTTGCCAGGCAAAGCCTGTATCGACCAGACCATAGCGCTCGACCATGCGGTCCTGAAGCTCGCGCTGGGCATCGGGACCGAAGTTGTCGTACTGGCCCGTTGTGGATTCGCGGACCCATCGGGCGGCCCGTAAGCCGGCAATCTGGTCGATTGAGCGGGGTAGTTGGTGCATGGTGCTAGTCATAACTCGGTGGCCGCCTTTCCGCTAGCCGTTTCTGCGGGCAAGTCTGCGGGCGTGGGCCTGGCGGACGCATACAGCCAGTGCCCGTACCAGCGGGTCGCCGGGCACGATGGACCGGTTGCCGCCGGACTGACCGGTGGAGTCCGGCTCTTGAACGGGCTGGCGCGGGCGGTTCATTGATGGCCGCCGGGCAGCAATCGCCGTCTGGACCGGTTGGGTCCGGTGGACTGCCCGGGGCTGGCCGGCGCGATGCCGGCGCTGGACCGGTTGGGTCCGGTGGACTGCCCGGGGCTGGCCGGCTGGATGCCGGCGCTGGACCGGCTGGGTTCGTTGGACTGCCCGGGGCTGGCCGGCGCGATGCCGGCGCTGGACCGGGCCTGGCCGGCGGGTAACGCCGCAGTACCGGACTCGACAGCCTCCAGGCCGGCGCCGTACTTACTCAAGTCCTCCGGTACGTCCTCGACCTCCGAAGATGAGGAGGTACGGGAATCGTTGCGGATGTACGTGTCCGGCAGTCTCCAGGACCACGGACCGGTAAAGCCCGCAAGCCGTACCGACTTGATCCGGAGCAGGGACTTCGCCCGACCCAATGAAGCTTTGGAAATCCCCGCGGCTAACGCCCGGCTTTCAATATCGCGGGCTAGGACCGGACCATCCGTGAGCGCCTCCAACAGGAACTCTTTGGCGTCGTCGATGGCGCTCTGCTCCGCCCGGTCGATCGGACCATTGAGGTCGTTCGCCTGGAGGTCGCTCTCGCCATGCCAGACGATTACCGGCTGCTCACCGCCAGGCCCTGGTTCGACGCTGAAGACGAGGCTCCGGGGCGATGGCCCTAGGTTGCTCTTGACGGCGGCAAGAATGCGACGGCTGCCGCTCGGATCTTGCGGGTCGCGAGCCACGAGCAAGCCAGCGCGGGCGGCGCCAATGATCCCAATCGAACCGCCACCTCGATACATCGCGTTGTCGGCGCCGCTCTTTCGAAGGTGCCTCAGGGCGATGAACGTCGCTCCGGTTCGCTGCCCTATCTCTGCAAGCAAGGACAGCGCGCGTCGTACGTCCTGGTCGCTGTTGGCGTTGGACGACTCGGGTAGATGTTCGACCAAGGGGTCTACAACCACTAGGGCCGCGTCCACGTCAGCAATCGCCTTGTCGATGGCCGCTATCTCTGCGCGAGTGATTACCGGGCCTCGCGTGGTCCCGTCGTCATAGCGGAGCTTGACCGTTGAGACACGGGTGAGGTCGGCGCCGGCAGCAATCAGGCGCGGGACGATGACGCAGTCCAGAACGTCCTCGGTCGAGAGCAGGACGGCACCGCGAGGCTCGTGCACGGTCCCGGGTGGCTCGCCTGGCATAGGCCATCCGCGCGTGACTCTTGCGATCAGGTCGATGGTCAGGGTGCTCTTGCCCAAGCCCGGATCGCCTTCGAGGATCGTGGTCATCCCGGCCGGAATGTGGTTCTGCCATAGCCACTCAAGCTTTCGTGGCTGAACGTCCGAAAGCCTGGTGACAACGATCTCCGCCTTCGAGTGATTCGGCTCGACGGCTTGCGCCGGAAAGCCAAGCCGCTTGGTTATGTCCCCGACCGGCTCCAGGGGTCGCGTGGCGTCATTCACGGCTGTGAGCCTCGGTCTTCACACTTAGCACCCGTTTGGGTGGATCTACCGTCGCCGCGGTCAGCGCGGGCCGCTGGAGCCTTCGCAGGCGCAGCTGCGCCGGGCTGGGAGCCTCTTGCCAGACTTCGACGCTTTCGGCAACGGTCCGAGCAGGTCAACCGATCCGACCTGCCACTGCGGTCGAGCGGATCTCCGCACACAAAGCAGCGTCGGCCGTTCATCGGTCGGCCCGCTCGCCGACGGCACCTGACGTCGCGCCAGCAATCGACGCGAGCGCCGCGTGATAGCGCTTGCAGATCGTGGCCGTTGGCCAGTAGGTGGCCTCGATGGCGGAGACCCGCTGGGGCGATACGCCGAGCTGCGACGCAATCGCACGCTGAGACACGCCGTGGGCGACCCGGGCGAGCTTTAGATCGAGGCCAGTGGTACGCCGGCCCTCTGTGGTGCTTTCCATAGTTGGCACAATGCCAGAGCGACTAGACTCCTGGCTAATACGTGGACTAAGCGAGGACAGATGCCCCACACGAAGCCTGAGACGGACGCGCGACTCGACGCGACGAACTGGGTCGCAGGTGAAGTCTTCGACGTCTACGAGGCTGTCGATACGTTCGTTATGGACCCAGGGTTCGTGCTACGCATGGCGGGCGATGCGAGATGGGGCCGACCCGACGGCAAGGGTCGGACCATGCCGCACCGCGGCGACTACGAACTGCGCTCGGGTGAGTTATGGGTCCAAGTCATCGCGGACAACACGGACATCCGCACGAGGCCGACCCGTAACTGGAGGCCGGCCGATCAGCCTGGTTTGGCTGACGAACTGGTGGCTCTGGAAAAGGCGGACTCCGCGACCATCATCGACTGGGTGAAAGCCAACGGCTTTGTCGGCGTGCGAGCAGACCCGCGCGAGCGGGCCGAGTGCGTCGAGGAGATCCGGCTCGCAGTGCGCTATCTGGGGCAAGCCCGAGCGATCCTGCGCGCCATCCGAGACCTGCGCGGGCCTGAGCTTCGGGCAGAAGTCGAGCGCCAGATGAACTATGAACCCGGGTTCCTGACCGCCGTACAGAGCGACCCCGACCACCAACCGCTGTCCGGACGCAACCTCGCCCGCTTCTATGGCGTCCAGGTTCCCTCCGAGGCGAACTGGAGAGGCGCCGGGGCATATATCCAGGCCCTGCACTGCTTGGGTACGGTCCTCGACGGCCCGATGAAGCGGTTGCTCAAAGTCTCCGCTCATGTGGCGCCAACCGAGGACGGTCTGCGCCTTCAGGGCTCGATCCTCGCGATCGGGCCACTAGCGACCGCCTACCAGCAGACACTCAATGAGGCGAGCTGGCCGGCTATCACTTCTATCGGATCGCTCTTGCAGATCAGCTGGCGGGCGATGCGACGGTGTACTCAATGCGGCCAGATGTTTCGACCGGCGCGGCGCGACCAACACTGGTGCGGGCGGCGTTGTCGGTGGGCGCACTCCGCCGATAGCCGGAGAGCGGCGAGGCGGACGAAGTAGTCGACCCGGACGACCAGATGCCCCTGTCTGGAGCGAGGTGGCCGCCGCCAGATCCCTGCAGTGTGAATTGGGCTTGTGGCAGCCGGATGGCACGGGATGATCGACCCTACAGCGCAGTCTTTGCGAGATCACAGGCTCTTGGACGGCCGGAAGTCTCCATCCCGACCGGCGAGAAGGCGCTTCTGGCTCCTCGCTGGTTCCCCTCTTGTAGGGTCGGGCGCTCCGGCGCGGCCCTACCGCCCGGCCGGGCGCCCTCCCGCACCTGCAGCATCTTGAGCGCAGCGGGTCCATACCGGCCACCGGAGTGCATCGAGCCCTAGGCTATTGCTCGCTGATGCCACCACGTCGCCGGGGCGCCGCCCCCGGGGCCGGCGAAGCCGGCAGGCGGCGGCGTTGCTGTATCTGTCACGCGGCGCGGATGATGACCTCGAAGGTCGGCGTGTCGTCGAAGATCACGGCCTTGTATGACATCCGGACTTCGCCAGTAGCGGGAACCTCGTAGACGACATAGCCGACAGCCTTGCGCCCAGAGATCAGGGAGCCACTGGCTAGATCGGGCTTTGGGCCAAAGGCCACGAAGCTCTGTCCATCCACAGCTACGCCGGCGCAATAAGCATCCCAATCGGCCGAGCTGTAGTCAGCCCCGTCGGTAGTGGCCTCGTAGGTGACCTTAGCCGCGATGAACACGTCTCCTGCAACCTCGGGGACCTCCGTAAGGTAAGACCCTTTGTACGACTTAGCCGTGGTCACATCCGAGATAGTGATCTTCAGGCCCCAACCATCCCGGACGACGGGAACGGTTTCCCCGATCTGGTAGGTTGGCGGACCCGTCGGGCTAGGGACGACGGTTGAGACCTGGGCATACGACCTCGCCGAAGAGCCGGGGGTGCTCGTTGGAGTGGCGGAAGCGTGGGAATATGCCAGGCCGGCCGCTCCGAGAACCACGATTGTGATGACTACCAGCGCCGCGAGCCTCCGGTCGGTGGCCGCTGGCGCAGGAGGCGTCCAAGCGGGCCACGCAATGGCCACATGGCACCGGGGGCAGAAGGCAGCTCCACGCGTGACTGGCCATCCGCAGTTCGAGCAATTCACGATCCCCACCTCATGCCGTTCAGAGACCTAGCCGCAGATGCGCGGCTGTCCATACTGTGGCACCCGCGGCATGACTCCGCTAGCCCACTGAGTCGTCAAGCCAGACCGGAGGCGGAACCTGTGGCCCATCTGCGAGATGGCCAGCTTTGGGCTCGGCTTGTTCTCTTCTTCGCCGTGGTGCTGGCAGCGATCGTGGTCGTCGCCAATGCAACGAAGCCGCCGGCAGGCGCGTCGACGACGCCGTCACCAGTCTTGAGCCTTGCGTCGCATCCACCGGCTGCCGGTGACCCTCGCCACTACTGGAAGCAATCTGCCGTCCGTTCCATCCGGGCCGTAGCCTGACAGCACCGATAGACGCCGCCTTGAGGACGAAGGACGCCCCGCGGTCGGGACAGCCGGGCGTGCGATCGGTGCGGCATACTGACTGCCAAGGACGGGGAACAAGATGGGCAAAGGCTCAGCCTCACCAGGCATAGATGACTGCCTCGCGCTCATAGGGCGAGCGGACGTGCACCTCAAGGCGCTAGAGCGACGGCTGGATCGCTTCGTCCGGAGCGACGCGTATAGCATCGACGCTCGGGTAGACCCGCAAGCCCCAAGCATTGACGATGTGACAGAACCCTTCGGTCGCAATTGGCGACAGGGACTCGCCGGGCCGGACACGCCGATAGAGATGGTCCTGATAGGTCACGTCCGTCGCTCTCCACCCTCTCGGTCCGCCGGTCTACTCATCGCCGATGCCGTGAACAACCTACGTGCCGCCCTCGACAACTTGATCTGGCTTCTGAGCATCAAGACGACTACCCCACCACCTAACCCAATCCCCATGAGCAGCCCCTGGCGCGTAGTCGGTTGGCCGGTCGTTCTGCAACGCGACAATTGGAAAGGCAACTGCGGCAAACAGCTTCAATTTGTGGACCCCACGATCTTCGGCGAGATCGAGCGATTCCAGCCCTTCTCTCGCCGTGAACATGATCCCGAGCGGGATGAGTTCGCGGTACTAAACGAACTTTGGAATATCCACAAGCACCGCCACCTGCCGCTGACCGAGTTCTGGCTAGGTCTCGATCACGTCACGAGCCAGCTCAACCGCGTAACCGTGATTTCCTCGCCTCCCCACTATGGGGACGATCTTCGTGCCGCCCTCAGCAGCCATGCCTACGAAATCGTCGAGGACCATCCCCGCGGCCGCTTCGAAGACGGCGCCGTGCTTGGCATAGTCAGAGAAGCTCAGCCCCCTTACTCATGGTGGCCCGATATGCACCTCCACACTTACCTCGCCGTGGACGTTGCGTTCGGCAGCGATCCACCCGGCTATGGGGTTCCGGTGCAAGAGACTCTCAGCGCTATTCGCGATCAGGTGGCGGCCGCCGTCGGTGCCCTCAAGCAGTACGTCTGACCAGGTGGACGCAACCGCGGATCGCAGCTGAGGCCCATCTGTCAGGCGCCATCGTTCTCAGACGTTTCTGGTCTCAGCGTGAGTAGCTTCCCCTGGGAACTGCCCGTCCACTCGGCGAGTGCTGCGGTTTGGTCAGCAAGGCCGAGGAACGACGCGGCGCGATGAGCGCTGAAAGTGAGGGCGCCGATGACCAGATATGCGTCCAACCAGACCCAGAATTGGTGATTCGCATCGGGAGTGGTCGCGTCGTTTCCGAACAGTCGAGATCCCCTCGCGAGGCCTTGCAGCCCGGCATGGGCCATCTCCGACAGGAAGGCATACGGGAGTTTCGCCTCCGGTTTGTCATGCCAGACCTCCGCCACGAGGGCAGCGACTAACTCCGAGTGGCCCGGCATGCACTCTCCGTCGCAGCAGCATGGACTTCTTGACCCGCCCGACCAAGGCAGCCCAAGCGTCCCGATTTCCTCGACTACTTGGGCGGGCAGTTCCCCGTATTCGGAGGGGTCTTCGCCGGCCTCCAAACCGAAGTGCTTGACAGCACGCGCGGTCATGGTCGCGCCGTCGAGCCGGTAGGCAAATGCCCGAGCCAGCCGCTGCCTATGTGTTATGGCGGGGTCCAGCAACCACCAGGAAAGCGACGTCGATTCGAGGATGCCGCGGCAAAGAACCTCAGCGCTTGCAGATGTGGCCCCAACGTCAAGAACAGCAGAGAAGCCTGATGCTTCCTCCGCGGCGAGGTCGAGCGCCGATCGGCCGAACGTAAGGGCGGTTAGCCACGGCCACGAACCGGCTGGGCGACCTGGGTCCCCCTCCTCTAGGTCCATCTCGTGCGCAGCCTGACAGCCTCGGAGAGGCCGGTCCCAGTAAGGGGTACAGGTGACCTGTTCGACGAGTCCAAGCGTCTCCGCTAAGAGCGAGCGCAGGCCTGCTGCCATCGCCTTCGCCGTTCGGTGGACCTCGCGGTTCTCCATCTGCGGACTGTACACGGCGAAACCAGAGCTAACTTGTTATCTCGGCTTCAAGTCCTCCGCCGTACGGCGACGTCAGTGTCACAATCAGCCCATGAGAATCGCTGGGCGTCTCATCGGGCCGTTCGTGGCCCTGCTCGTCGTCGCATGTGCGGTCTTTATCGCTGCCTACTACGCCGTGAACCAGGCGCAGAACGGCGGCCATCCCATCGATTGGGGCGACGTCATAACCCGCGCCGGGCCACTGGTCGTCGGCGTGGCTGGCGTGCTTCTTGCCTTCTATCAGGCATGGCTAAGCGACCACGACCGGGTCGAAAGCAGGAAGGCTGCGTTTCAGCAGCGGCTCTACGACAAGCAGCTGGAGGCGTACTTCGACCTGTACGTGAAGCTCGGTCAGCTGAACAACGACGCGCTCAACCGCCTGACGAACGAACTCAGTACGACCGCTCATGGCGAAGTGCCGATGACGCCGGATCGGCGCTTCGCCCTAAGAGGCGAATTGTTGCCCGTTTGGCAGCAGTTCGCCCTGGCACAGCAGAGATGGGCTCTGGTGGTCCCGAGCCGTGTGGCAAGCGCGATGGGTCACTTCGAGAGCACTCTATTGGCAATCACCGCACCTCCTGGGAAGTCCGCGCGCCAGTACCCCCAGGACCTCGTCACCCACGTGGACCCTTCGATGCCGCTGGCGACAGCTTACTCAGACGCGGTCCGCGCAATGCGCGCCGCGGTCGGTACTGATCCTCTGTCGGACGCGATGCTGCAGGCGATGGGTATGCCGCCGGACGAACAGGACCTGCCCAAGGGTTAGAGAGGGTTAACGGCCTGCTGTCGTTGCCGGTGGTCACCGAACCCGTCCGGGGAGGGAGTGGTCCTAGTCCAGCTTCCGTAAGCCGGCCCCACCGTCCCTCGTCGACTTCCGCCCGCAACCAAGAGGTTGACCGGCTCGAAAGCGCACGGCGCTTTTGATCCCGGCGTCGGCAACTAGCTTGTTATCTCGGCCTCAAGTCCTCTCGCCCCCACCATTCGAGTAGCTAACAAGGCTACCCGTGCAGTCACCCGCCCGCTCCCTTCCCGCTGGTGGGCGCATCGCCCGGAACTTGCGGCCGTCCCCAACGAGCGTCCCGCGAGCGGCCGAACGACACCTACGTGACCGGGGCCGTCAAGATGGTTCGGCCGGAGCTGCCTCGGCGAGCAGCCTCTCGAGGCCGTCGAGGATCAGGTCGAGCCCGAAGACGAACGTCGTCTCGCCGGCGGCAGGTATCGCCATGTGCTGTCTCACGTGCTCCGCCAGGTACGGGAACTCGTCCTCAGAGAACGAGCGCAGGAACCGCTCCGCGTAGTCGTCGAGACCGCTCGAACCGGCCGAGTAACCCGTCTCCCATACCGCCGAGCCGATGATGTGGCTGTCGAGCGCGTGATAGGCCCGGTCGGTCATCTCAGCTGAGAAGCCGGCCCGCCGAAGCCGCCCGAGCAGCGACTCCATGTAGCGCATCCGGGAGCTCCGAACGCGGGCCGGCGACATCATCAATCCGGCGGCCCATGGGTGCCGCTCCAGCATCTCGTTGGCCGAGATCGCGATCTGTCTGATCTCGTCCTTCCAGCCGGACCCAGCGGCCACAGGCCCGATCTCACCGACCACCGCGTCGAGGATGTCGTCGAGGAGAGCATCCTTGCTCTGGACGTAGTAGTAGAGCGACATGACCTCGGAGCCGAGCGACTGCGCCAGCCGGCGCATGGTCAGGCCATCGAGCCCAGATTCATCGGCCATCTCGGTCGCAGCTATGACCACTCGGGCCCTGCTCAGGCGTTCCCGGCCAGTCTCCATGCTTTCGGTGCCTGCGCTCACCGCCGAATCCTCCAGCTAGTCTTGACATTAGTACGTCGTACGAATATCGTTGGCTGCGCTTATCGTACACCGTACTAACGAAGCGCATATGGAGGCTTAGATGAGCGGCGACATGATGCAGGCCGTGGTTTACCGGCGATACGGCGGGCCGGAGGTTCTCGAGCCGACCGATGTAGAGCCGCCCGTCGCGGGCGACGGGCAGATCCTGGTTCGTGTTCGAGCCGTGGGCCTCAATCCGTACGACCTGCACTTCCTGCACGGGGACCCGTATATCGCCCGTCCGATGATGGGCCTGGGCCTTCGGAAGCCTCACCGACCAGTGATCCTGGGCTCGGACGTCGCCGGCGTGGTCGAGGCCGTCGGCCCCGACGTCACGGGCTTCCAAGCTGGCGATGAGGTCTTTGGCACGGTCGGACTCGGTGGCCTCGCCGACCTTGTTGCCGCGTCCGCCGGCGCCGTCGCGCCCAAACCCACCAACATCGGCTTCGAGCAGGCGGCGGCTCTCCCGATGGCGGCTCTGACAGCCCTCCAGGGCCTGCGCGACGTAGGGGGCCTCCGGGCCGGCCAGCGAGTCATCGTAAACGGCGCCGCCGGCGGTGTGGGCTCGTTCGCGGTTCAGCTCGCCAGAGCCCTGGGTGCGTCGTCGGTAACGGGGGTCTGCAGCGCCGCAAGCTCAGAACTGGTCCGCTCACTCGGCGCCGACGAGGTGATCGACTACGGGCGCGAGGACTTCACCAGGCTGGGCCGACGGTACGACCTGCTGATCGATACGGTCGGGAATCACTCGCTACGATCGTTCTGCAGAGCCCTTGAGCCCAGTGGAACATTGGTGCTGGCGGGCGCCGGAGGAGGGCGGCTCCT
>PMXR01000045.1 GCA_003171035.1 Chloroflexota bacterium
CGAATCCCACACGGCCCTCCAACATCACGGCGTCAGCCGTGATGGATCCGCGACCGGCGGCGGGTACAACCTGACCTGGTAGGCGCCGATCAGCAGTTCGCCCGAGCGCAGGCCCAGCTGCTTGACGATCGGTTGGGCGCGGCCGGTGGCGTCGAGGATGCGTGCCGGGTTGTCTGCGTCGAGGCTTGAGACGAGCCAGCCCGGCCCGAGGCGTGCAATGAGCGCGTGGCTGGGGCTCACGCTCGCGTCGTCGAGAATGATGTTGGACGCGGCATCGCGCCCAAGGACGACGTGCTGGCCCGGCTCGACGGTGTAGTTCGTGGAGTTGGCGTTGGCGAGGATCACGAGAGTCCCCGGCGCGAGAGGGTTCGGTGCTGGCGCCTGGGCTCGACCGGGAAACTTCACGCTGGTTCCGCTCCTGCGCGTTGATGTGGCCGCCGATGTGCGGCTCACTCTAGGCCGCCGGACCGATTGCCCGCTCGCCGCTCCGGTTAGAACGTGGTCCGGAGATCTCTCGGGCGGCCGTCCGAGATCGACTCATACGCCGCCAGCACTATCTCGAGCGTGTGGCGGGCGTGCTCGGCCGTGAGGATCGGCCGCTCCGCGCCGGCAACGCACGCCAGGAAATGCTCGACGCCCAGACTGACGGTCGTGAACCGATCCGGTGGTTGCGGCGGCAGGAGCCCGTCGTTCCGGCCCTGGGCGAGCGATCTGCCGGCGGCGGACCTGCCCGCGGAAAGAGCGAATACGGCGGCCGGTATCTCGTTGAACTGGTCGCCGGTCATGCTGATCGACCCTTCGGTGAAATGGATCTCCAGCCGCGGCGCGCGGATATCCGGCACGGCGAAACTGGACAGCAGCTGCCCCAATGCCCCGCCGGCGAACTCCATGTCAATCAGCACATGGTCCGGCGAGGTGACGGTCAGCGTCTGGCCGGCCCGCGGCCCGGCGACGATCGTCCGCTCGGGGATCGCGATCTTGCCCATGGCGCTAACCCGTCGGACCGGGCCGAGCAGCGCCGTCATCTCGTGCAGTCGGTAGATACCGAGGTCTCGCAGCGGCCCGACACCCGGTCCGTAGAAGACGGTGGGGTCACCGGTGTACTCGGCCCAGCTCGCCGGACCCATCCCTGCGCACATGGCCGTCGCCAGTGTCGGCCGGCCGAGACTGCCAGAGTCGACGATCTCACGAAGCCACTTCAGCTGGCGGGTGGCGGCCGACGCCGGCGCACAAAGCAGCAGGACGCCGGCGGCGCGAGCTTCGGCGATCAGCCTGTCCGCTTCCTCGATCGAGGCGGCCAGCGGCTTCTCCGAATAGACGTGCGCACCCGCCGCCAGGCAGGCCGACGTTATCTCGCCGTGGGCGGGCGCGGGCGTGAGGTTGAAGACCGCGTCCGGTCGGGCGCCGGCCAGCATCTCGTCGAGCCGGTCGAAGGCCGTGGCGCCGGGCGACGAAGCGCGGACCGCGGCGACCGCCAACTCCGCCGACGCCATCCGGGTGGAGCAGCAGCCGACGACCTCGGCCCGATCGGCCAGCTCGATCAGCGGCGGCAAGTAGGATCGGTGGGCAACGTCGCCGCAGCCGACGATCGCGACTCGAAGCCTTGTTCCCGGCATGGTTTCCTCCTTATGACGCGGCTCGTGTTGCGGTCACGAGCCTACCGGCCCGCGGCCACCAGCTCGAGAGCGGCGGCGGCCGTAGGCTCGTCGGTGATCAGCACGTGGAGCAGACCCGTTCGGGCGCCGGCAACGATTGTCTCCACCTTGTTTGCGCCGGCGGCGATGCCCACGACGCGCGGCACGGCCCGCAGTGTTTCGATCGGTATCGAGATGGTGCGGCGCTCCCACTCGTCCTGCACGAACGAGCCATCGAGCCTGACCAGATGGCCGGCCACGTCGCCGACGGCGCCCTTGCCGCTGAGCCGGGCCCGGCCGGCGTCGTCGAGCCGATCCATGACGGTGCCGTAGCCCGGCGCGAATCGCGGCGCGCCGCTCATCCCCACCAGCGCCAGCCGCAACTCGCCCCAGAAGCGGGTCGTGGCCGTCACCGCGCTGTCGGCGAGGAGTGCCGCGGTCGTGGCTTCGTTGTCCAGCAGGCCGGGGGCATGGAGCAGCCGCACGCCGGCGCCGATCCGCTCGGCCATGTGGCGGGCTATGTCGTTGCTGTTGAGGTGGGGATTGCTCGAGTCCCAGCCGCCGACGAGCGGCACGACGACCGCCCCGGGGCAAGACCTGGCCGGCAGCGCCCCAACCAGCGACTCGACCGTGTAACCGCCCGTAAGTCCGATGGCTCCGTCGCCGGGCAGCTCGTCGGAGAGGCGCGGAGCCGCGGCCACGCCGCACAGCCGGGCCGCCAGCGCAGGCGCGGTTTCGTGGCCGGGAGTCACCCACGCTTCGACGCCGAGCGCCTCGGACAGAGCCCGCGCGAGCGGCGTCGGTGCCGCAGGCGCGCCTTCCACCGAGATACGGACCACGCCGCTGGACCGGGCCGCGGCCAGCAGCCGCGAAACCTTGGAGATCGAGAAGCCGGTGAGCCCGGCGATCTCCGGCTGCCCGAGTTCGCGGACGTAGTAGAGCTGGGCGACCAGCCGCATCATCTCGCGCAGGCTGGTGGCATCGGCGCCGTCGGCCGCGCCGAGGGCCGCGCCGGCCCCGGCCGCGTCGGCTGTCGCCGCGCCGCCCTCGCCTGCGACATCGCTCCCCATTTCGAGCCCCTTTCTTGACACGATCGCCGCCACCGGCGACGATAACCGCTACGCAGCCGTGCAAGCTGTTGCGTGAGAATATTTGCAGGTACTACTGCCAGAGTCAAGCCGCCAGCACAGGAGATCGAGTGCGCGCGTTTCGAATCGTCATCGCCGGACATGGAACGCTGCCCTCCGCTCTGCTTTCTGCGACCGAGCTGATCTGCGGCCCGCTCGCGGACATCGTGGTCGCCGAACTCGCCCCCGGCGACTCGCCCGACACCTACGCCGAAAGGCTGCGCGCCGCGATCGGCCAGGACGGCCGTCGAGTCCTCGTCCTGTGCGACCTTCTCGGGGGGACGCCGTTCAACGTGGCCTCGGCCATCGCCCGCCGCTCGTCGCGCATCGTCTGCATCTCCGGCATGAACCTTGGCGTGGCCGTCGAAGCGGCCCTTTCCCAGGGGGACCTGACCGAGGAGCTGGTCGAGCGGCTGCTGGCCGTGGGTCGTGACGGCATCGTCGAGACGGAGCGCCACCGCGCCCGACGCGCCTCCTGACCCGGCAGCGACCCCACCACGATGAGCGTTCGATGAGCCTTCGCCTTGTCCGCATCGACGACCGCCTGATCCACGGCCAGGTCATTGCCGTCTGGCTGCGCGCCCTCGGCGGCAAGCGGATCGTGATCGTCGACGACGCCACGGCTCGAGACGAGTTCCTGCGCGAAGTGCTGACGCTGGCCGCTCCCCACGGCGTCCAGGTCGAGGTCCACGACGTCGCGGCCGGCGCGGTCCGCCTCATGGAGCTGGCACCCAGCCCCGAGCCGGTCATGGTCCTGGCTAGATCGCCCCGCACGATTCTGGCCCTCCGCCAGGCCGGCGTCCCGATCGAGGTCGTCGATCTGGGCGGCATGGGCGCGGGCCCTGGTCGGAAGCGGATACACAGAACCATCTCGGTCAGTCCGGACGAGATCCGGGACCTGCAGGCAATAGAGAAGCTCGGCACGCGGGTCGAGATCCAGATCGTGGCCGACGACAGGCCGATCCCGTTCCACTCGGTGGTTTCGGGCGAATGAGCCGCGACGGCGGATTCGGGAGGAGACAGATGTCCAGGAGACTTGCGGCCCTCGGCGGCTGCCTCACGCTGGTGCTGCTGCTGGCGGCGGCCATGCCCGCAACCGTACTTGGTGCCGGCCCGCTCGCCGCGGATGCGGCCCAGGCACCGGTGGTTTCGGTCAGCCTGTGGCAAGCCGCCCTCATCGCCATCGGCTACTACCTGGCCAACAGCTGCTGGCTCTTCGGCGTCGCGTACTTCACGCTGTACCGGCCGCTCGTGGCCGGCTTCATCGTCGGCTGCATCCTGGGCCAGCCGGCCGAAGGGACCCTGATCGGCGCGGCGATCAACGTGCCGTATCTGGGCTTCATCTCCGCGGGCGGAAGCCTGCCGGTCGACCCGAGCCTGCCGGGCTGGATCGGGACCACGATCGCTCTGGCCGGGCATATGTCCCCGGCGAGCGCCATCGCCATCGCCGTGCCGATCGGACTCCTGGGCACGATCCTCTTCTATGGCCGCATGGCGGTCGATCCGATCTTCGCCCACTGGGCGGACGCGCGGGCGGAGGCGGCCGACATCCGCGGCGTGGCGTTGATGAACTGGCTGCCACCCCAGATCTTTCTCTTCATCATCAGCTTCGTGCCCGTCTTCCTGCTTGCGCTGAACGGCCCAACGGCCGTCCAGAACGTCCTGAACCAGCTTCCGGTCTGGGCCACCAACGGCCTGATCATCGCCGGCGGAATCCTGCCCGCTATCGGCATTGCCCTGACGATGCGCTTCATCTTCCGCGGCGCGTCGATCCCCTACTTCTTCATCGGCTTCATCCTGTGGACGACGATGAACAACCCGGCGACGAGCAGCGACGACAGCCGCGTGCTGATCACCATTGCGGTCCTCGGCGTCGCTCTGGCGTGGCTCCACTTGACCTTCGCACCCGCCGCGGCCGCGAAGGTCGAGCCCGCGTCCGAGCCGGCGCCGTCACTCGCGACCGAAACCTCGCCGACCCCGCCGACCTCGGGGACCTCGGGGACCTCGCCGGTCACGGCCGACGCCGAGCGCGTGCGTGTCACCCGCGGCGACCTGCTCAAGTCGTGGGTCCTGTGGACGTTCTTCTCGCAAGCCAACTACAACTACGAACGGCTCCAGGGGACCGGCTTCGCGCATGCGATGACGCCGATCATCACGCGGCTGTACAGCTCACCGGACGAAATCCGGGCCGCGCTGCAACGCCACCTCGTGTTCTTCAACACCGAGCCCAACTTCGGCAACGTGGTCCACGGCGCGGTGATCGCCATGGAAGAGCAACGAGCCAACGGCGCCCCCATCGATGACGATTCCATCAACGCGGTCAAGTCCGGGCTGATGGGTCCGCTGGCCGGCATCGGCGATTCCATCAGCCAGGGCGCGATCACGCCGATCCTGCTGGCCCTGGGTATCGGTCTCGCCGGCGGCACCGCCAGCATCGCCATCGGCAGCGGCTCGTCGGGGATCCCGTCCGTGTCGAATGCCACCGGCAATCCGATCGGGGCCATCGTCTACGCCATCCTGATCTCGGCCGTGATCATCTCGATCGGCTACGTCGCCTGGACCCAGGGCTACCGGCGCGGTCGCTCGGTCGTCATCGACCTGCTCAAATCCGGAACCATCGACCGAGTCCTCGTTGGGGCGGGCGTGCTCGGCAACCTCGTGCTCGGTGCGCTGGCTGCCAGATTCGTCGTCGCCTACCTGGGCCCGACGGTCACGGTCGCCGGCGCCAGCCTGAACCTCCAGGCAGGACTTCTCGATCCGGTGTTCGCGGGTCTGCTGCCTCTCGCGATCGTCCTGGGGACATGGCTGATGATCAAGCGGATCAGCCCGTTGTGGCTGGTCCTGGCCTATCTCGTCTTCTCGATGGTCGCCTCCTATCCGTTCTTCGGGCCCGACCACACCACCTCCGGCGACCCGGCCGCCCAGTACCAGGTATGCACCTCGGCGCTGCTACATCCCTACTACCCGTGCGGCGCACCGCCGGTGGCGACCCCGGCGCCGTAGACCGAAGCCGCGCCCGGAGTCGACTCGTGCGTCTCGCCGGGCCGGTGCCGCCGAGTGGCACCCAGCGCCGCTTACGACCGAGCCACTTGACCCGATTCGGTCCTGATGCCACTGTGGCCGCATTGGCGGCTGCTGCTGGGCGCACGGCCCGGCCGGCACGCGCGTCCCGACCCTCCGCGGTCGGGAGAAGTGGCAGGTATGGCCATGAATCTCGCTGAACGCATGAGCCGCATCGGCACCGAGACGGCGTTCGAAGCGGCGGCACGAGCACGAGCGCTCGAAGCGACCGGTCGTTCGGTCATCCACCTCGAAATCGGAGAGCCCGACTTCGACACGCCGGCGAACATCCGCGAGGCCGCGAAACGGGCCCTCGATCGCGGCGCGACGCACTACACGCCGACGGTCGGTATCCCCGAATTGCGGGCCGCCATCGCCACCGATGCCACCATCCGAAAGGGCTTCGCCGTGACGCCGGAACACGTCGTGGTCGTGCCGGGCGGCAAGCCGGTCATGTTCTT
>PMXR01000070.1:0-51865 GCA_003171035.1 Chloroflexota bacterium
GTTTCGTCGGAATAGTCGAATCCGGGTCGGGCCTGCGCGGGCGAGGGTCGCGGGGCCGGGTCGGACGATTGCCGGGTCGGGCCGTGGCCGGTCGGGATGGAGTCTTTGGGTCAGTCGAGCTTCGGCGCCGCTATCACGACGCCGGGAATACGAAGCGCCTCCGGCAGAACCGCGGCCTCGTCGTCGTTCAAGCCCGGGCCGACCAGCCGGCCGTCGCGGTCGAAGAACTCGCCGTAGTCCGGCCGGTGCTCGGAGGCGTAGCGATAAGCGTGGGCGATGCCGACGACGCGAAGTTCGGGATGCTCGCGCATCAGCCGGGCCACCTCGTAGCCGTCACGGCGCAGCTCGAGCAGCTGCCGGACGGTTAGGCGGGTGTTGTAGCAGAAGGGCTCACCGCGCATGACGAGCGGATCGACCTTCACCCACTTGATCGTCATGTCTGCCTCCAGCTGCGATGGTGGCGCTGCCGCGACATTTCGGGGCTGCCGCGTTCAGGATGGCGTCCGGTTAGACGCCTTTGTACATCCACTTGAGAAACGCGTTCCGCTTGTGACGGTCGCCGGCGACCCGGCCGTTGCGCCTGAAGACGTTCGCGGCGGCGTCGAGGGCCCGCCGCGCGGCCGCCAGCTCGTCGGCGCCGAGCGACGGCTCGAGAGCCTCGACCATTCCGGCGCAAATTGCGGCAAGGTCGCCCAGGACGACGCCACGGCGCCGTTCGATCGGCCCGATCCACTCGGCGTAGTCGGTCAGCCAGCGGACTCCGCCGCCGCCCAGGCACATGGCCAGGCGTTCGACCAGCAGTTCGGCATCGCGCGCGAGCAATCTGAGCCCTGCTGCGTCGTAGCGCGATCGGAGCGTCGGGTCGGTCTTTGCGGCTGCCGTCAATGCCCCGGCCGAAACCCGAGCCGCATCCCGGCGCACCGTCGCCGCGGCCGCCGGATACCCGGAGGTCATGTCGAACGGTGCAAGCCCGAGGTTGGGATGATGCGCGGCCGGCGCCGGCGATTTCGCGACTGCGACGGCAAGGGCCTTCGAAAGTCGCGCGGCCGATGATGCGCGCTTTGCCACAGGCTTCTGAGCGGGCTTGGCCGCTGCCTTGGTCGCGGGCTTGGCCGCCGCCTTGGGCGCGGGCTTGGGGTGTTGTGCCGGGCTGTCAGTCACGACGCGAAGTCTAGCCTCGCGGGTCGCCGGCCGCAGATCGGCCCGCCGGACGCGCCTCTACCAGCCGTCGCGGATCAGGTCGATCGAGGCCAGGTCCTCGGCGATGGAACGCGGCGTCAGCTCCTCGCGCAGGAGCCGTCCGAACCGGCCGACCTGCTCACCGACGGAGCCGAGATCGAACCAGCGCCGGAGCAGCCGCTCGCCCTCGCTGGCGACGACAACTTCGGCGCGGCTGATCGGGTCTTCGATCAATGCCAGTTGCTTCTCGGCCCGGTCGGGTCCGGCGACCAGATAGCGGCGCAGATATGCCAGCACGTCATCTCGAGTCGCGCCGTGGCTGTGGAGCAGGAAGGCGGCGTTGGCGACGACGGCTCGAAGGCTCCCCAGCGCCCGCTCGATCCGGACCTGCTTGTCGGCCGCTTCGCGGGCCGCGGCGGGGTCCGAGGCAATCGCCAGTCCGCCACGTTCATACAACTCCAAGAGCATGCCCGGCATCACGCCGTCCGAGGCGATCATTCGCTCGCCGACCGACGCGATCCCTTCGCGGACCAGTACCGCCGGCGTGTTCAGGAGACTGACGCTGGCCTCGAACCGGCCCAGGTCGCCGACCAGGCGGCGCTCCTTCCAGGCGTGCTCGGTATGGCGGCCGGGGTAGCAGTCGAGCGCGGCCATGTGGACGAGGTCGGCCGGCCGGCAGATCTGCTCGGTGTTGATCTCGACGAGCGTGTGGAGCCGGCCCTCGTACTTGCTGAAGGCGCCCCACGGACCGCCGGAGACGTACTCGAAGTCGATGCTCTCGCCCGGGGGCAGGCCCACCAGCCGGTCGGCCTTCTCGCGGACACGGCCGACGATCCAGTCCACCGCGGCCGGCAGTTTGTCGGGCGCGATGATGAATCGGGCATTCCAGGTAGCCAGCCTGTCGGCCACGGTCTCGGCCCGTCTCTCCCCCGACGGCAGCAGCCGGACCAGGTCGTCGGCGGCGGAGTCGAAGACCGACTCGGGCGTCATTTCCGGAACCAGGTCGAACAGGCAGGCGATGTAGTCGGGATACGGCAGCGGGTCGCCGGCCAGCATCAAGGCCTGCGCCTGGATGGCCACGAGCTGAGCATGCAGCCAGCGCCGCCGATCCTCTTCGGGAACCTCGAGATCGAGGCGTGCCTCAAGTGCGGAGGCGTCCTCGCGCAGCTTCGCCGCGGGGAACGGAGGCTCGGCCTGGACCTGCAACTTCGGCTCGGGCGGACCGAAATAGGCGTCGACCAGGCCCGGCATGAGCTTGCCCAGGCGCAGCGCCAGGAGCAAGTAGTCGCGGGCGATCGGATCTGGCGTCCCCGCGGGCCGATGCTCGTTGCTCAGGTCCATCTGCCTCCGGACGCGTCGAGCGCCCTACCCGTGACCGCCAAAGTGTTTGCGGCCTGCTGCGAATGGTAAGTCAACGCGCCGACAGTCACCGGGGCATAGGAGGGGCGCCCGGCCGAGGGGGAAGCAGGGCGCCCCAAGAGGATGGATGAGTGCGGGAGGGCGGCGACAGGACGCTGCCCGCACGTCCGGCGTGAATGATAGAGGCTGGCCACCCCGTGATGCCGGACGGCCCCGGCCCGCCGAAATGGCGAACCGAGGCCGTGGTCGGGTGGAGTCCGTCCTCCCGGCGCCGCCAACGTGGCGGCGCCGTATCGCGTCGGCCGTCAGGCCGGGACGGGTGTCAGTTGCGGCGCCATGACCGGCTCGGCGGGGCGCCGTCCGTCGTCGCGAATGCGTCCGTCGCGCATGCGCACGATCCGATCGCAGGCCGCGCCCACCTCGGCGTCGTGAGTCACCAGGACGACCGTCTGGCCGTGCTCGCGATTGAACTGGCGCAGCAGCGCCAGAACTTCCGCACTGCGCTCCGAGTCGAGGTTGCCGGTCGGTTCGTCGGCCAGGATGATCTCCGGCTTGTTGACCAGGGCGCGGGCGATGGCCACGCGCTGCTGCTCGCCCCCGGACAACTCGGAAGGCTTGTGGCCGGCGCGATCCGCCAGCCCCACGAGGCCCAGTGCTTCGAGTGCGGCCGCGCGAGCGGCCTTGCCCTTGACGCCGGCGTAGTCGCAGGCAAGGGCCACGTTCTCGATTGCGGTCAGGGTCGGGACCAGGTTGAAGTCCTGGAAGACGAAGCCCATCCGGCGGGCCCGGATCCGCGTTCGAGCGGTGTCGGAGAGAGCGGCGACGTCTTCGCCGCCCAGCCGCAGTTCGGGCGCGGGGCCGTGGTTCGGATCCGGGGCGTGGAGCATTCCCAGGATGTGCATGAGCGTGCTCTTGCCGGAGCCCGACGGGCCCATGATGGCGACCATTTCGCCGTTCTCGATGTCGATGTCGACGCCCTTGAGAGCAGCGACGGTGCTGCGCTTGCTGAGCCGGTAGGTCTTGCGGAGGTTGCGACCTTCGAGGATTGTCACTTCTGATCTCCTTGGCGGGCCGCCGGGGCGACCCGCAATCTGCTTATGTAGGTGGCCCGGAACTACTCGTACCGCAGAGCGGACACGGGGTCCATGCCCGAGGCGTGCCAGGCTGGGACGAAGCCGGCGATGGCGCCCAGGACGGTCGAGAACACGATCGCCGTCACTGCTGTGCCGAGGGTCAGGTCGAACAGGACGTTGCCCGAGGGCCGGCCGAGGTCGTTGAAGAGGAAGGTCATCGCGGCCCCGATGGCGAGCCCGATGAGGCCGGCTATCAGGCCGATCGCGGCAGATTCGACGACGATCTCTCGCCGGATGCGCCAGCGGGAGGCGCCGATCGCCCGCTTGATCCCGATTTCGCGGGTGCGTTCGGCGACCGACATGGCCATGGTGTTGATCGTCGAGAGACCGCCGACAAGCAGGCTCAGAAGGGCAATGCCGGTCAGGACCATCGTGAAGATCGCGCTGAAGCTGCCGAGCATCGCGTCGAAGTCCTTGCCGGTCATGATCGTGTAGTCCTTGCCCAGGAGCGCCTCCAGGCGGGTCTTGAGGGTCTCAGGCGAGACGCCCGCAACCGGGTAGACGGTGACCTCGGTCACGATCTCGGAGGCGGTCACCTTGGACTGCATGAGCGGCGGAAGGCTGCCGACCAGGAGATCCTGTGCGGCGGCGAGCGGGACGTAGGCGGACTTGTCAGGGGCAGTCAGGGTCGGCGCCCAGATGCCCACGACGGTGAACTTCTGGTCGCGCAGCGTCACGGTCCCGCCGACACTGGCATTGAGTTCGCGTGCCAGATCGGACCCGAGGACGGTGACCTTGCTGTTCGCATCCCCGTCGTTGAGCTCGCGGCCCTGGGCGATGTCGATCTTGAATGTCTCGAGGCCCTTGTCGCCATTCGGGATGGAGCCGGTGATCATGTCGGGGACTCCCATCGAGGCCCCGCCAGTCGTGGAAAGCATCATCGAGACGCTCGGAGTCGCCACGGCAACGCCGGCGACCTTCTGGATCTTCTCGACATCGCTCAGCGCCATCGGCTGGACGCCGCCTGTGTACATCGAGCCGACGGACACGACGATCTTGCCCTGGTAATACTTGCTGCCACCCCCGATGAGGGCGTTCATCTTGTTGGCCATCGAGCCGAACACAACCAGGGCCATGATGCCGATGGCGATGCCGGTGATCGTCAGGGTGGAGCGGAGCTTGCGGCGACCTAGGTCGCGGACGAGTCGCATTGAGGTTCTCTCCTATTTGGTCACGACTTGTGAGCTTCGGTTCGAGGGCGCTGCGCCTGCGCCTCTCGTCGTGATCCAAAGTAGCCGCCGAGCTACGCCGCGCCGTCGTCCGAGACGGCGGTACGTCGGTCGTTCAGGGGAGTGAACCTNNGTCATCCGATGGGATGACTGCGGCGTCCTGGAGACGGCCCGAGGATGAGAGACCCCGTCGGGCGGCCGGGCGATCTACCAGACCAGGCCCATTTCTAGACCAGGCCCGTTTCGTAGCAGAGGATGACCGCTTGAACGCGGTCGCGCAGGTCCAGCTTGGCCAGGACGCGCGAGACGTGCGTCTTGACGGTCGTCTCCGAGACGACCAGCTTCTCCGCGATCTCCGCGTTCGACAGGCCCCGGGCCAGCAGCTTGAGTACTTCCATCTCGCGGTCGGTGAGTTCCGCGAGGGCCGGGATGGTGTTCTCGTTGGCCGGCGGGAGTCGGCTGGCGACCCGATCCAGGAGCCGGCGAGTCACCGACGGGGCCAGCAGCGCGTCGCCGGCGGCCACGATCCGGATCGCCTCCACGAGGTCCTCCGGGGGGGCGTCCTTGAGCAGGAAGCCGCTCGCGCCGGCCCGCAGCGATTCGACCACGTACTCGTCGGACCCGAAGGTCGTCAGCATCAGGACCTTGATCGGCTCCTCCACGCCCGGGCCCGCCAGGGCGCGCGTGGCCTGGATGCCGTCCATGACCGGCATCCGGATGTCCATCAGCACGACGTCCGGCCTCAACCGGCGTGCCAGCTCCACGGCCGTCGCGCCGTCGCCGGCTTCGCCGACAACGGTCAGGTCGGACTCGGCCGAGAGAATCATGCGGAACCCGGTTCGGAGAAGCGGCTGGTCGTCGACCAGCAGGACACGTGTGGTCAAATCTCACCTCGTTCTCGACGCCGCGAATGGTCGTTGTCCCTCGAGTGCGGCGGCAGCACGCGGACCATCAGCGGCGGCATCGACCGCTGCTGATCCGATCGCTCGACGGCGGGTTTGTGAGTTGCGGCCGGCCGCTTCTGAGAGCCGGCCGAGGCGTTGGCCGCTGCCAGCGTCTTCTCGCGCTCGGACTTTGCGCGGGCTGCGTCTTCGGGCTCCAGCGGCATCTTTGCGTACACGCGGTAGCCCCCGGTCAGGACCGGCCCGGCCTCCAGCACGCCGCCGAATAGGCCGACCCGCTCCTTCATGCCGATCAGGCCGTGGCCGCCGCCTTCACTGGCGGACAGAAGCTGCGCGGCAGCGCCGCGACCGTCGTCGACGACCTCGATCTCGATGTGGTCGTCGGAGTAACGGACGCTGACGTGAGCACTGGCCCTGCCGCCGTGCTTGACCGAATTCGTCAGTGCCTCCTGGACGATCCGATATGCGGCCAGGTCCATTCCGACCGGCAGGCAGCAGGCCGAGCCCTCGATAGAGAGTTCGACAGGCAGGCCGGCGTCGCGGACGTTCGCGATCAGCCTGTCTATCTCGGCCAGACCGGGCTGGGGGCCCATGCCCGGATCGTCGGCTCGCAGCACCTCGAGCATTCGCCGCATCTCCGTCAGGGCCGTCCGGCCCGCCACTTCGACGGCCTCCAGTGCGCCCTTGGCCGCGAGCGGATCCTTGTCGACCACCCTTCTGGCGCCCGCGGCCTGAACGACCATGACGCTGACGTAGTGAGCGACGACGTCGTGCAGTTCCCTGGCGATGCGGGCGCGCTCCTCGGAGACGGCCTGAGCCGCCTTCTCGCCCCGCTCACGTTCAAGGTCGACGGCACGGTCCTCGAGCTCCCTGGTGTAGGCACGGCGGACCCGGAGGTTGTCTCCGATCAACCATGCCAGCCCGAACGACAGGCCGGTGAATGTCAGCCCCGTCGTCCATCCGGTGATCGAATCGAACGCGGCGTAGGCCGCGAAGCTGATCAGTATGCCGCCGGCCGTGATCGCGGCCGACACCGTCGCGCGCCTCCGTGGCTCGTTTGCCGCGACGGTGTAGAAGGCCACGAAGACGCCGAGAAACCCGTTCGATTCTGTATAGCCGAGGACGCTGTAGAGAGTGATCGCTACGCCGGTGACGCAGAGGATCCCAATGGGATTCCGCCGGCGCCATGCGATCGGCAGTATCTGGAGAACCAGCAGGGTGACGGCCACGGCATCCAGGCGATAGTGCTCACGGATGGCCGTGAAGAACGCCAGGCCGGTCAGGGCCACTGCTATCACTGCGTCGGCGTAATCCTGGTTCCAGTGGACGGCCTTCGGTCCGTTTCGAAGGGTCGTCGTCGCGTGCTGCATGGTGGCACGGTACGCCGCGACGTCGCGGCGCGCATCGGCCGCTCGCACGACGCGGGCTGCGCCGCTCGGATGAAGCGGATCCGTGTTCACCCGTTCCGGTTCCTGGCGCACCAGCCGACTCCCACAAGAGAGATCCAAGGACGGCGTGCGCGCCAGTGCCCTCGAGCGCCGCCGACCAGGTTCCGAGCCACCCATCGGGACCGGCAAGAAATCAGGAGTGGAACCGTGCCTCAATCCAGGAACGAGTCCGCCGCAAAGCGCACGCTCCGCCGCCACAATCTCAGCCTCCGCATCCGGATCCTGAGCGGCGTTGCGCTGGCGATGGCCGTCGGCGTGGCCCTGATCTACGTCCTGGGCAGCAGCTCCGTCTCGGCCGGATTCGACAAGCTCGAGCAGCACGACGCCACGGTCAGCGTCTCGCGGGTCCACGACGCACTCAACCAGCAGCTCGACTCGCTCGATCGGACCATCGTCAACTGGTCGAGCTGGGATGACACCTACGCCTGGATTCAGGATCAGAATCCGCAATTCGTGCAGTCGAACCTGGGCGACTCGGCCTTGTCCCAGCTCGGCGTGAACCTCCTGGTCTTTGTCGATGTCAATGGCAAGGTCGTCTGGGCCAAGACCGCCGATCTCAAGAGCGGTGCCGTATCCGAGACGATGCCCGACGGCCTGGCTGCCTACGAAACCACCAACGCGAAGCTTCTGACGCACCCGGACCCGGCGGCGCCGGTGAGCGGCCTTATCAACCTGCCGGGCGGCCCGATGATGGTCGACTCGCGGGCGATCCTGACCAGCGACGGCAGCGGACCAAGCCGCGGCACGATGATCGTCGGACGATACCTGGACGCGGATGAAGTGGCCACGCTGAGCGGCCTCACGCATCTCACGTTCTCAGTCGTCGCGTTCTCCGGCGGCGCCATTCCTGCCACGGCCCCGACCGACGTCAAGACCATCGCCTCGAGACTGACCGGCACGGCCCAGATCGCCGTTCCGCTCAATGACCAGCGCATCGAGGGCTACGGGATCATCCTGGATCTCGACGGCAATCCGGCCGTGGTGTTGCGAGTCGACATGCCGCGCGACATCTACGCTCAGGGCCAGCAAGTACTGGGGATGCTGCTCCTGGTGCTGCCGCTCCTCGGCGCGGTCATCGTCGTCCTCGTCTTCCTGATGATCGACCGGATGGTGGTTCGAGACCTGGGCAAGCTGACCGGAGTGGCCTGCAACGTGGCCAAGGGCGACATCACGGTGATCGTCCCGGCAACCCACCGCCGCGATGAGATCGGCGAAGTCGCCGGGGCATTTGCCGACATCGTTGCCTACCTGCGCGACGGCGCGGCCGCCGCCGACCGCGTTTCGGACGGCGACCTGACGCGCGACGTCGAGTCCTTCTCCGACGAAGACGCCCTGAGCAATGCGCTGGAGCGAATGGTGGAGAGCCTGCGCGACCTCATCGGGCAAGTAGGTACAGCCGCCGAACAGGTCTACGGCGTGGCCAACGGCGTATCGCTGAGCGCCAACGAACTCAGCCAGGTGACCGATCAAGTCGCGGCAAACGTGGCCGGCGTCAGTGCCGGAACCAAGGAGCAGGGAGAGCAGTTCGGCGTGATCCTGGAGTCGCTCGTGCAGCTGGGCGACCGCGTGGCCGAAGTCCGGGTCGGCGGCCAGCAGATCGACGCTCGAATCGGGGCGGCCGAATCGGCGCTCGCCGAGATGGTCGGTGCCATCGAAGGGGCGACGGCCGCTGCATCCGACGTCGAGGTAGTGGCCGCGTCGGCGGCTCACGCGGCGGCCGACGGTGCCGTCGCCGTCCGCGAGACGATCTCCGGAATGGGTCGGATCAGGGACGTGGTGCAACGGGCTGCGGTCAAGGTCACCGAACTTGGTGCCAAGGGCGAGCAGATCGGGGCCATCGTAGAAACGATCGACGACATCGCCGAGCAGACCAACCTGCTCGCGCTGAACGCGGCCATTGAAGCGGCGCGAGCGGGTGAGCAGGGCAAGGGCTTTGCCGTCGTGGCCGACGAGGTTCGCAAGCTCGCCGAGCGCTCGTCACAGGCAACCAAGGAGATCGCTGCCCTCATCGGCCAGGTCCAGCAGGACACCGAAGAAGCGGTCGCGGCCATGGAGGCGGGGGCGGCCGAAGTCAGTCAGGGCTCGGAGCTCGCGACCAGCAGCGGCCAGGTCATCGACGAGCTCGGCGCCGCGGTGGCGGCGACTCGATCCGCGGCCGAGCAGATCGGCGGCCGGATCCGGACGATGGTCTCGGCGTCCGAGGGAGTGGTTTCGGCCATCCGCGAAATCGACCGCATCGCCCGCGACAACGGGACAAGCGCGGAGCAGATGCTCGCCCACGCGTCCTCGGTCATCGGCCAGTTGGACGCGATCGAGTCCGTCACGACGGCTACCGCCAACCATGCCGAGGAGGTCAACGCGGCCGCGGAGGAGATGAACGCCCAGGCCCAGGTACTGGCCGGCTCCGCGGACTCGCTGGTCATGACATCCCAAGGCCTGTCGCGCTCGATAGCCGCGTTCCGCATGCCCGAGACCGGGCGGGTGGCGTCCGGGGCGCCCTCGACTGTCGTCCAGATCGGCCGCCGCGCGGCGTAGCTTCGCGCCGGGCCGCTTGCCGACGGGCAACTGGTCAGATTTGCCCGGCATGAAAGTTGTGATCGAAAGCGGGCGTCCCTGCTCCGTCGACGGCATCGCGCCACGCCGCGTGGGTGGGCTAGAGCAGCTCGCCGTGTGACCAGCCGGTGGGTTCGCCTTCACCCGGGCGTGGTTCCTCGCCCGGTGGGTACGTGGTGGGGCCGGGAGCGAGTTCCACCGGGGCCCTGTCGGCCGTGCCTTCGATCGCTCCGACCCCGTAGGGCACCCACTTCGCCGGATCCTGGAGCCGGTGAGGCTCGGTCCGGCCGCGCAGGTGGGCCTGCTCGAAGCCGGACGGCTCGATCCACATCTGCTTGCCGTCGAGTAGACCCTCGATGCCGCCCTGTCCCGGCTCCGGGCGTGGGTTCTGACAGTACTTGCAGCTGGCCTTGTCGTGCGGCGTGTAGTGCTCGGGCTCCTCGTAGGTCGTGATATAGCCCTCGAAGTTGCGCAGCACGACCTTGTGATCGGAGTAGCTGATCAGGTAGTTGGGCATGACCGGGATCTTGCCGCCGCCGCCGGGCGCATCGACGACAAACGTCGGCACGGCGTAGCCGGAGGTGTGGCCGCGCAGGCCTTCCATGATCTCGATGCCCTTGCCGACCGGAGTCCGGAAGTGGCCCGAGCCCTCGACCAGGTCGCACTGGTAGATGTAGTACGGCCGGATCCGGTTCTCGACCAGGCGGTGAACCAGCGATCGCATGATGTGGACGCAGTCGTTGACGCCCGCCAGCAGCACCGACTGGTTGCCGAGCGGGATGCCGGCACGCGCCAGCTTGTCGGCGGCGCGGGACACTTCGGGCGTGATCTCGTTGGGATGGTTGAAGTGGAGGTTCATCCACAGCGGGTGGTACTTGGCGAGCATCTCGCACAGTTCGTCGTCGATGCGCTGCGGCAGGAAGACCGGCACGCGCGAGCCGATACGGATGATCTCGATGTGGGGGATCTCGCGGATGCCGCGGAGGATCGACTCCAGCAGCTTGGGCGCGAGAGTCAGGCCGTCGCCGCCCGAGATCAGGACGTCGCGGATTTGCGGCGTCCGGCGCAGGTAATCCAGCTGGGCTTCGTGTTCGGCCCGGTTGAAATTGGCCGCCGCGTCGCCGACGATGCGCGACCGGGTGCAGTAGCGGCAGTAGCTCGCGCACTGGGTCGTGACCAGCATCAGGACGCGGTCCGGATAGCGGTGCACGAGCCCCGGAACCGGTGAGTGGCGGTCCTCGGCCAGCGAGTCCTCCATCATCGCCGTGAAGGCCTCGTGCTCGCAGTCGGTGGGGATGACCTGGCGGCGGATCGGGTCGTTGGGGTCGTCGGGGTCGATGAGGCTGAGGAAGTAGGGCGTGACGTCGACGCGGAACTTGTCCGTCGACGACAGCCCGGCCTTCTCGTCGTCGGTCAGGTTGATGACCCGGCCGATATCCTCGACAGTGCTGACGCGGTTCGAAAGCTGCCAGCGCCAGTCGTTCCAGCGCTCGTCGGGAACGTCCTCCCAGATCGCGGCGCGGCGGCTGACCGCGGGCTTGCCGTCCGGTCCGAGGGCGCGGGCGGGGTCGCGGAGGTTGACGAACGGGGTCTCGTCGTGGCGCGAAGCGGCGTGGGTCTCCGGGCGAGGCGCGATGCCTGCGGGCGAAACGCCCTCGTCTCCCGTAACTGGCTGGACCATGACGCGCCTCCGGGCACTTGCCGACGCATAAACCCTATGCACAGTGAATGCTCCGGGCCATCATACATCGGCCCGCACGACATACCCCATTGCCCGGTCGGGGTGGCCGTTCGGTCCGTCTGCGGTCCGCACGGTCCGCGGACCGGGCCGCATAATGACGCCATGACGGCTGACGTCTCCGGCAGGAAGGTCGTCGGGCTCGACGGCAAGTGGCAAGCGATCGTGGATCCGTACGAGAACGGCTTCTACGACTACCGCCGGCAGCCGTTGATCGACGGCTTCTTCCNNGACGTCCCCGGCGACTGGAACTCGCAGCGGCCGGAGTTGCTGCTATACGAGGGCACCGTCTGGTACGAGAAGTCGTTCGACTTCGAGAAGGCGGCCGCGACCCGGCTCTTCGTCCATTTCGGAGCCGTCAGCCAGCGCGCCGTGGTCTACCTCAACGGCGAGCGGCTGGGCGAGCACGATGGCGGCTTCACGCCGTTCGAGTTCGAGGTCACCGATCTGGTCCGGCCGGCCGGCAACTTCCTCGTGGTCAAGGTCGACAACGTCCGCCGGCGCGAGGGCGTGCCCACGCTCAACACCGATTGGTGGAACTACGGCGGCATCACCCGGTCGGTCACGCTGGTCGAAGTCCCCGAGACATACGTCGCCGACTACGTGGTCCAGCTGCGCAAGGGTTCCACGAATGAGATCGCCGGCTGGGTCAGGCTGGCCGGCAATCGGCGAGCCCAACTCGTCACGGTGGAGATTCCGGAAGCCGGGATCGTCCATCCCCTAACGACCAACGCCGACGGTTTCGCTGAGTTCGCGTTCCACGCCGAGCCGGCCCTGTGGTCGCCCGAGCATCCCAAGCTCTACGACGTGGCGGTCGTCGCCGAAACCGATCGTGTCGTCGACTCGATCGGCTTTCGCACGATCGAAGTCAGGGGAACCGAGATCCTGCTCAACGGCCGGCCGATCTTCCTGCGCGGCGTCAGCGCGCACGAGGAGTCACCGTTGCATCCCGGCCGGGCCCATTCCGTCGATGACGCCCACGCTCTGCTCGGCTGGGTCAAGGAGATGGGCGGCAACTTCATCAGGTTGGCTCACTACCCCCATTCCGAAACGATGACCCGCGAGGCTGACAGGCTGGGAGTCCTGGTCTGGTCCGAGATCCCCGTCTACTGGACGATCGATTGGGACAACCCGGCCACCTTCGACAACGCCCGGACGCAGCTCGGCGAGAACATCGTCCGCGACCGCAACCGGGCCTCGGTCATCCTCTGGTCGGTGGCCAACGAGACGCCGATCGGCGAGTCGCGCAACTCGTTCCTGACGCGACTTGTCGGGCGCGTACGCGAGCTCGATCCGACGCGCCTGGTCACGGCCGCGCTCGAGACTCACGACACCGGTGCGGAGACGCTGGTCATCGACGATCCCCTGGGCCGCGAGCTGGACGTGCTGGGTTGCAACGAGTACATCGGCTGGTACGTCGGCCTGCCCGACAAATGCGACCGCGTCCGGTGGCAGTCGGCCTACGACAAGCCGCTGGTCATGAGCGAGTTCGGTGGCAGCGCGGCATACGGTCGACACGGCGATGCCCTCGAGCGCTGGACCGAGGAGTATCAGGAATCGCTGTACGAGCATCAGCTGGCGATGCTCCGGCGCATCCCGTTCCTTCGCGGAACGACGCCGTGGATCCTCATGGACTTCCGCTCGCCGCGCCGGCAACTACCCGGTATCCAGGACTTCTTCAATCGCAAGGGGCTGGTTTCCGACAAGGGCCAGAAGAAGAGGGCCTTCTTCGTGATGCAGGCCTTCTACCGCGAACTGGCCGCGGAGTGGGAGCGCGAGCGCGGCAGCTGAGTGCGATCGACTGCCCGAACGGGTGGTCGAGCACCGGTGATGAGGCGCATAATCGCGGCCGACTGTAAGGCGGTTGTTTCAGCCGCCACAGCCGGTCGGGCGGGGATCGGCCCGCTTCTGACGGGGACGGAGGAGGGATCATGAGATCGGGTCTTGTGCGCCACGTTGCGCCGCTCTTTGCAGTGCTGATGACGCTGGCTCTTGCCGCGTCGCCGGCCGTTGCGTCGCCGGTCGCCGCGGACGACACGAACGTCGCGCCGTCGGTCACGGCCACGGTCTCGAACGCCAATCTCGAAGAACCACAGACTGTGGTCGCGTCTGCGACCTTCACGGACCCGGAGTCAGCGACCGAGACCTACACCTGCTCGATCTATTACGGCGACAACACGCCGATCGTTGCCGGAACTGTCTCGGGCATGACCTGCACCGGCCCGGCGCACCAGTACCTCGTCACCGGGAGCTACGCGATCCTGGTCACGGTCACGGATAGCGGCGGCGCGTCGGGTGCCTGGCTGACCGGCGCTCACTACCTCAACGATGCCCCGTATCTTGGCGGCGGAGTCGCCCTCTTCGGCGGACCTGGCGTCACCAAGCCTGCCGCGGGCAGCGTCGTGTATGGAGCCGCGCCCTTCTGGGACTATGGCAGCGCTCTATACGGAACGGAGATCGAGACCTACACCTGCGCGTTCGACTACGGCGACGGGTCGGGGGTTAAGGCCGGAACCTACGTCCGAATCTGGAGCTACGACGGCTTCCCAGCCTGCATCGGGCCAGATCACGTCTACGCGACGGCCGGCACTTACACGCTTTCCGCCACGGTCACGGACAGCGGCGGCGCCTCCAGCTCCGCGTCGCAGACCAACGTGATCGCCCCGGCGTCCGGCCCGGTTGTTACACCGCCCGCCGATCAGACCATCTCCAGCGCGCAGTCGGCCTCGTACGGCGGCAACTACCCGTACTCACTGGGTTCTTTCGTCGATCCCAATGGCGCAGCCGCCGGTCCGTGGCAATGGACCGTCGACTGGGGCAGCAACTACTCGTGGACGGGGACGGCAACTTCCCAGGGTCCGATAGTCGTAAGCCGTCCTTTGTTGCCCGGCACCTATCGGGCCCACATCACCGTCCGGAACGCGGGCGGCTGGTCCGGAGGCGCCGATTTCAACGTCACCGTGGCCGGAGACATGTTCGTCCAGACGGCGCCGGTGGTGGTCGCGACGGAAGGCGTGTCGACGACGCTGGAGTTCCAGTACTTCGATCCGTATGGGGCAGGGCCGTGGGCGATCCACATCGACTGGGGCGACGGCTCCAGCGACACTCTCTCGTCGCAGACGATGCTGCAGACTCTCACCCCTAAGCACGTTTACCACGCTGCCGACTCAACGCCCATTCCTGGCGGAACGGTCTACACGGCGACGGTGACGGTAACCGACGCACTGGGGCACACGGGTTCCGCATCGCGGATCGAGCCGGTCGCCGACGTGGCGCCAGTGCTGACCTCTGCTCCCATCACTTTGCCTGCGAACTTCAACGGCCAGGTGACGCTGGCCGCGTTCACCGACGCGAGCGTCGGTCCCTGGTATGTCGTCATCGACGGTGGCCCAGGGTTCCAAAGCGACCAGTGGCTCGTTGCGCCTGGTCCTATCCAGGTGCCGTATGACGCCCACTTCGGCAATCGAACCTTCACCGTCAGCGTCACCGATCGCGGCGGTCTCAGTTCGACCGCAACCGTTCAAGTTCAAATCGCCGCTCCTCTGGTTGGTCCCGTGTTGGTGCCGAGTCCGCTCCTCGAGGGCCAGGCTTTCGTCGCGAGTGCAACCTTCATCGCGCTCTCACCGGCGCGGTGCACCATCGACTTCGGTGATGGGACCGGTACGCCCTTCGGTTCCATAAGCGGCTCGACTTGCTCGGCCCCTAATTACGCCTACCCCGATGCCGGCACCTACACCCTGACTTTCACGATCACGGACGCGCGCGGCGCCACCTCCAGTGGCCACGCCACCGTCGTGGTCGGCAACGTTCCACCTGTCGTCGCCAACCTCGTCACCTGGGGAACACCCTCGGCGGGCAGCGTCGTGACGGCCCAGGCCAACTTCTCAGACCCCTCCACGAGTGAAACCTACTCATGCACCGTGAACTTCGGTGATGGCACGGCCCCTCAGACCGGTGTCGTCGGAGACGCGGATTGCACGGCGGATCACACGTACTCGCAGGGTGGCCTGTATACGGTGACCATGACCGTGACCGACAGCCAGGGCGGCTCGGGCAGCGCGTCAGTCTCGCAGCCGATTGCCAACCCGCGACCGACTGTGGGAGCGATGAGCCTCACCGGAGCCTTCATCGAGAACGGGGTTATTCAGGCTAGCGCGTCGTTCACGGACCCTTGGACCGTGAGCAGTCGCTACCTCTGCTCGATCGACTACGGAGATGGCAGCGGGTGGTCGATCTGGATCACAACCGACCAGACCTGTACCGGGCCCATTCACTTCAACAACGACGCCGGTACGTTCACGGTGACGTTGGAAGTCGACCGTGGCTATGGGGAAGTTGGCACGAGCAAGACGACCTACACGGTCGCCAACGTGGCACCGACGGTCACCCCCAACTATGCCCCGACATCGGCGCAATCGGGCGTGAGTTGGGTCGCCTCGGTGACCTTCACGGATCCCGGTGGTTTTGGAAGCGAGACGTATGCCTGCACCATCGACTTTGGCGACGGCGGCGGGGCCATGGCAGGCGTGATCAGCGGCAACATCTGCACAGGGCCCAGTCACTCGTACGCAGCCAAGGGAACCTACACGTTCGTGGCCTCGGTCACGGACTCCCACGGGGCTGTGGGCACGTATACGGTCCCGATCGTGATCTTCAACCCGGCGCCGATCATCGGCTCTGTCGTCGCCCCTGCTTCGGCCGTGACTGGGACCGCGGTCGTGGCGTCGGCCAGCTACGTCGCAACTGGCCTTGTCCCCGCCGACACTTGCACCGTGGACTACGGCGATGGGAGTGGACCGCTGGCGGGGACGGCCGACGGCGCCAATTGCACCGGGCCGACCCACAAGTACGCCACTACGGGCAGCTTCACGATCGTAGTCAAGATCCTGGCGGCCAACGGCGCCACGGCCTCTTCGTCGGCCACGATCCGGGTCTCCTCGCTCCAGGTTGGAGCCATTTCCGTGAGTGGCGCTCTGTCGGAGGGAACTTCAGTCGTTGCGTCGGCCGGCTTCACTCCGGTTGGCAGCCAGACATACAAGTGCAAGGTCGACTACGGCGACGGCAGCGGCGCCCAGACCGGCACGATCAGCGGCTCGACCTGCAAGGGCCCCAGCCACAAGTACGGTCGTCCGGGCTCGTTCACGATCACCGTTAGCGTGACCGGCTCGAAGGGAAACACCGGCACCTCGACGATGGTCGTGGACGTCGCCAACGTGATGCCGGTCGTCACCGCGACTTTGCAGAGTCTCGCGAAGATCGGCACCTCGGTCACAGTTTCGGCGTCGTTCACGGATCCCGGAACGACCGAGACATATACGGTCTTCGTCGATTGGGGTGATGGGCCCGCAGTCCCGATCCAGCTGGGATGCGGCCGATCCTTCACGGCCAGCCACACCTACACGAGGTCCGGAGACTACGGGGTTCTCGTCGAAGTGTCCGACGACCAGATGGCCCACGTAGCGGGTGCCTCCGTGGTGATCGCCGTCTACGATCCGGCTCGCTCGGAGTCGGGCTCGGGGACATTCGCCTCGCCGGCGGGCTCCTGCACGCTCACCTCGAATTGCGCCGGCGCTTCGACGGCCACGTTCTCGTTCTCTGCCGCTTACGCGAAGGGCGCGACGAAGCCGACTGGGACGTTCACGTTCACCGCAGCCGGCCTTTCATTCACCGCGACCAGCTTCGATTGGTACATGGTGACCGAGGGAAGGGGCATGCTCCAAGGTTGGGGCAAGCTGAACGGCGTCAGTGGCTACCGGTTCGCCGTCTTTACCGTTGACGGCTCGCCGGACAAGATCCTCGTCAACCTCGTCGGCCCCGACAGCAACAGCGTGTACTACAACACCGACTACACGCCTCTCAAGACGGGTTCCATCTCGATGAAGTAGCCGGGGCCGCAGCAGGCTCTATCCGTGGCGGTTGCCCGCCCTGGATGGACGGGCTCCTGTCGGGCACGTACATGCGAAACCGCCGGCCGGCGCCGGCGGTTTCGTGATTCACCGCTGAGTTGCCCGCTCCAGAGCCACGGCCTGCAGGGCGAGGATCGTCATCGCGTCCGTGATCTCTCCGCGCGCGATCATTGCCATCGCCTCCGCGAACGGAACCCAGCGCAGCTGCAGTTGCTCCGTTCCTTCGGGCGAGGCCGGGCCGGCCTCGAGGCCCGTGGCCACGAACAGAATCGCGACCTCGTCGGTGACCGAGTTGGAGAGCGCGGCGCGGCACAACTCGCGCCACGTTCCGCCGTTGTAGCCTGTCTCCTCGACCAACTCCCGGCGCGCCGCTTCCTCGGGCGACTCGTCGAAACCGCCGCCGCCCTCCGGTATCTCCCAGGAGTAGTGGTCCAGGGTGTAGCGGAACTGCCCGACGAGCAGAACCCGGTCGGCGGCGTCGATCGGGACAACGCCGATCGCCCGACTCCGGAAATGGACCACGCCGTAGATCCCCGGCTGCCCATCGGGCCGGATCACCTCGTCATGCAGGACTTCGATCCACGGATTCTCGTAGGCCGTGCGCCGGGATAGGCGCCGCCAGGGGCTGGGCTCGCTCGCGCTCACCCCGAGATCTTACCCGCAAGGCACGTCCCGGCAGGTCCGCAGGAACCGAACCCGCGACGGGGACGTCTCGCATCCGTACGGCCCAAGTCCGCAATCCCGAGGGAGCCAAGGAGATCACGATGACTGACACGGCCAACCCCGCCGCGCCTGACCGGAGGCCGCAGCGCCCGTCTCGATCGATCCCGTACAGCCGGGTGATCGCGATCACGGCCGCCGCCGGGCTTCTGCTGGGAGTCGTAGTCGCCCCGATCATGGTCGGGCACTCGGCCGCCGCGGATCCCTCCACATCTCCCGACCGCACCGTGACCGTCTCGGGCATGGGCCAGGTCAGCTTGGCGCCGGACGTCGCCGACGTGATGATCGGCGTGATGGTCCAGAAGCCGACCGTCGCGGCCTCGCAGACCGCCGCCGCCGCCTCGATGAGCGCGGCTCTCGCCGCGATCAAGAAGGATGGCGTTGCCGACAAGGACATCGTCACCACCGATGTCAGCCTGAGCCCCGTGTACGACTACTCCTCGAGCGGTGCGGCGCCGAGGCTCGTAGCCCAGCAGTTCTCCAACACGGTCAGAGTGACGGTCCGCAATCTCAACTCCCTGGCGGCCGTGGTGGACGATGCCATCGCGGCCGGGGCCACGACCGTCAACAGCGTGAGCTTCCGCCTCGATGATCCGACGACGGTCCAGGCCCAGGCGCGAGTGCTGGCCATGAAGGATGCCCGCAGCAAGGCCGACGTCCTGACTGGTGCGGCCGGAACATCGGTCAAGGGAGTGGCCACGATCACCGAGACCACCACGCAACCATCGCCGATCTACTTCGCTTCAACCGCGCTCGACGCCAAGGCGGCCGGAGTCTCGACGCCGATCCAGACCGGGTCCACGACCATCATCGTCGAGGTGACGGTCAGCTACCTCATCGGCTGATAGCTCCTCCCGAACCGCGGCCATAAACGCACACTCGGCGCCGTGCATTTATGGCCGCGGGTCACATCCAGGCGGGACCAACGGCAGGGTGCCCGCCGATTGAGCACGGCCATACTTACCAAATCATGCGACTCGATCTCACCAAGAGAAGCGACTACGCAATCCGGGCCATGCTCGCGCTGGCCATGATTCGCGGGCGGCTGCTGAGCAGCCGAAGGATCGCCGAGCAGATGCATATCCCGCCGCGGTTCCTGCCGCAGATCATGGGCGACCTGACCAGGGCCGGGCTCGTCATCGCGCATCCCGGACGAGCCGGAGGCTACCAGCTGGCCGACGACTCACACGCCACCACTCTGTTGAGAGTCATCGAGGCGGTCGAGGGCGACCCGCATCGTCGCATCTGCGTGATGCGAGGAACTCCTTGCGGTGCGGATGGGGAGTGCGGCGTGCACACCATCTTCTTCTCCGCCGAAGAGGCCCTTCTGGACCAGCTGGCCTCGGCCACGCTTGGCGGCGTCATCGACACCGCCGAAGCGGCAGAGGCCGCCAAGGCCGCAGAGCCCGCCGCAGTCAACTAGGCCGCTGCGCCCGCCGGCATCCCGCCCTCAGAATTCGCCACCGCCGCGCGCTTCCCACTCGTCGAGCAGGATGCTCATGTGGATCTCGTCCCAGAACCGGCCGTCGCGGAAGATTGCCTGGCGCGCCCGCCCCTCGACTACGAAGCCGCACTTCTCGTACGAGCGGATCGCTCGCGTGTTGAACTCGAAGACCGTCAGCGCGACACGGTGCAACGCCAGGTTGGTGAACGCGTGGCGAAGCATCAGTTGCGTGGATTCTGTGCCGTAGCCCTTGCCCCAGGCGTCGTGCTCGCCGATGGTGATGTGGTACAGCGTCGACCCGTTGTCACCGTCGAGCTGGCTGAACGCACAGGTTCCGATCAGGCGGTCGGTGTCCCGCAGGTGGATCGCCATCGACAGGAAGTCGGAGCCCATGATCCGCGAGTAGAAGAAGCGCTGGATCTCTTCCTGCGTGAGCGGGGATTGCTGATATCGGGTCAGGCCGGCGACTTCGGGGTCCTGATACCAGCGCAGGAAGGTGCGGAGGTTCTCCGCCCTGTGTCGGCGCAGGACGACGTGGCGCCCCGGGATCGTTTCAGGACGGAACGACTCTCGCTCAGGCGCAGCGGCCATGCCGGCCCCCCGTTCGCCAGAATGGATCGGTCGATGGACGCCCAGCAGCCTTCACAAAACGAAGGTATACCATCGCGCCCATGCGTGGCTGGAGCGACTTGGCCGAACGCGTGGCCGGAACCACTCGAACCTCCGAGAAGACCTCGCTGCTCGCTCGCTACCTGGCCACTCTGTCGTCCGGGGAGCTGCGAGCGGCCGCCACCTTCCTGTCGGGACGGCCGTTCCCGGAAGCCGATCCGCGGGTGGTGGGTTTGGGCTGGGCGACGATCGCGGCCGTGGTCGGTCGGCTGGCGGGAACGCCCGCCGGCGCATTGGGCGCGGCCTACGACAACTCGTCCGACCTGGGAGTGGCCGTGGCCGAAGTGCTGGCACTCCGTCCGGATGCCCCCGATCCAAGCCTCTCCCCGGGGCTGGAGGAAGTGGCGGACGGCTTCACCGCGATCGGGGCGGCTCCCGGGCCGGCCGCGAAGGCCGCGGAGTTCACCTCACTTCTCGCCCGCTGTGACGCCCTCACCGCGAAGTACGTCGTCAAGATCCTGACGGGGGAGCTTCGTATCGGCCTGCGCGAGGGCTTGCTCGAGGCCGCCATCGCCGAGGCGTTCGAGCGGCCGCGGCCCGCCGTCGGCACGGCCCTGATGCTGACCGGCGACACGGGCGAAACGGCCGTCCTGGCCAAAGAGGGCCGGCTCAACGACGCCCGTCTACGGCTGCTTCATCCGATCAAGTTCATGCTCGCCTCGCCGGCTGAGGACGCAGCCGACGTGATGGCGCGGCTCGGGCCGATCGTCTGGGTTGAGGACAAGTACGACGGCATCCGGGCCCAGCTCCACCGTCGCGGATCGGAGGTGCGGCTGTACAGCCGTGACCTGCACGACATCAGCGGTCAGTTTCCGGAGATCGTCGCCGCCGCGGGACCGCTGGATTGGGACGGCATTCTGGACGGCGAGATCCTGGCCTACTCCGACGGCCACGTCCTGCCGTTCCTGACGCTGCAGGCGCGGCTCGGCCGCAAGGAGCCCACGCCCGAAATCCAGGTCGAGGTGCCGGTCGCGTACGTCGCCTTCGACGTGCTGGCCATAGGGCCGCGCTCGTATGGCGGCCACGACGGCGCCGGGTCGACGGTGATGCCGATGCTCGGGGTGCCGCTCCGCGAGCGGCGGGGCAGGCTCGAGAGTCTCGGACTGCCCACGGTCGCGGACGGCGGAGGGTTCGCGCTGTCGCACCTCGTAACCGCCGACTCGGCCGAGACGCTCGATCGGGTGTTCGACGAAGCTCGGGCTCGCCACAACGAAGGCCTGATGGTCAAGGACCCGCAGAGCGGCTACACACCCGGCCGCCGTGGGCTGGGCTGGCTGAAGATGAAGCGCGCCCTGGCAACTCTCGACTGCGTCGTGGTCGGGGTGGAGGCCGGCAACGGCAAGCGCCACGGTGTCCTGTCGGACTACACCTTCGCCGTTCGGGATGAATCGACCGACCGCCTCGTCACGATCGGAAAGGCGTACACGGGTCTGACCGACGCCGAGCTGGCCGAAATGACGCGCTGGTTCGAGTCGCACACGGTCCGGCACGTCGGCCGGTACCGGCAGGTCGACCCGGTCGTAGTGGTTGAGGTGGCGTTCGACGTGATCCAGCGATCCAGTCGCCATCAATCGGGCTTCGCTCTGCGCTTCCCCCGCATCGCCCGGCTCAGAATCGAGAAGAGCCCGACCGAAATCGATACTCTCGCGAACGTCGAGAGGCTGCACCGCGAGTTCCAGTACGGGGCGGAGTATCTGGTTACGGCGGAGGAGAGAAGCTCGGACCGCCGAAAGGTCGACGGCTAGGTTCCACCCGTGCGAAATGGTCTATACCGAACCATGACCGCGCCGCTATCCTGCAGCGATGTTGAGTTCGTTCAATCCGGTCCAGTCGCTGCCGCTGACCGTCATCACGCCGCATCTGGTCATCCAGGGAACGCTCCGTACCCGGCTGCACCGCCTCACGGACGTACTCAACGAGCCGTCCGCCGAGCACCTGATCCTCTTCGACGCCACGTTCATGGAAGTCGGATCGCGCCGGGTTCTGGCCGGTACGGCAACGGCGCAGGTTCAACTCAGCGACGTGCTATTCGTCCACGCGAACGCCGAGATCGAAACGCCCAGTACGATGCGGATGGCCAAGCAGTCGGTCCGGGCGATCATCGTGGCGCCGCCTTTCACGATCGAAGGCGAGATTCATCTACCCTTCGAGAACGAGCTGCACCAGGCCCTCGACGGTTTTGCCGGAAGATTCGTCCCGGTCACGAAGGCTCGCTACTGGGCCTACAGCGTCGCCGAGTCGCCCAATTACGTGGACATGCTGGCACTGAACCATGCCCGGTCCCACGTGGCCATACCGGCCGGAGTCCAGTGGCACGCCGAGGCGCCACGTGAGGAGGATTCGAGCGGCGGCTCGAACCCCTGGTAGTTGGCTCCTATTCCCGCGATGCGGCCTCGACCGGCAGGTCCAGCCGATCGCCCCACTCAACCCAGCCACCGTCGTAGACCGCCACGTCATCGCAGCCGATGAGGTTCAGCGCGAAGGCCAACTTGCACGCCGCCAGGCCGGCCGCGTCGTAGCAGATCAGCCGCCGGCGCGGGTTGGCTCCCGCCCGCCGAAGGAGTGCGCGAAGTTCGTCGGAGCTGCGGAAGGCGCCGGTTCGGGGTTGCATTGTGGCCGAGGCCGGCACGTTCAGGGCGCCGGGGATGTGGCCGAGACGCCGCGTGGCTCCGGCATGGCCGGCGTACTCCGACGGTGCGCGCGCGTCAAGCAACTGGACATCCTCCATGCCGAGCAGCTGCTTGATGTCACTCGCGGCCAGACGGAGCCTGGCCTGCAGCCGCGGCGTGAACGTGATCGGCGGTCGCAGCTCGGCCGCGGTGGAGATCGGGCGGCCCAAAGCCCGCCAACCGTCCAACCCGCCGACCAGGATTCGGGCAGAGTCCAGGCCGTATACGCGCAGCGTCCACCAGGCCCTGGTGGCGTAACCGACGCCGGTGTCGTCGTACAGCGCGGCCACCATGCCGTTGCCGATGCCGGACCGTGTAAGCGTTTCGGTCACCTTCTGCGGGCCGGCCATGAGCAGGACGTCGCTGTCGTCCTCCTGTTCGGTCAGATCGGCACGCCAGTCGACATACGTCGCGCCGGGTATGTGGCCGCCGGCATAAAGCCTCCGGCCCGACCCGTCGGGTCGCCAGCGCAGATCGATGACGCCGAATCCCGGCCGACCAAGGTTCTCGGCCAGCCACTCGGGCGTGGCAAGAAGTTCCGGTCTGGCGTAGCCGCCCATGGAGTACCCCCACTCGCAGAGATGCTGGCAACTGCCGCCTATCATACGAGCGTGGTGACGCCGTTCCTGCCCGATGACGAGAAGATCCCCGCGATTCGCGAAGCCCTGCCGTCCACGGCTGCCGGCATCTACCTCAACACGGGCACGGCCGGACCGCTGCCGCGCGAGACCGCACGCGCGATGGCCGAGGCCGAAGCCTGGGAATTGCGCACCGGGAGGGCCGACAACAACTTCTACAAGGACTCACTGGAGCGGCGGGCGGAAGCGCGGGCGGCGATCGCCGCCGTGCTGGGGACCGACCCGAGCCGCGTGGCGCTGACACACGCCGCCACCGAGGGCATGGACGTCGCGACCTGGGCGATCGACTGGAAGCCCGGAGATCGGGTCGTGACCACGAACCTGGAACACGCTGGCGGGCTCGGGCCGCTCTGGGCGGTCCGCGAGCGGCTCGGAGTGGAGCTGGCGATCGCGGACGTCGGTCTGGGCGGCCTCGGTGGAGTGGCCGCCGCCGGCGCCGCGGCCCAGAGCGCCGCCGGCGCCGACCCGGCCGCGATCCTCGAGGTGTTCGACCGGGCCATTGTCCCGGGCACGCGGCTGGTCGCCCTTTCACACGTGGCATGGGCCACCGGCGCCGTACTCCCGATTCGCGAGATCGCGGAGATGGCCCATGCGCGCGGCGCACTCGTCGCCGTCGACGGAGCCCAGGCCGTGGGTGCGATCCCCGTTTGGGTCGAGGATCTGGGCGTCGACTTCTATGCCGTTGCGGGTCAGAAGTGGCTGCTCGGACCGGAGGGCACGGGTGCGCTCTACTGCGCGCCATCGGTCCTCGATCGGCCACGAATCACATACGCCGGCTACTGGAGCTTCGAATCGATCGACCTGGCGGCCGAGGGCAAGCTCTGGCCCGACGCCCGCAGGTTCGACGGCGCGGGCTTCCACGGTCCATCGGTCCTGGGGCTGGCTCGCAGCGCGGCGTGGTTGTCGATGTTCGTCGGCCTGCCGTGGATACACGAGCGCATCGGTCGGCTGGGCCGTGAAGCCGCCGCGATGCTGGCCGAGGTGCCCGGCGTCGAAGTCCTCACCCCGCGCGAGAACATGGCCGGACTGGTGTCGTTCAAGATCGCCGGCTGGAACTCGACCGCGGCGCTGCGAGAGCTGTCGCAGCGGACACTCTGTATCGCCCGAACCATCCCACCTCTCGACGCGATCCGGATCAGCGTTGGCTTCTTCAACACCGAAGGTGAGCTGCGCCGCTTCCGCGACGGCGTCGCGCTGGTCGCCGCGCACACGCCCGAGACGATCCCGCATCGCCCCCGTATCGAGGTCCTGCGCGGCGGCGTGGACTGAGGGAACGGCGGGGCCCAGGCGCGATTCCCTTCTACTCCCCCGGGGAGTGCTATGCAATCAGCTGCCGCCGTCTCCGCCGCGCGAGGCCGCCAGAGGCGGCCGGCAAGGCTCTGCAGCGGCGCATTGTGCCGAGAACAAGGTCCGGCAGAGCCCCTGAACCCTATCGGGACGTTCGATCGGGACGGCAAGGCGGCCCCGTTGTCGCGTGCCGGTGCCGGTGCGTTTCCTAGCACTCGCACGGGGAGTACAAGGCAATCGGCCGGCGCAAATATCCCGATCACGTAGCCGGGCACAGCCCGGAGACTGCTCGCCCCGCCGCCCGGCCGCCCGGCCGATCCGAAACTGCCTGCTTCCCGCCGGGCGCTCTGGTGTACGATCGTTGCCCGGCGGGGGAGTAGCTCAACGGTTAGAGCATGGCTCTTATACAGCCCCGGTTGGAGGTTCGAATCCTCCCTCCCCTACCAGTCCTGGCGATGGCAGGTTTGGCCGCCCGCACTGTCCAACGGAGGTGACTGAACCTGGTGAGGGCCGTCATATGGGATTTCGATGAGACCTTGGCGCGACGGTCGGGGCGGTGGAGTGACACGCTCGTTGACGTCCTCGACGCGGAGTCCCCAGGCCACTCGCTGACGGCTCAGTCCTTCATGCCCGGTCTTTCGCACGGCTTTCCGTGGCACGACTGGGAGCGTGGACATCCCGAGCTATCCGATCCGGACAGGTGGTGGGACTCCCTCCGACCCGTGCTGCAGGGCGCCCTTGAGCAGGCGGGCGTCAGCGAGAAGATCGCCGAAAGGGCAACGGCCAGGTTCCGCTCGGAGTACGTGCGGTTGGATCGCTGGTCCGTGTTCCCAGATACCGAAGCTGCGCTAGACCGAGTTAGCCGACACGGCTGGCGCCAGGCGATCCTCTCCAACCATTGTCCGGAACTTCCCGATATCGTGCGCGGGCTCGGCCTCTGGGACCACTTCGATGCGGTCCTCACGTCGGCTGCCATGGGCTTCGAGAAGCCTCATCCGGAGGCCTATGCCCGTGCCCTGCGCGACCTCGGGCACCCGGAGGCCGCATGGATGGTCGGCGACAGCGCCGAGGCCGACATCGCGGGGGCTCGTCGATGTGGCATTCCCGGTGTGCTCGTTCGCCGGCCCGCGCCCGGGTTCAACTACGCACCAGACTTGATTACCGCGGTCGAGATGATCGAGCGAGCGCCAGCTCCTAGCGGTCCGCGGGCTCCTCGACGATCAGGATCCGGTTCCGGTCGGGGTCGCGCACGGTGAACATCGAGACGGGGTAGCGGCGGATCACCTCGTCGACGTCGACGCCGAGTGCGAGCAGCTCGGCATGGGTCGCCTCGGCGTTGTCGGTCGCCAGGCGCACCTGGGTGTCGATTCCGACGCGGACCTGGTCTGGGCCGCGGACCAGCGCGACGGTGGTGATCGAGCCCGGGGGCGCGACCTCGATCCAGCGCTCCTGGCCGAACATCGTGTCGACCCGCAACTCCAGCCCCAGCTTGTCCACGTAGAACGCGAGCGAGCGGCTCTGGTCGCTGACGGGAATGCCGAAGGTCTTGACACCGACGATGCGGGTTCGGGTCCGGGTCATCGCCACGTTAGCCCCCTTGTTGTCTCCTGTTTCGCGGATCTTGTCGCCGCGTCGCCCGGCTGAAGCCGGTGGATTGACCAGGTCATCTTCCTCCAGGCCCTGCTGGTTGTCGATGCGACCTTGGGCGGAAATGCGATTCTGGCGCGGGGTGCGGCCACGCGGGATCCTCGGCGCACGGGCTCAGCCGACACGGGCTTCGGCCACCGGAACTGCGGGTCTCCTTTCAGGTTTGTCGTCGATGCTCGGTCGCGGCAGAGAAGAGGTCCGCGGCGTGACAAGACGGAATGACGGTAGTCGGCAGTCTGGGCCAAGGTTCGGAGCCAGCTCGGATGCCGCAAGCAAAGGAGTCATGATGGACGCAAGAGTGCTCGATCCCGCAGACGTGACGCCGGTCTCGACCGAAGGTGCGGGCGGCGATGCCGACCTGATCAAGCTGCTCACACTGCGCGAGTTGGAAGCGGCCGGTCCGCTCACCGGCCTCGATGCCATCAACCGCGTGGCCGCAACCGCGCGTCTTCTCGGGATTGCCGCGCCGACCTACCCGCTCGTCCACGGCCTGACCGACGAGGGCCTGCTCGAGTGCTACTCGGACAAACCGCGCCTCTACCGGACGACCGACGCGGGCTCTCGCGAGGCCGAACTTCTTGCGGAGCGCTGCTGGCCGCGGCTGCGCGGCGAAGTGATCCGGTTGCGCGAGCGGCTGGCACCGGCCGTTCCCAAGGCCCGACCGGATGCGCTGTTCGTCAGCAGGCGCGCCGACGCGGCCGCGCCGCTGGCCCGCTGACAGGGTCGCCGGCCATCGTCTCGCCATCGTCGACCCGGCCTCGACCCGGCCTCGACCCGGCCTCGACCCGGCCCACGCACTCTCTCGCGTGAATCGGGCTCATTCAAGCGTGCTTCAGGAATAGAGTCGAAGCTGTGCACTTCATCACTTCGCCCGGCGACCACGAAGTACGCGTCCGGGCTGCTAAGCCGATCCGCATCCGGTTTGCCGAATGACCCAGCCGCCCGAAATGACCGACATTGAATCGGCCTCGCCGTGGTCGCAGCGGCTGGCCCGTGGCCGCGCGAGAGTTCGGCGTGGAGCAGGGTTCGGGCTGGGAGTGGTTGCGGCCCTCGTTGCCGTCGCGATGTACGGGTTTGCCGTGCCCGCTCCCAAGCCACTCAGCCAGGGGGACGTGGCCGCGAACATCGCTTCGGCCCTGGCCTCGGTGACGCCCGGGCCGGCGCTATCTCTGCTCGCCTATCAGGCCGTTCAGCCGTCGCTGGTCCTGGTCAAGACGCAGGGCCCTGCCGGCCCGGCCACGGGCGACAACGGCTCGGCGACCCCGGGCGGGTCTGCCGTGCCCGGCAGCTCGCCGGCCGCGGGCAGCTCGCCGGCACCGGGTGAATCGTCGACGCCGGTCGGGCCCGAACCTACAAGCTCGGCTCCGGCCGGAATCTCCACGGCCGACGGAACGCTGGGCAGCGGCGTGGTCATCGACTCCGCCGGCGACATCCTGACCTGCCTCCATCTCGTTGCAAAGGCCACGGCCATCGAGGTGACCTTCGCCGACGGGACGACTTCCTCAGCCCAGATAACCAGCACTCAACCCCAAAACGACATCGCCGTGCTCCAGGCCGACAACCCGCCGGCCACCCTGACCCCGGCCGTGCTGGGCAATCCGCGGAGTGTCTCGGTCGGCAGCGAGGCCTACGTCCTGGGCAGCCCGTTCGGACTCTACGGCTCGTTCTCGTCCGGAGTCGTGTCGGGCCTCAACCGGACCTTCCAGCTCGCCGACGGCACGCAGCTGCAGGGCATGATCCAGGTGGATGCGGCCGTCAATCCGGGCAACTCGGGCGGACCTCTGGTCAATCGCTACGGCCAGGTGATCGGCATAGTCTCCGGGATCGTCAACCCCACCAACCAGAGCGTGTTCATCGGCATCGGTTTCGCGGTGCCGATCGATGTAGCCGGCGGTGCCGCCGGTCTGCCGCGCGATTGAGCCGCGCAATAGCCAGGAGGCTTTGAACCAGTGCCACAACAACACGACACGACCCCGTCGGAGCCGATGGAGCGCGTTCTGTACGAGGTCAAGAAGGTCATCGTCGGCCAGGACCACTTGCTCGAGACGTTGGCCGTGGCTCTGCTGGCGCGTGGCCATCTGCTGGTCGAAGGCGTGCCCGGTCTGGCCAAGACGATGGCGATCAAGACGCTGGCCGGCGCAATCGGCGGAGAGTTCAAACGCATCCAGTTCACGCCGGATCTTGTCCCGGCGGACTTGATCGGGACGCGGATCTACAACCAGAAGACCGGCGAGTTCAACACATCGCTCGGCCCGGTCTTCACCAATCTGCTGCTGGCCGACGAGATCAACCGCGCCCCGGCCAAAGTCCAGAGCGCGTTGCTGGAAGTGATGCAGGAGCGGCAGGTCACGATCGGCCGTGAAACCCACATGGTCCCCGACCCGTTCCTCGTGCTGGCGACCCAAAACCCGATCGAGACCGAAGGCACGTACGCGCTGCCGGAGGCCCAGGTCGACCGCTTCATGCTCAAGGTGCTGGTCGGCTACCCCAGCGCGACCGAGGAGTTCGCGATCGTCGAAAGGATGACCGGACCTCTCGACGCGGTTCAGGAAGTGCTGTCGACCAAGGATCTGCTCGAGCTGCAGAAGCAGGCGGACAGGGTCTATGTCGACCCGGCGCTGATGGACTACGCGGTCCGGCTGACGACTGCGACCCGATCGCCTCGGTCGCACGGCCTGCCAGACCTCGAGCGCTACATCACCTACGGCGCCAGCCCGCGAGCCTCGATCAACCTGATCCTGACCGCCCGGGCCCTGGCCTTCGTCCGCGGCCGCGACTATGCCCTGCCCCAGGACGTGGTCGACATGGCCCGCGACGTGATGCGCCACCGGCTGGTGCTGTCGTTCGAAGCTCTCTCCGACAATGTGACCGCCGACGACGTGCTGTCGACGGTCCTGCGGCAGATACCGGCGCCCGTGGTGCCGTTGCGGGAGCGAACCAACGTCCGCGCCAGCGCCTGACGGCATGGTCTGGACCGCGCCGCCCGAACCCGACGAGGACCGCCGGGAGGGCTGGAGTGCCCCGGTCACGCGCCGCGGGACGGGCGTGGCCTCCGGGCATGCGCCGGTGAAGCCGATCTTCAGGGCCGAATCCGGTGCCGTGGCTCCCGGCTCGGCGCGCCATGCCCTGCCGCCGTTGCCGCCGTTGCTGCCGTCCCTGGCTCGAGCACCCATCGCCGCGGCGGCTCCGCCGCCCTCCGCGTCGGCGGCGCCGCCCCTCGCGCCGGACCCGCCCCCGCCTTCGACCCGCGCCTTGACCGCCCCCGACCGGATCCTCCAGCGGCTGGAGTGGCAGGTAATCCGCCGGCTCGACGGCATCCTCCAGGGCGACTATCGCAGCCTCTTCCGCGGCAACGGCATCGATCTCGTCGATCTGCGCGAGTACCAGCCCGGCGACGACGTGCGGGCGATCGACTGGAACGTGACCGCGCGGATGGACACGCCCTACGTGCGCGAATACTCGGAAGACCGCGAGGTCACGGCCTGGTTCCTGCTCGACCTGAGCCCCTCGATCGACTTCGGCAGCGGCGACGGCGATCGCCTCAAGCGCACGGTCCTGATCGACTTCGTGGCGACGCTGGCCCGGCTGATGACCCGGCGCGGCAATCGCGTGGGAGCGATGCTCTACGACACCACGATGGAGCGCGTGGTCCCGGCGCGTGGCGGCCGCGACCAGGTGCTGCGGCTGATCGACGATCTGCTCAACCAGCCGCGCCTGGACCGCGCCCCCTTCACCGACCTGGCGCCGCTGCTGGAAGCCGGCGCGGCCGCGGTCAAGCGCCGCTCGCTGGTCTTCGTCATCTCGGACTTCATCTCCGTCCCGGGCTGGGAGCGGCAACTCAACCTGCTCAACCGGCGCCACGAGGTGGTGGCGGTCCGGCTTCACGACCCGCGTGAGGTCGAGCTTCCGGACGTGGGCCCGCTGATCATGGAAGACGCCGAGACCGGTGAGCAGCTGTACGTCGATACCCATGATGCCCGCTTCCGGCGCCGTTTCGAGGAAGCCGCTCGAAAGCGCGAGGCCGAGGTGAACGACGCTTTCCGCCGTTCCGGCGTCGAGGCGCTCTCACTCTCCACGGACGAGGACCTCGTCCGTGCCATCGTCCGGATGGCCACGTTGCGCCGGCGGCGGAGGTAGCTATGTCGTTCATCTGGCCGCCGGTGCTGCTGACACTCCTGCTCGTGCCCGCCGGTGTCGGGTTGTATCTGTTCCTCGACACGCGGCGCCGCCGCCGGCTGGCCCGGTACGGTGGAGCCGGCCCGGTCAGCTCGACCACGGGCCGAGCCAGCATTCGCAGTCGGATCGCTCCGGTTCTGATGCTCTGCGGGTTGGTCTTGCTGCCGGTGGCCATGGCCCGTCCTCAGGCCGTGGTTAGCCTGCCGCAGGAGGAGGGGACGGTGGTTCTGGCGTTCGACGTCTCGGCCAGCATGGCCGCCACGGATCTCGCGCCGACCCGGATGGCTGCGGCAAAGGTTGCGGCCAAGGACTTCGTAATGAAGCAGCCTGCCGGCGTGACCATTGGGGTCGTGGCCTTCAGCGATTCGGGCGTCTCCGTGCAGCAGCCCAGCAACGACCAATCGGCAGTGCTGGCCGCGATCGACCGCCTGGCGCCGGAACGCGGCACTTCGGTGGCCGAGGGGATCCTGGCCTCGCTCAAGGTCATCGCGGTCGCGGAGGCCGGGCCGTGGGCCAACAACTACTACTCGAATGCCTCGCCGAACCCGTCGCCGACCGCGACACCCACGCCTGTCCCTGCCGGCACGCACGCTCCGGCCGCGATCGTCCTGCTGAGCGATGGCGAGAACAACGAGAACCCCGATCCGGCGACCGCGGCCAAGGCGGCGGCCGATCAGGGCATCCGGATCTACACGATCGGTATCGGCACGCCGTCCGGCACGACCGTGACGCTGGACGGCTTCCAGATCCACACCCAGCTGGACGCGGCGACGCTGCAGTCGATCGCCCAGACGACGGACGGCAAGTACTACGCCGCGACCGACGCGCAGCAACTCCTCTCGATCTACGACAACCTCGACACCCAACTAATCCTCCAGCCTCAGATGGTCGAGATCACCGGGCTCCTGGCCGGCGTCAGCTTGCTGCTGCTGCTGGCCGGTGCGGCCGCCTCGATGATGTGGCTCGGGCGACTGCCATGAGCGGAGGCGCTAGATGAACTTCCTCTGGGTCGACCTGCTGGTCCTGCTGGCGGTGCTTCCGATCCTGGTCGGGGCGTATGTGTGGAGCCTGCGCCGGCGGCGGCCCTCCGGCGTCCGCTACTCGAGTCTGTCCCTGATTCGCGACGCCGTGCCCGGAACCGCGCGGCTGCGGCGCCACCTGCCGTTCGTCTTCTTCGTGGCGGCGCTCGCGGCGCTCGTCATGGCGTTGGCCCGGCCGGTGGTCATTCTGGCCGTGCCAACCAACCAGACCACGATCCTGCTCACGATCGACGTCTCGGGCAGCATGTGCTCGACCGATATCCCGCCCAGCCGCATTCAGGCTGCCGAGTCGGCCGCGGCGTCGTTCATCAACTCGCAAGCCGCCTCGACACGGATAGGTATCGTCGCCTTCAGTGGCTACGCCGAACTGATCCAGGCCCCAACCAACGACAAGGCGGAGCTTCTGAGCGCGCTCAGCAGTCTCGCGACCGGACAGCGGACCGCCATCGGCGACGGCATCCTGGCCTCGATCGACGCCATCTCGGACGTCGACCCGGCCGTGGCCAAGAGCCAGACCGACACCTCCACGGGTACGGCGCCTGCGCCGGTGCCGCAGGGCGACTACGCCCCGGACATCATCGTCCTCCTCACCGATGGCGCGAGCAACTTCGGCACGGCCCCGCTCGATGCCGCTCAGCAGGCCGCCGACAGGGGAGTGCGCGTCTACACGATCGGCTTTGGGACGGCCAACGGCGGAGGCATGAGCCCGACCTGCGCGCCGCAGTTCCAGGGCCGTGAGCCCGGTGGCGGCGGCGGGTTCGGTGGTGGCGGGTTCGGTGGTGGCGGCCGCAACGGCGGCGGCAACGGCGGCGGCAACGGCGGCGGCAACGGCGGCGGCAACTTCCCGCGCGGCATCGACGAAGTCACGCTTCAGAAGATCGCCGACATGACCGGCGGTACGTACCACCCCGCGGAAACTGCCGATCAGCTGCAGAGCGTCTTCCAGAACCTGCCTCTGAACCTGATCGTGAAGCACGAGGCGACCGAGGTCAGCTTCGTCTTCGTCGGGTTCGGTGGGCTGCTCTCCGCGCTCGCACTGCTCCTCGGAAAGGCCTGGCGGCCGCTGCCGTAGCGAGAGGTCGGAGGCTCTACTCCAAACGCGATGCCGATCTCATACCATGTCGGAGTCTGGAGCGCCGGCTACTCGATCCGAGATCGATCGGGGCCCTTCCTCCCAATAGCCCACGCGGCCAGTGCCACTACCAGACCAACGCCAGACAGGAATATGCACCCGGCGCTTCCCAAAGGCGGAACGAGAAGCACCGAAACGGCGACCGCGATCAGGATAGCGGACCCCGTTCCGACAGCGAACTCGCGGTTGAGAGCTGGTCTACCGATCGCGACTAGGCTCGCGATGCCGATCACCCAAATGGTTCCTGCGACAGGTCCCCACAGCGGGACCGCAGAGATCTTCAACGCCGCACCGATGAAGAGCGCTCCGCCGAACACTTCAGGTCGGCGCGGGTTGCTAATGAAGACTGCTGCCAAGCGATTGACGGCCATTCTCTCCCTCCGGTCCCACGTGCTTCTTGCTTCCAGTCTAGAGCGCCGGCATAGCCTGGGTACATCGTGAGAGACGGCCCGGGTGGGTCGAGAACCACGTCGCGAACGGTGCAGGGAGCTACCCAACCTGCTCCGTCTTCTCGGACATTGTGTGGCGGACCTTCACCCGTATAGTGTCGGCCTGACTCCTTCGGCAACTCCCATCCTTCAACTAGGCGCGGGCCGCCCAGCCAGCGCTCGCGTCCACGAAGGCCTTTCCTCGCGAGCCGGACGCTATCCTTCGGGGGTGGGCAGCGATGGTGTGGCAGCGAGAGCGGACCGGTCTGCCCGTTCGCGGCCGGAGTGCGCGTGGCTGATCTCATCGCGTCGGTGCAAGCGGACCGACCTCGTGCCGGGAGCAGCCTACTGTCATGTGCATTACGACAAGGCCCTCTGGTTGCAGCGCCATCGGTCGCGCGAGCCGCTGCCGTCACGGGTTGACAGGTTCGAGCTTGCATTGACCGTGGCGGGGGCTCTGGTCGTGCTTATAGCTGGCGCGCCCCACTTCGTCAGACTCTGGTCTGACGGCTTGGCTAACCTGTCGTCGGCGGCAGCCGACTTGGCGGATAATCCTGATGAGATCAGGGTCGGCGTAGGCTACTTGGCGACGCTGGCGTGCGACTTCGCCGTGGGCTGGACCGTCCTACTAGCATGGTCGCCGATCCCCATGGTGCCCGCACATCGCATCCTCGCGATCCAGGTCGGGCTCTTGATCTCGTTCGTCAGCCTCTCACTACTCGGCGCGATTTGGCTTGAAGGCTGGGCAATCGAGAGGCAATCGCAAAGCTGGTCGCTAGTCAACGGTCTCATCGATCTCCCCTTGGTCGGCGTGCTATCGGCCATATACGTGGGCGCGATTCGAGGCCATCGAAGGGACGTTCGAAAGTATTGGCCGAGCGTGATCCTGGGAGGGTCCGTTCTGTATTTGCTGGCAAATGCCATCGCCGCCGCGGGCGGCTACCAAGAATCCCCTACTACGACGGTCGCGGCGATAGTCGTCTTTCTGGTCGTCTCGCTGATTGTGATTCCACGCAAGGGCCGCATGTTGGTGGCATGGGGGATTGATTTGGGCGTCGCGAGACTGGCCGACACGACTAGCCCGCTAGATCGTGAGGAGTTGGCCCGGTTGGACGCGTCTTCGCGCACAGAAGCCCTCAGAAAGGCTGCGCTGTCTCTTGCCAGCCTGACCCCATCCGAGCGCACCCGGCTGATGCACTTCCTTGCCGATGGTCCTAGCTTCGGTCCGGGGCGGTTCGTGACGTCCGTGTTGGTGCTCTTCGCCGCCGCACTATTCGTGCAGGCACCGGCCGCACGTACCTTCTCTGCCGTCTACTCTGGTGTCGTGTGCCAGACCCTCCGGGCCGGCAGTCCGTGGTGCCCGTAGAGGCGGCGCGCCTGGTCTTCTGGATCAAGCCACTTGGAGATCGACGTGCAGACGGCTACGCTGACCGCTCCGCAGCTGCGGCCGAGGATTGGCGCACCTTCACCCGTATAGTGTCGGCCTGACTCCTCTCGCGACGCCGACCCCTGCGACAGGACGTTCTCGTTGGCATGTGCGCGCCGACCACACCATCCTGCTGCAGAGAGGTCACCTCGCCCCGGCGCACGGTAGAGTAGAAACTGACCGTTTCCGTCGTGACCGAGGGTGGAGATAAGGATGTACGGACCGACTCAGCCAGTCCAATACACGATCGCGCCGGCGTCGATCCGAGTGATCGCATGGCTAATAGATATGGTTATCCTTTTCCTGGCCGTGGTCGTGATCTGTATGGCTGCCGATGGAGTGGGCAGCGTTCTTCTTGGAAGTCCCTACCTTGTGCCGTCGTTCCTGCCGGTCATCCTTGTGGTGTCGGCGGCGTACTCGATCCCTCTGTGGAAGCTCAGGGGCGCCACTCTTGGGCAGGAACTGTTCAGGATCTACGTGTATGGAGCCGCGGGGCCTGTCCGGCTGGATTGGAGACACGCAGCGATCAGGTGGCTCGGACCGTTTGGATGGATGGTCTTCGCGGTGGCAAGCCTGCAGAGCGGTTTGTGGGTCAACGTGATGTTGCTGGCTATGCTTCTGGTCGGCGTCTCGGTTGGCGGCGATCACCAACGGCGCTTCGTACACGACCATCTTTCGGGGAGTGTCGTCGTTCAACGGGTCAGCGTCGGGGCGGGCGGCTGGTAGGGCGATCGACAACTGATGACGCCCATTGGCTCCAGAACACGTCACAGGGCCCGACGGCCCAGGCTGTAGGCGGGCAGCGGTCCGCTCCGCACAATCACCCGTATAGTGTCGGCCCGACTCCAGTCGACCCTCCAGTTCGAACTGCCGTGGCGTCGCCCTGATGGCGCATTCGGAACCTCATGTCACGTACTTCACTGGCACCATCAAGATGGGTCGGACGCACCGTATCCGGGAACCTTTGTTCGCACCCTAGGTGCCGGATGCGGATTCGACGGGGCACTAGCGGCTAGGGAGGAGCGCTTGGGCGGTGAGGACCACCAGCAATGGAACGCCCAGCAAAGCGAAGCCGACGATGAGTCGGCGAACACGCCACGACCACGAGTGCTTTGTTCTCAGCCAGCGCACGAGCAGCAGGACGATCGACACCCAGCCACCCCCAACCACGAACCCCGCCAATGCACCAACCAGCCACGAGGGGTCCGAGGTCCTCGCGAACTGGCTAAGCAGGGGTAGGGCGCACGCCCCGCCCACTATCACGACGCCGGCAGGCCCCCACAGGAAGCCGCGAAAACCCTGCTCGAAGGTGTCCATGCCCGCCGGCTTGTGCTCCCGCCAATCATCGAGCGTGAAGCCGTCGTCGATCGAGACACCGTCCACAAATACGCGGGTCTTGTACCAATACCTTGCGGGCTGCATCTGCACAACGGAGATCGTTGGGCTTGCACCGGACACTCCGCTCTCTACCCAAGGAGTCTGAAGTGTTGGCTTTGGCATCTGGGCTACGACAGAACCGTCAACGGCCACCGAGACCTGGCCACGGAGAACTGATCGTTGGACAGTAAGCTCGCCCACCCCGCCATGCCAGGGTACGTGCCAAACCGTGCCTTGATCGTTGCTAGGCCCGACCATCGGGTCGGGCCCGGTCGCGCGAGCGGCGGCCTGGGTCTGCTCAGTCATGAAGATCCTCGGTGGTAGATCCGACCAAACCATTAGGTCGATGAGTGGGCCCGCACGTGACACTTTGGACCACAGATGTGTCTAGCGAGATTGGCGTGAGCGCGTTCCCCATGTCTTCCGACACGTAGGGTAACTGGCGCTGACACGTCGCTGTAGCTTCGAGGAGCGAGCGTCGACTTCCGGGCGGAGGTGGGACTTCCGTTGCCCTACCGACAAGCAATCGGCGCGTCAGCTAACGGACGCAATTGCCACGTCAATCTCGTGAGCCGACAGAAGGCTCCGAACCTTCACCCGTATAGTGTCGGCCCGACTCCAGGAGCGGCGACCAAGCCGGCGACACAAATGGCCCGTGCTCTGTCAGCCGCGCGCGATCAAATAAGCAAGGCCAAGTGATAGGAAGCAGCCAACGACGATGATTGGCAGGCCCGCGAGCGCAATTGCCTTTCGTCGTCTGGCCCGTCCCTCCTTCTTCGCGCGTGCCAGGGCGAAATATATCGGCAGGGTCACGATCGATTCCGCCAGCAAGAGAACGAGGAAGGCGACCATACCCGATGGATACTGCATGAGGCCGAGGAAGCTTACGCCGGCCAGCACGACCGGAAACGACAAGACCGACTCGGGAAGCTGGCTCAGGAGACTGTCGATGGAGGTACCCGCGAAGTTGAGTAGCCTCCCGGGTATCGTCGCGTAGGCTGGCGGGCGACGGTGGACGGTCGCCATACGCCTTTCGACCGCGCTGAGCGGCTCCCCGCTGGAAAGCGACCGGCCGTTGAAGTACACATCAGGCCGGACGCTCACACCCCCATCAGCGCTTTCGGCGTAGACCACCAGCTCACTGCCGTCCACGCTCAATGGAGACGAAAGAACAGCCGGGTTCAACGATTTCGGCTTGTCGATGGTAACCACGAGCTGGCCATCGACCCAGCCCTGGATCTTGCCTGTCCCGAGCATGCCGCAGAGGACGTCGACTCGATGAGGTGAGATCGAGCCAGGGAACGTCCAGGTGCCAAGCTGATGCCAGCCCGCGCCACCTTCAGCGCCGGCCGGAGTCAAAGATCCACTCATGACAGAAGCATAGGCGGCAGTAGAGGCGTCGACCGAGTCATCCAGCGGGTAGGCTCTTCTTCATTGCCAGGAGGTTCCACGACGAGGCCTCTACCTTCACCCGTATAGTGTCGGCTCGACTCCTAACGCGACACCGACCTCATGATTCCGTGGTGCTCCGTGGAGGCCGCTTTCCCTTGGACTCGGGTTTATCTGCCTTGATCAAGCCCTTGCTCGCGAGGAGTCCTCGGAACTCCGACAGCTGCTCGGGTGCCATTGCACGCTCTGGCACCGGAACCCAGCCCGCTCGGGTTCCGAACTGACGGAATGGCAGCGTGACGACGCCTCGCAGACTTCGGGCTCGGCGAATGGTTGACCAGCTCCGATCCATCTCGGGTGCCAAAGGCCAGCCTGAGACACCGTCGGCATCGACTGACAGATGAACGGTCGTTCCGACCAGCTTGCCGGCCCCATACATCCCGAAAACGAAGTACGGGAACACAAGCAGAGGGCGCGGCACGTGCCAAGAGCGGGCGTCGGGCCGTGGCTCGTCGACCCATTGCGCCCGACTCACCGGAGCGCACCTTCACCCGTATATTGTCGGCTTGACTCCCGTCACGTCGACCAACGGGATGCCTACGGCTTCGTGTCAGTCCCGGGCCCAATCGTTGACCAACCAGGGGCCTGGAGGTAGGCAGCTCATATGCAAGCGCCACCGCTGGGCACCAGCCGTGAAACCCTCCCAGTCCTCTTTCGCCGTGAACGAGCAGTCGACCTCTGCCTCGGCCGTCGTCTGCGATGCTGCCGCGCACGCCACATCCCCGAAGAAATCCTTCGGCGGAACCGTGTCGTAGTAGAAGCCCCAATCCCCTCCGAATCCAGAATCTCCCCGCTTGTCGACGATCAGGTGGGCTTGCAGGAGCGGCAAATCGAGGTCATTGAACGCCTGGAAGTACGCGTATGCGGTATCTACCGGCTGCTGGACCGGGATGGACGGCAGGGGCCCGTCTTTGCTGCAGCCCGCAACGAGTGCCAACAGCAGGATGGCGGTGAGGGCGCCTCTAGAGCCTGGGGTCGCGGTCACAGTTTGCTGAGTGTAGCCTCCGTGGCATCGAGGCCGCGCGATCGGCTATCCGACATGCGCCGCCTCATCGGGCGTGAAGGTCGCGGGGCCGCGGACCCTCCCGTCTAGAGCCTGGTTGCTCGCGCCGTAGGCGGCCGGTGCCAGCCAGCACGCTCCATCAGCCTAACCACCGATGCGCCCAGATTCACTCGCGTCGACGTCTCGGTCGCAGCACGCGCGTGGTCAGCGGGGATGCGCTACGAAGAAGTCGGCGATGAGGCGGGCTGCGTCGAAGGAATCGGGTGAGCCGCCGGCGGACGCGAGGGCGCCCGAAACCTTGGGCCATTGGTGATAGCCGCCCGTGACGATCCGCGTCGAGACCGTGCTGCCGGCGGCGCATGACCAGGCTCTGGTCGTGGACGGGCCGTCGAGGGCAGTGGTGGCCTGCGAGCCGCAGCCGTCGAGCGAGCGCCAGCGGTCGATCACATCGACCATCGGCGAGAACGTGATGTCGACCTTGCCGCCGTTGATGGGGATCGTGCCGTCGGCGGTGCCGTGGATCGCCAGGACGGAGACGGGCTGTGAGAGTACGCACGGGACGTCGGCGCTACCTGAGGCCGTGGCCATATTGCCCGAGACCGGGGCGATGGCCGCGATCCGGTCGGACAGCTCGCAGCCCAGGCGGTAGGTCATCATTCCGCCACGCGACATTCCGGTCACGTAGACGCGGCTCGGGTCGACCTTGTCGGTGGCCTCGAAGTGGTCGATCAGGGCCGAAATGAAAGCGACGTCGTCGGCTCCCGGATGCTTGCCCCATTTGTCGGTGCTCCCGAACGCGTCCCAACCGTCGGCCACGCCGTCCGGATAGACCGCGATCCAGCCGAGCCGGTCGGCCTGTGCGTCGAAGCCCGTGTCGGATTCGATCTGGAAGCCGTCGCCGAACGAGCCGTGCAGGACGATGACGAGGCCCGGCGCGGCGATCTCTCCGGTGGGCCGGTAGACCCTGTAGGTGCGATCGACGGCGTCGGCGTGGATCCGATCGACCTGGGTTCGCCCGGCCAGCTGGGCGGAGGCTGGTTCGTAGGCCGCGATGAAGGAGGTTGCGGTGGTCACAACGGCGGCGATCGCGACGAGGATCGCGGCCGCCGATCCGATCCGCCCCGGCGCCGGTATCGACGGCCATCGCAGGCCCGGTCGCAGTCCGGCCGGCCAACCAAGGAGCCACGCTCCCACCGCGGCCGCCCAGAGCGATGCCAGCAGCTCCACGGGTTCGACAGCCAGGAGCTGGGGCTGGTCGGCGGAGGTGCGGGCCGCCCACGTGGTGGCCCATAGCGCCGTGAGGACCATGGCGATCGCGATCAGGTATGTCAGCCAGGAGAGGCCCGGACCGCGCCTGGGAGCGGCTGCCGCCGCCAGGATCAGGCCTATCGGGATCCCGACCAGCACCAGGTCGGCGGCGATGGCCGCGGCCGCGCTCACGGTGTAGCCGCCCGGATCGCTCGGCAGGAGTAACGCCATGGTGAAGCGCGCCGCCAGCGCCGGCACGAGCACGATCCCCGCCAGCAGGGTCATCCCGCGCCGGGGCTCAGTCGCTGCAGCTGCGGCTGCGACCGCAACCAACTGGTACACAACCAGCGCCCCTGCAACCGCCACGATCGGCCAGTGCCAGTCGGAGTTGCTGAAGAGCCGCTCCGGCCGGGAGATGATCGAGTGGCCGATGTTGGCGTGGGCTACCTCGACTGCCGCCAAGATCGCCCAGACCATCGGCGCGGCGAGGCCCGCCATTCCGGCGCGCCGGGCCCACTTCGAACCCCCGAACGGCAGTTCCGTCGTCGATCCGCTCATGGTTCCCCTCCGTTGCGTGGACCGCCATTGTGCCTGCTGCGTCCGGAAGGTGTCGCGCGCCTCGCCGCCCCTTACGATTGGCCACGCAACGACGTGGACACGGGAGGATCCTTCAGCGCATGAGCCAACTGCCGCCGCCGGCCTGGACCCCGCCTCCCGGCTGGGCCCCGCCTCCCGGCTGGGGCACGCCCTGGGGATGGCTTCCACCCCGGCGCTCGCCCGGGTTCAACTGGTCACGGCTGCCGGCCACTCTGCTCGTGGCTCTCATCATCGCGGCGGTCGTCCTGGGCGGACTCGGAGTCGACAGCGCCATCGCCGCGCCGAGCGCCGGCACGGTGGTCGTCGGCGGGCCGGTGACGTTGACCGCCGCCTCCGGCTGGGTTGAGGTGGCCGCGGACGACGCGTCGTTCACGGGCGTCGAATTGCGCAAGGCCAACGCCATTCTGACCGCGGAGGTCGCGGGATCGGATTACGCGGGCGATTCGACGTCGCTGCTGCAGACCCAAAAGGAGTCGCTCGACGGCGAGGTCGCCCAGGCCAGCTACGGCGACTTCCAGACCACCTCGATCAACGGCCACGACACAAGCTTCGTGGTCTTCGAAGCCACCGTCACATCCGGTGGGCAGTCGGGCGTGATCGACGGGGAACTCGTCTGCATGATCGTGGACGGCAACGCCGTGGTGGTCCTCGTTGCCGCGGGGCAAGGTCACCTCGACCCCGTGATCGACGACGTCACCGCGATGCTCGACAGCGTGAGCGTGGGGCGATGAGCGGCTACGTCGGGCCGGTCGGCGGCGCCCCCGGCCAGGCTGCCGGCGGCCCCGCAACCGGCGGCAGCGCCGCCCGCCCGCCGCGTTGGGGCAGGCAGACTTCGATCGTCCAGCCGCGCCAGCCGGCGTACTGGCTGTTCCTGATCCTGGCGGGTATCGGCGCGCTGGTGTTCCTGATCGAAGCGGCGGCCATGAGCACCCTGACGACCGCATTCGCACTGTCGTGGGCGTTGATGGCGGTCTACGCCGTCCCGGTCGCCTTCGTCATCTACCGGTTGGATCTGTTCGAGCGTGAGCCGAAGTCGATGCTCGCGGGCGCGATCATCTGGGGCGGCGTCATCGCCACCAGCCTGGCCATAATCGCCAACGAAGCGTGGCTGTCGGTGATCGGCAAGGTCACCTCGCCGGACTTCGCTACTCAATGGGGCGCCGCGATCGTTGGCCCGGGGGTCGAAGAGACGCTCAAGTTGATGGGCGTCGCCATCCTCTTCCTGATCGCGTCCGACGAGTTCGACGGCGTCATGGACGGCTTTGTCTACGGCGCGATGATTGGGCTCGGCTTCACAGTCGTGGAGGATGTGTCGTACTTCTTCACCGCCGCTGCCGCGCTCCCCGGCGCCGTGAACCAGGCGGGACCGGTCATCGACACCTTCCTGCTGCGAGTGGGCGCGGGCGGCTTGTACGGCCACGTACTGTTCACCGGCTTGACCGGCATCGGCTTCGCCTATCTCGTGACCCAGCGGACGGTCGCACTGCCGAAGCGCCTCGCCGCGGCGGCGCTGTGCATCGCCGCAGGAGTGGCGGGACACGCCATCTGGAACTCGCCGCTCACGGACTTCGTCCTCGACACGCCCAGCGGCGCCGACCCAAGTGTCCTGCAATGGATCTTGTGGGGCGGTTTGAAGGGGCTGCCGTTCCTGATGCTGCTCGGCGTGCTCGTGGTCCTGGCAACACGTAGCGAGGAAGCGGGCTTTCGCACGATCGTCGCCGGCGAGCCCGACGCGATGGTCGTGACCGACCACGAGATGAGTGCGTTGGGCAGCCTCTGGTCCAGGCGGTCGGCGCGAGCCACGGCGGGCCGACTGTACGGCCGGATGGCGGCACGGCTCGTCGGGCAACTTCAGGCGGCCCAGATCGAATATGCGCTGGTTCGGAGCAGGTCGGACTCCCTCGCCGATCCCGCTCTCGACGCTCAGCGGCTCAAGATCCGCTGGATCCGGTCGCAGCTGGCGGGCACGCCGTACATGCCCACGGTCCTGCTGCCGCAGCCGAGTGTGGCCCCGACCCCGTCTGCGGCCGGCGGCGCGCCGCTGCAGGTTGCCGGCCCGACGGTCGTGCCTGCGCGGCCGCAAGCGACCCCGGCGCCGCCGATCCACCTCGTTCCACGCGGCGGGATGGCGGCGTGGCCCACGCCCGACGGCTCGAGGCTTCCGGCCGTCGTCCTGCCGGAACGGCTGCAGTTGGTCGTCGAAGCGCGGAGCGGCGCATGGGCCGAGGTCCGGGCGGCCAACGGCTGGCGCGGCTGGGTTGACGGCAGGCTGCTGGCGGATCGGCGCTGACCCCCCACGATTGGACGATGACATCGCTGCCATCGAGACGCCACAATTCAGCGGCATAGATCTGTGGAGGTCATATGGCGGCAGGTATGGGCGGGGGCGGGCACGCGACGGTGGTGCTGCTGTTCCCCGGCTGGAACTGGCATTCCTACACGGGTGCGGCGCCGGCGGCACTCGTCGCGATTGATCGCCAGGTCTACTTTCCGGGCGAAGTCAGCAAGGGATTCCGGTTCGAGGTCGAGGTTTCGCCCGGGTCGCACGAGCTGACGGTCATTCTGGGCGGCAACTCCAGAACTGAGACGATCGAGGTGGAGTCGGGCCGGACGTACGAGATCCCGCTCAAGTTCGGCGGTCGTTGGGGCGCTCTGAATATCGAGTTCCCGGGCCGGGACGCGGAAGCCTGATCCTGCCCCGCCGCCACCCTGGTTGCCCGGCACAAAGACGCCGCCCGAGTTGCCCCGGGCGGCGTTGAGAAGCGGCGTCGAGGACGTGTCGGAAGTTACTCCTGCACGGCTTCGAGTCGAATGCGTGCGTCGACGATGACGGCGCCTTCGGGCCGGACGATGACAGGGTTGCAGTCCATTTCGGAAATCTCCGGATGCTGCTCGACCATCGCAGCCACTCGGAGCAGCAACTCCTCGAGACCGGCCACGTCGCACTTCGGGGCGCCGCGGAAGCCGTCGAGGAGCGGGAAGGTTCGTAGTGAAGTGACCATCTCGTGGGCGTCGCGATCGGTTAGCGGCGTGATCCGAACCTTGACGTCTTTGAGCACTTCGACGGCAGTGCCGCCGGCGCCGCAGGCCACGACGGGCCCGAAGAGCTTGTCGTGGACGACGCCGACGAGCATTTCGACGCCGCCGGACGGAACCATCTGCTGGATGAAGAACTTCTCGACCGTGGTGCCCTGAGCGGCGATGCGAGCGGCCATTTCGACGGCCTGCTCGGTCACCTCGGCGGCACCCTCGAGATTGAGAACGACGGCCTTGGCCTCGGTCTTGTGGATCAGCTTGGGAGCGACGCCCTTGAGCGCCACCTTGCCGCCGATCTCGGCTGCGGCCGCACCGGCCTCTTCCGGAGTGTTCGCCAGACGCCAGGTCGCCATCGGCACGCCGTAGGCACCAAGCAGTTTCGCGACCTCGTCGGGCAGGAGCCAGCGCGACTTCTCGGCACCGGGAGCCTGCATGGACCCGAGAACGCCGGCGACCAGCGCCTTGGCCTCGGAAGTGCGGACGTCGGTGTACTTCGGCACGACGCCTTCCGGAGTCGTGGCCCAGATGCCGTATCGAACGGCGTGAGCGAGGGCTCGAGCGGCATCTTCCGGGAACGGATAGGACGGGATCGAGAGGCCCTCGGTCTTGAGCGTGTCCGGCGTGCCCTTGCTCGAAAGGAAGACGGACAGCATCGGGATTTCTCGCTCGATCTCGAGGGCCGCGGCACGGACGCCGGCGGCGATCTCCTCGGAGTTGGTCACGAGAACCGGGACGTAGAGGATGATTACGGCGTCGATGCCGTCCCACTCGGCCAGGAGCTTGAGGGCCTTGCGGTAGGACTCGCCGGGGGCGGCGGCGATCATGTCGACCGGGTTGTTGAGCCCGGCGTCGGCCGGCAGGAACTCGGCCAGCTTGGCCTTGATGTCGTCGGGGACCTGCGGCACGATGAGGCCGTCGGCCTCGCAAGCGTCGGCGCAGAGGATGCCGGGGCCGCCGCCGTTGGTCAGGATCGCGACGCGGTTGCCCTTGGGCCGTGGCTGGTTCGCGAGCAGAGTGGCGACGTCGAAGAACTCACCCAGAGTGTCCGTTCGAATGACGCCCGCCTGCTTGAACAGGGCGTCGACCGTCACGTCGGAGGCACCGAGCAGCGCACCGGTGTGGGACGACGTGGCGCGGGCACCGGCGGAGGAGCGGCCGCTCTTGACCGCGAGGATCGGCTTCTGGCGGCCTACGCGGCGCGTGATCCGGGCGAACTTGCGCGGGTTGCCGAGCGATTCCAGGTAGAGAGCGATGACGTCCGTGGCCGGATCGTCGGCCCAGTATTGGATGAAGTCGTTGCCCGAGAGGTCGGCCTTGTTGCCGACGGAGATGAAGGTCGAGAGGCCCAGGTTCAGGGTATTGGCATACTCGATGACGGCCAGCCCGAGGGCGCCCGACTGCGACAGGAACCCGACGTTGCCCTGGATCGGCGCGTTCGGGGAGAACGTCGCGTTCATCCGAACGTCGTCGTGGGTGTTGATGACGCCCATGCAGTTGGGTCCGATGACCCGCATTCCGGCTTCGCGGGCGATGCCGAGCAGTTCCTTCTGCATCTCCTTGCCGGCGGGGCCGGTCTCAGCGAAGCCGGCGGTGATGACGACCATGCCGTGAACGCCCTTCTGGGCGCACTCGCGGGCGGCTTGCATCGTCAGCTTGGCGGGCACGACGATGACGGCCAGGTCCACCGGGCCGTCGATGTCGAGGATTGACTTGTAGGCACGGACCGACTGGACGACTTCGGCGCCCGGATTGACCGGGTAGACGGGGCCGTTGAAGCCGCCGTCCATGAGGTTGTGGAAGACCTCGCCGCCGATGGTGCGGCGCTTGCGGCCGGCGCCGATCACGGCGATCGAGCGTGGGGCGAGCATGCCGCGGACGGCGTTCATGGCCGCGATCTGCTCACGGGCCTCGAAGCGCGCTTGTGCCTCCGGTGTGATCGACGTCGCGAACTCCACGTGGATCTTGCCCGGCTCGGACTTCATGGTGATGCCGAAGCCGCTCTCTCGGAACAGCTCGAGCATCTTGTGGTTGTCCGCCAACACGTCGGCCTCGAAGACGGCGACGCCGTCGGCGGCAGCGGCTTCGGCCAGCCGCTTGAGCAGCAGCGTTCCGAGGCCGCGGCCCTGGAACGAGTCGGTCACGGTGAACCCGACTCGGGCCCGATCGGCGGTGGCCTTGTCGTAGCTCGCCTGCCCGACTACCTCTCCGGCCTGGACGGCGAGTACACAGCAGTCCTCGCAATCTGCGACGCCGGCCCAGCGCCGGGCCGTTGCCTCGAGGTCCATTGCGGCGTCGCCGAACCGAAGTCGGCGAGATTCATCGGAGAGGGCCTTCAGGAAGCCCAGCATCGCGGCTGCGTCTGTGGCGTGTGCTGCCCTGATGCGGACCGACGAGCCGTCGCGGAGGACTACGTCGATGTCGCCTGGCGAGTAAGTCGTGCTCAAAATGCGGCCTCGTTATAGGGAGGGCCTGAGGGGCCCCGGCGTGCGGAAATGACCCGCATCGGAATGCTCCCGCGGGGGCATCGGCGCTTTCCAAAAGCATCGCGGATCGGCGGTTGACCCAGTAGGGCCAATGGGCGCGCCGAGCGGGCCGGAAGGCCCGGGCGGCCGGGACGCGAGAAGCTCGACCGGACCCGGCCATTGGACGGAAGGGCTAGGTCCCATGACCGGTTGCCAGCGGGCAACGGCGATCTGGGCCGGTGTCGGCGGGCACCGTCCGAAGGAACCTGGAGCCGCTGGGCCCATCGGCCGGCACCCTGCACTGGATGGTCGAATAGGTGTGGTTGAGGGTGTTTGGGTTGCCTTGCGATGGGCCTAACAAGGCCGCGCCGGCCGGCCCGCGCCGCAATTCGGGAAGCCGGGGTCCTGGGTGCCAGGACCGCCGTACCATTGCTGCGGTTACCCGGCCGTCCCATCCTGGCTCCCATGACGGACGCAAGTGTCCGGCGCCGCGGACGACTCTATTTCAGCGTGGCTATGGCTGTGCCGTTGGCACTGCTGCTACTGGCCGCCGCCGTTGGAGCTGCCTCGGGGCATGACGGGACCCACAGTTCGCTTACGAACGCCCACGTCTCTCCGACCTCCGCGGTCGCGGGCACCGTGATCACGTTCAGTGTCACGTTCACCGACACGACCGGCGCGCCGCCTCACTCCGTCGCGGTGATCTACGGCGGCACCACTGCCGCCATGAACGGCTCGGGCTCGGACTACCTCCACGGTGTCCAGTTCAGTGGCACGGCCAGGCCGGCGGCGGGGACCTACGCGGTCAGCTTTAGGTCGATCGACGCCAACGGCCGTTACGTTGTTCTCAAGCTTCCCGACGCTCTGACGATCACTCCGGCGCCCACGTCGACGCCCAAACCAACGGCCACGCCGACGCCCAAATCAACGCCTACGCCTACGCCTACGCCGACCGCGACCCCCACGCCCACGCCCACGCCCACGCCCAAACCCATTACCACACCCAAACCGACGGCATCGACTGCGCCTGCGACGCCTCCCACGCAGCATCCCAAACCGGTCTATCACCCGCCCGTCACCCCCAGCCCTCGAACGGGCGGCGGAGCGGTGAAGCCCCAGCCTACTGAAGACGCCGCGGCCGGCAGCGGAGCCAGCCCGTCGACCGGTGCCGCCCTCGGATCGACTTCGAGCGACGGCTCAGGTACGGCCGGCGACCCGATCGCGACGGCAGGTGGAGCGCCTGATTCGATCGTCGACCTGGCCGCCTACGAATTGACCAAAGGCGTGATGGCGCCGAGTGGAACAGCGGCCTCGACATCAGGCTTCTACCGCGGCGGCAGCGGGTCGCTGGATAGCATGATCGTCGCGTTGCTTCCGACAATCGCGACCGCATCGGCCGGTGGCGCTGCCTGGGCCGCGTTCGCGTTGTTCGGCAAACGCCGCCGCGACGACGATGAATCCGAGGATGCGCTCCTCGCCGCGGCCGCCGCCGCCCAGGTTGGCTACGAGGCCGGAGCTGCGCCCGGTCTGGAAGCGGTCGATGAGTCGCTCCTGCCACGCTGGCGCAGGCCCTCGCTCCAGCAGGTCCGGCGGACCGATCCGCTGCGAGCGGCAGAAGCCGCCCCGTCCATGTCGTTCGCATCGTCCGGAGTTTGCCCGTTGGAGGACTACGAACGCCGCCAGATCGGTTATCGGCTGGTGCGTCTCCTCGACTCGCCGGACGAGCTTCGGTCCAGGGAGATAGGCATCCTCGACCAGGGCGACGAGGTTCAGCTGCTACAGCGCCACGGTGCCTACTGGCTGGTGCTCTGTCCCGATGGCCGGCAGGGCTGGCTACATCGCATGACTCTGGCCGACCCGTTCCAGGCCGCCCAGTCGCAGGCCGAGCCTGAACCGCTTCTTCTGGCCGAAGAGTGGCAAGGCACCTCGGACGGCATCGAGTATCCGGAAGAGGCGAGCACCGATGGGCTGCTCGAGGCCTACATGACGGCTCGCCGCGATGTCCTGCGAACCATGGCCGATGAGTCGGTCGGGTCGGAGCCGACGGTCGACGTGATGGGCCACGCGGCCTTCCAGGGAGCAACCTTCGCCGCTCCGACAACCGAGTTCCCGGCCGCCGTTCCGGCCAGGGAGGCACCGGCAGTAGAGTTCCTGACGGATGCGGCCACTGAGGCTGCCACGGCTGCGGCTGACGCGGCGACTGCGGCGGCTGCGGCGGCGGCAGCGGCTGCCACTACGGCAGTGGCTGCCACTACGGCTGCGGAGCCTGAAGTCTCCGACTCTCCCGCTTCCGAACCTCTCGCCTCAGAATCAGAACATGCTGGTGAGAGATATTCGGCACGAAAGAGTGCGGGTAGCCATAGGGCCGCAACCTCGTCCCGGACTGGTACCAAATCACGTCGCCCTTCACGGTGAACCCGGCGCGGGTCGCCCGATCCGCCAGGTCCGAGCCCGTGAAGATGTAGCGCCCCTGCTGGTAGGCATCGCGGACGATGACGGCCGCGTATCGCTCCGGCCTCAGGACGCGCAGCAGTTCGACGAAAATCTCCTGCATTCGATCCAGGAACGTGGCGTAGTCGGCGCTGTTGGCCAGGTCGCCGTGGTGCTCGGTGATCATGTTGTAGTCGGTGCGGCGATTCGCGTGATCCTCGGCGAGTTTGCCGCCGGACATCGTGATCGGCAGCTGGATGTTGTACGGCGGATCGGTGGCCACGAAGTCCACGCTGTCCGACTCGATCGCCGGCAGCAGCAAGGTCGAATCGCCGGCCCGCATCTCGAGGCCGGAGGCGTCGAAGCTGCGCTCGCCACCCGGGTCGGAGACACCGATGTCGGCCAGGAGTGGGCCGCGGCCGTCTCGTTGGGCGGTCAGCTCGCGAATCAGCTCCTCGTAGACCTCGACCCAACGCGGCTCTATCTCCAGCCCGATGGCACGTCTGGGCCCCCTCGCTACGGCTGCGCCGAGCAGCGTCCCGCCGACACCCGCGAACGGATCGAGCACCAGCTCGCCGGTCGTTGTGAAGAACTCGATCAGCCGGGCCATGAGCCGCGGCGGCTTGTTGGCCCCGTGCTGCTTCCTCACGGCATGGCCCAGCTCGGAAGGGTACGAGGTACCCCAAATGGACTTGGTGAAGTAGAGCCACTCCTCGCCTGAGAGCTCGTTCAGGGTATTCGCGGGGTGTCTGGGACTCACCCAGCGAGCTTAGACTGCCCGGTCGGGCGACGCAGGCCGTTGCTGCCGCGGCGACGACTGGTACGCGGCCGGCGGCCGGGACTGGTACGAAAAGGCTGCCCCCACTGGTGCTCGGTGCGGTTACCCTAGTTTGGTTCGAGGGGAAGAACAGGGTGCCGCGCTGTGCGTCACCGGCTCTGGGACCTCGAAAGAATGGCGATGATTACTCACGACCGCAGCGGCGCGAGCCGCCTGATAGACGGACGCTCGCCACACAGGCGGCTATGGAGCGACCGTTTCGTTGGCCGCGAGCGTGTCCTGGAGCGGATCGCCCTGGGCTTGCAGAGCGTCGTCGACGGCAGACCGACCACGCTCGTGCTCTCCGGTACGGCCGGAATCGGCCTTACCAGGCTGCTGGCGGAAACCCAGCGCCGCATCGGGTCACTGGCCGAGCCGTTTGTCCCGGTCCACGGCCTTTCGCTGCCGGCCACGGCCGGAGTGCCGTACGCGCCTATTTCGTCGGCGTTGGAACGCTTGCTGGCGCCGCTGCCCGATGACACGCTGGCCGAGCTCGTTGGTCCGACCGGCGATGCCATCGCGCGGCTCATTCCCAGCCAGGCGCTCCGGCTCGAAGAGTTGGGGTTGCTACCGGATCGTCCTCGCATCGCCGCCACAGAATGGCGTGAGGCGCGCATGTTCGAGGCGGTGCTGGGTCTGCTGGAGCGGCTGGGCGAGAGGCAGCCCGTGGCCATGCTGCTCGAGGATCTGCATCATGCGGATGCCGCGACCCGCGGCCTGGCGACGTTCCTGGCGCGTGTAACTCGCAGCCGTCGAGTCATGCTGATCGCCACCTACCAGCCCGATCGGCTGCTCCGCACCCACCCTCTGCGAGCGACGCTGGCCACGCTGGCCACCTCGCCGTCGGTGACGAGTGCCGAAGTGGAACCACTCGATCGGACCGAACTCGGCCAGCTAATCGAGGCAATCGAAGGGACGCGGCCATCCTTGACCACGCTCCTCCTGGTGGCCGAGCGATCGCATGGCAACCCGCTGATCGCCGAGGAGTTGCTGGCATCCCGTCGCGAGCTCCTGGGCGTGACGCTGGCCGGCAGCTTCGACCGGCTCGTCACCGCCCGGGCTTCGCTCCGCTCTCCGGAATGCCGGCGCGTCCTGCGGCTGCTGTCGCAGGCCGGGTCGATGGTGCCGATGTCGATGCTCATGTCGATGGCCGCCCAGTTCGAGGCTCGGTCAACGGCTCGGCCGCCTCGTTCGCCTTCGGCGGCCCGCCACGGCGACATCCTCGGCGCCGACTTCGCCGCCGGCGTGGCCGAGGCCCTCGAGAACGGCTTCCTCATCGAGACGTTCGAAGGTCCCGGCGGTGCGGCCGGGGGCGGTCTGCGCGGCTGGGGCGGCGAGCAGGCCCGCGGGCCGGCCGACTATCGCGATCCCAAGCCCGGGTCGCGCCGCGAGTCGGGCCGCGCTGCGGCTGGACGCGCCGATACGCCGCCGGCGCGTCGCGAAAGCAGCGCCGATCTCGTTCGAGCCGGCCGCGGTGGCTTGAATGGGCCGGCGCCGGTGGCTGTTTCTGATGAGGAGCGGCTGATTGGCTTCCGGCACGAACTCATCGCCGAGGCGATCGCCGCGGACCTGCTGCCCGCCACCCGGCGCCGTTACCACGCCGCGCTTGCGGCGGCTCGAGCCGGAGCCGAGGTCCCCCAGCCGGCAGCGGCCTTGAACCACTATCTGGCCGCGTACGAGGTGGCCGAGGCCGAGGTCGAAGCCCTCGAGGCTGCCACTGCCGCGGAGAACCTGGACGCGGGGGCGGATGCCCTGGCCCACTACGAGTTGGCGCTGGGCCTGCACGAGATCACGGACAAGGATGAGCCCGTAGACAGGTCGTCCGACCTCTACATCCGTGCCGCAGAGGCCGCGTTCGCTTCCGGTGATCCTGCCCGGGCGTCGGCATATGCGGAAGCGGCTGCGGCCGCTCTCGACGATCCGCGCGAGAGGCTGGCACTCGGCCTGGTGATGGAGCAGCTCGGCGGGTATCGGCGTGCTTCGGGCGATCACGAGGGCTCGCTCGCCGCCTATCGCCGCGCCGTGGAGCTGGTTCCACCGGAGCCAAGCGCCGCTCGGGCCAGAGTCCTGGCCTCTCTGGCGCAGTTCCGGATGCTGGAGGGAGTCTTCTCCGAGGCGAAACGCTACGCCCAGGAAGCGGTCGATGTCGCGACCGAGGTAGGGGCGGAGGCCCGGCAGGAGCTGCTCCACGCAACGTGCACGCTCGCCGTCGCCGACGCCTGGGGCGAGGACCCCGAACCGGCCGTCTGGAAGCTGCGTCAGACTCGCGACGCCGCGGCCGAGCTGGGTGGCCTCGACGATCTGTTCCGTGTCTACGCGAACCTGACCACGGTACTGGACCTGTTGGGCCGCCGGGAAGAGGCGATTGCGATCGCCTACGAAGGGATCGCCGAGGCGGAGAGAGCCGGCCAGGCCACCGTATACGGCAACTTCCTGCGCGCCAACGCGGCCGAGTCGCTCTTCTTCCTGGGGCGCTGGGCTGAGTGCCGCCGCCTCTGCCTGGATGCCCTGAGCTGGAATCCGGTTGGTATCTGGTTCCTCACGCCGCTTCTGAACCTGGCCATTCTGGAGGTCGCGACCGGCGCCGGCGAGTCGGCCGGCCGGCTCCTCGGCCAGGTGTTGCTGGCCATCGAGACGGTCCAGGATCCGCAGTTCTCCGTGCCTGCGCAGCAGACGGCGGCCGAGTACGCACTCTGGCAGGAGGATCTGGTCGATGCGCACAGAGCTGCCGAACGTGGCTGGCTGCGCGTCAGCGACACCGAAGACTGGCTGCTGATGGCGCG
>PMXR01000070.1:51893-52220 GCA_003171035.1 Chloroflexota bacterium
CAGGCCGATCTGGCGATCAGGACCGCCCGCGCCTTCCGCACGCGCGTCGAAGGACGCGATGAAGCGGAGACGTGGAACCAGCTAGCCGCGGATTGGGCCGACATCGGCGATCCGTATCAAGCGGCCCGATCACGCTGGCGTGAGGCTGAGGCTCTGCTCGACCTGGCTCACGGTCGCTCGACCCGCACCATAGCTCGCGAGCCGTTGACCGCGGCCTCCGAGGCGGCGTTCAGATTGGGAGCCTGGCCGCTTCTGCGCGCGGTCGCCGAGTTGTCACGCCGAGCGATGCTGCCGCTGTCCAAGGAGATCGAGGCCGCACTCCAGGGC
>PMXR01000030.1 GCA_003171035.1 Chloroflexota bacterium
CTCAAGTCGAGCGTGATCGAGACCGACTCGATCCCCGCGGCCGGCACCGAAGGAATCATTCCCGCCGCCTCGGCCGGGGCACTTGAGCCGCTCGGACAGATCGACGTCGACTGGGGCGTGGACGCGACCGCCGGCGGCGACCCGGCCGACGACATCCGCAAGCTGCTGGCCCAATACGAAGCCGCGGGCATTTCGGCGGCGAGTCTCGCGGCCGTCGGCTATCGCGTGGTTCACGGCGGCGCCACGTTCCGCCGGCCCGTCCTCGTGACGCCGGAAGTTATCGCCGACGTGACCGCGCTGCGAGATCTGGCGCCGCTGCACAACGGCGTCGCGGCCGCAACCATGACCGCCGGCCTGGCGGCAGTCCCCGGCCTGCCGCACGTGGCCGTCTTCGACACCGCGTTCCACGCGACGCTGCCGGAGGAGGCATACCGATACCCGGTCCCGGAGCGTTGGTATGCGGAGTGGGGCGTCCGCCGCTACGGCTTCCACGGCATGTCGGTGGCGTGGTCGGCCGAACGGGCCGCGGCGCTACTGGCGAGGCCGGTCGGCGACCTCCGCACGGTCGTCGCTCACCTCGGCAGCGGCTGCTCGGTGACCGCGGTCGATGGCGGGAGTTCCGTCTCGACCTCGATGGGCCTGACGCCGCTCGAGGGCCTGATGATGGGGACTCGCGCAGGTTCGATCGATCCGGGAGTCATGTTCTATCTGCTTCGAACCGGCCGCCTCGACGCCGATCAGCTGGCCGAGGAGATGGACCACGGGTCGGGTCTCCTGGGCGTTTCGGGCCGGACCTCGGACGTCCGCGAGCTGCTCGCGCTCGAGGCCGGCGGCGATCCGGCGGCCACTCTCGCGCTGGCGCTCTTCGTTCGCCGGGCTGCCGAGTGCATCGCGGCGGCGGCCACGGCGCTTCCCGCCCTCGACGCGCTCGTCTTCACCGGCGGTATCGGCGAGAACGCTTCAGGACTGCGCGCCCGAATTGTGGCCAAGCTGGCGTCGATCGGCGTCGCCCCGATCTCGAGCGACGCGATCGCTGAAGACGCGGTCCTGGCTGGGGAGCCTGGCCTGGCCACGACGCCCCACGCTTCCGCGTATGAAGCGCCCCGCGCGACCGGCGAGTCGGGATCGGCCGGAGCCGGCGCGCACTCGGCCACTTCCGCGGCCGTGCTGCGAATCGTCGCCCGCGAAGACCTGATCGTGGCTCGGGATGCCGCTCGCGTGGTCCGCGGCACTTAGGCGGTCGACCTGCTACAACTCCCCGGCCAGCTGGGCAAACGCGCGCGTCAGGGCCACGCGGGCGACTCGGGCGGGGAACGGCGCCAGCGGCAGTGCATCGTTGGCCGATCCGCCTTCGAAGCGGACCCGGCGCGCCAGCTGGGCTAGAGCCGATAGGTCGGCGAGCTGGCCTTCGACAAAGGATCGGCCGACGACCTCGCCGTGGCCGGGCACGACGGGACCCAGCGCCACTTCCAGCAGCCGGCCGAGGGTCCCGGGCCAGTCCATCGGGAACGAGTCCTCGAATGCCGGCGGGCCGCCCTGCTCGACCAGATCGCCGGCGAAGACGACGTGCACGTCCGGAACGACGATCACGATGTCGTTGTCGGTGTGACCTCGGCCGAGGTGAGTGAGATCGACCTTGCGATTGCCGAGTTCGAGCTGGACGCCTTCGCGGAACGTCTTGGTCGGCGGCGTGATCCGTGTCTCGGTGTATTCGTAGGCGAACTCGGGCATCGCCGCCGCCAGGGCGTATTGAGTGGTCCGGCTGTCGGCCCGAAGGCGCGCCGAGCACTGCTCGTGGGCCCACATCTCCGAGGGCAGGAAGGCGAAGTTGCCGAACGCGTGGTCGTAGTGGTGATGGGTGTTGGCGACGATCAAGTTCGAGTGGGTGATCCAGCGGATCTCCCCGAACAGCTCGCGGCCCTGCCGCTCGGAACCACGGGTGTCGATCACGAGCGACGACTCGTCGCCAACGACGAGCCCGACGGTCACGTCGAAGTCGACGTAGCGGCGCACGTAGACCTTGTCGGCTACCTCTCGCCACATCCGGGTCGCGCGGGAAGTGCTCAGCGGGCCGTATGCGCTCACCGGCACCCTGGGGGCGAAGAAGCGCCCCTCGCCATGTGCAACTGCTGACTCCGCCTTCGGGTAACCGATATCGATCCACAGGGTACTGCGATGCGTGGTGTCTGCGCAGGCCCGCGATGGTCCTGTCGCCCTAACCCTGAGGGCCGGCCGCTTCCTCGTGAGTACCGGACTCGTGCGTACCGGACTCGTGAGTACCGGACTCGTGAGCGGCGGCCTCGTCCGCCAGGGCGTGGGCAACGGTGTCGAGCGAGAGCAGGGCGCACTTGAGGCGGGCCGGGCTGATCTCGATGCCGATCAGGTCCAGCAGCTGGTCGGGGGTCATCCTTTCGACTTCCTCGACCGTCTTGCCCTTGATCTCATCCGTCAGCAACGACGCGCTGGCCTGGCTGATGGCGCAGCCCCGGCCGGTGAAGGCCACTTCGCGAACGACGCCGTCGGAGATGCCCAGCATCATCGTGATCCTGTCGCCGCAGAGCGGGTTGGCCCCTTCGTAGCTCGCCGTCGGGTTGTCGAGAACGCCGAAGTTGTGCGGCCGCCGGTAGTGTTCGAGGATGTAGTCGCGGTAGAGGTCGTCCATCGGGTCGAGGATACCGTCAGCGGCTGAAAATGCGCGCGACTTCGCGCAGACCCACGGCCAGCGCGTCGATCTCTTCGGGGATCGTATAGACGTTGAAGCTGGCCCGGGCCGTGGCCGCCAGATCAAACCGCTCGTGGAGCGGCATCGTGCAATGGTGGCCGGCGCGAACGCAGATCCCCGCACGATCGAGTATTTGGGCCACGTCGTGGGGATGAATCCCCGGCAGGTTGAAGGCCACCACGCCACCACGGGCCGCGGCCTCGGGGCCGTACAGCTCGATCTCGGGGACCTCGCGCCGCAGCGTCTCGAGCGCGTAACGGGCCAGCTCCTGCTCGTGGGCGCGGACCGCGTCCATGCCCAGGCCCATCAAATACTCGGCCGCCGCGCCCAACCCGATCTCGGCCGCTATGTCGGGCGTGCCGGCTTCGAACTTGTAGGGAATCTCGTTGAAGTCCGAGCGGCGAAGGTGGACTTCACGGATCATGTCGCCGCCGGCCATGAACGGCGGCATCGCCTCGAGCAACTCCCGCCGAGCCCAGAGCGCACCCGAGCCGGTCGGACCGAGCATCTTGTGGCCGGAGAAGACGTAGAAGTCGGCGCCGATCTCCTGGACGTCGACCGGAACGTGCGGCACGGCCTGGGCGCCGTCGACGAGCACCAGCGCGCCGGCGGCATGGGCCATCTCGGTCAGCTTCTTGACCGGGTTGATGGTGCCGAGCATGTTCGAGATGTGCGTGAAGGCGACGAGCTTGGGCTTGAGGTGGAGCAGCGCCTCGTAGACCTCGAGGCGGAGCTTGCCGTCGTCGGTGATCGGGATGAACTCGAGGTCGCCGTCCTTCTCCTGAACCAGGATCTGCCACGGCACCAGGTTGGCGTGGTGCTCCATCTCGGTCAGAACGATGCTGTCGCCGCGGCCGATGTTGCGGCGGCCCCACGAATAGGCGACCAGGTTGATGGCCTCGGTGGCGTTGCGGACGAAGACGATTTCGGCCGGCTCCGGGGCGTTGATCAGTCTGGCGATCGACGTCCGGGCGGCTTCGTACGCGACAGTGGCTCGCTCGGCGATCTCGTAGATGCCGCGATGGATGTTGGACGAGTAGTCGCGGTTGTAGCCGTCGACGGCCTCGATGACGGCCAGCGGCTTGAGGCTGGTGGCGGCACTGTCGAGATAGACGAGCGGCTTGCCCAGGCGGTTGGTAGTGGCCAGGATCGGGAAGTCGGTCCGCAGCCGATATGGGTCGAGACGGACGGGTACGACTTCGGCGGCGGCTGGTTCGCCGGCGGCCGGCAGTTCTGCGGCGGTCGCACGGGGGGTGATTTCGGTCATTCGCGCCCGCCCTAGTGGGCGGCCTC
>PMXR01000024.1 GCA_003171035.1 Chloroflexota bacterium
GATCGCAGCCGACGCGGCGCGCCGACGGGTCCGCCCGAAGTCGCTGAGCCGGCCGAATCGACCCCGGTCGACGCCGTGTTTCCTGTCACCGCACTCCCTCCTTGCTAAACGGAAAGCAATTCCGTATACTAACGGAAAGGCGTTCCGCTTCTATCCAGGATACGACATCGGAGGGGCGCTCACCACGCTTCGACCACAACACCAGGAGAGACAGCATGCAGTACCGCACCCTCGGCAGGACCGGCATCAAGGTCAGTCCCTATGCGCTCGGCGCAATGGTGTTGGGCGCCTCCATCGGCAATCCGGACCACGACGACTCGATCCGCGTCATCCACAAAGCGCTGGACGCGGGGATCAACTTCATCGACACCGCCGACGCGTACGGCGAGTCCGAAGTGGTCGTGGGCAAAGCACTCAAAGGACGCCGCGACAGGGTTGTCCTCGCGACCAAGTTCGGCCGCCCGGTAGACGACGACCCCTCCCACCAGGGAACCTCGCGGCGCTGGATCATGACCGCGGTCGAGAACTCTCTGCGCCGCCTGCAGACCGACTACATCGACCTCTACCAGGTCCACCGGCCGGACTCTTCCACCGACATCGAGGAAACGCTTTCCGCGCTCTCGGACCTGATCCACAGCGGCAAAGTCCGCGCGATTGGGACGTCCACGACGCCCGCCTCCGACATCATCGAAGCCCAGTGGGTGGCCGAGCGGTGCGGCCTGGAACGGTTCCTCACCGAGCAGCCGCCCTACTCCATCCTCAGCCGTGGCATCGAAGCCGAGGTGCTGCCGATTGCGCAACGCTACGGGATGGGCACCCTGGTGTGGGGCCCGCTGGCCCAGGGAATGCTCACCGGCCGCGCCCGGAAGGGCCAGCAGACCGACCTGCACCGCGCCGCGCTCATGAAAGTCTTCAGTGATGAGCAACGGCTCGATGCTGTCGAACAGCTCATTCCGCTCGCCGCGGAGGCGGGCATGCCGATGACGCACCTCGCGATGGCGTTCGCGATCGCCCACCCTGGCGTAACCAGCGCGATCATCGGGCCGCACTCGATGGAACAGCTCGACGACCTGATCGCCGGCTTCAACGTCGCGCTCACCGACAAGATCCTCGACCGGATCGACGAGATCGTCCCGCCCGGCACCGCTCTCGGCCGGCTCGACCAGAGATACGTGCCCCAGGCCCTCGAGAATCCGATCCTTCGCCGCCGACCAGTCGCCGAACGCTCCGCGGCCTGACCGCCCATCCTCACCGCGGCATGGCCGACGGCGATTGAAGGGGGTCGGTAACGCGCCATCCGTGAGCCGCCACCGTCGTTATGGCGACACGATGAACCGGCCGAGTCCCTGGTACCAGGATCTTACTTATCCTGGTATTGAGGTCGCGGCTACGCGACCGAAGCTGCATGGCGCGTGCTCGACGACGCGGGAGCCAATCCAGGATTGACGCGTATCGCCTCGGTCACTAGGTCTGGCCCGTCTAAAGGGCCGCCAAATCTTCGATGGACCTGGACGTACAGAGAGGAGAGCACGATGGGCAACGAACAGGTGGCGCCTGAGACGAAGGGCGTTATGGTGAAGCTGCTGGCAACGGTTGACCTTGGCCCTGAGATCGAGGGAATGGAACGGCGCCAGCTTCGAACGCGTATGGTGACCTTCGAACCCAGAGGCGTCTTCGGCCCGATCCACGACCACATAGGCAGACCCGTCACCGTTTACATCTTGCAGGGAACGATCACGGACCGTCGAAATGGGGTCGCTACGGACTATGGGCCGGGAGTGGGCTGGCCCGAGGATCGGAACACGACCCACTGGCTCGAGAACAGGGGAACGATTCCGGCGCTGGAGATCTCGGTCGATATCGTCACGCAAGAGTGAATCGAGACACTGAGTGGTTCCTTTTTGATGTGCGTATTCCGGACCGCCTTGGTGCGCCTTTGCTGGCGGGACCGGACCGGTTCTATTGGAGTGACACGCTACCGGTCCCGCCCTTCACCTAGGCCTCGGGGCTCGCGCGATCGCCTGTCTATCTCGGCCTCGAGTCCGTTTGGGGTCAGCGGCAAAGCGGACCTTCCGTGGCAACGACAGCCAATCCGGCGTCCTCGCCACGGACCGACACGGACATCGGCCAGCGAGTCTTATCGACGCTCGCGGTCGGGAGGCTCGCCACCATTGCGCACCTGGTGCCAGAAGCTAGCCGCCTGACAGACGACTGACCGGCGTGTCGGCGGCTCAGTACGACTTGCGCTCGACCATGTCGACGACTCGCACTCGTGGGGCACCGCTCAGGGCCGACATCGCCTGCGGCGACCGCCACAGCTCCTGAAGGGCCACCTTGAACGCTTCGGCCTCTCCAAGACTGTCGAACTCAAGGTCGACTGCGACAAAGTTGGGATCGTCGGTTGGTCGGTAGACCTGGTAGGAACGGACCCCGGATCCTTTCCGATCGACCGGATCTCGGTCGAATGTCGCCTTCCATGTCCCGAAGTCGCGGACGGGGTGCTCGAGCTGCACGACTGGCACGAGTGTCTCCATTCGGCCGGACGGATTGTCCGGTCATTACGGTGTAACTGTATTCACTAAAGTGCTACAGTAGCCGTATGCCAGAGTCTGTCAAGCAGCGTCGCGTTTACGACTCGCCGCGTCGTCGCGAGCAGGCGCGGGCGACCCGGCGAGCGATCCTTGATGCCGCCCGTGCCCTCTTCAACGAACGCGGCTATGTCGCGACGACGATCGACGCGATCGCCGCTAGCGCGACTGTCTCCCCCGAGACGGTGTTCTCCGTGTTCGGATCGAAACGCTCCATCCTCGCCGAGCTCGTAGACATCTCTATCTCCGGCGGCGAAGGGGCGCCGCCGATCCTCGACCAGGCCTGGGTGCAGCAGATGCGCGAGGAAGCAGATCCTCGTCGCCGGCTTAGGATCCTGGCCGCTAACGGACGGGCGATCCTTGAGCGACGGTCGGCCCTCGATGAGGTGGTGCGTGGCGCTGCTGCCGCCGAACCAGAGATGGCCTCGCTGTGGGTGCGCGGCAAGGCCCAACGCTTCGCTGGGCAGCGTGCTTTGCTGCAGATCGCGTTGGGGACGATGGGCCTTCGAGATGGACTCGACCTCGAAACGGCCGCAGAGACCGTCTTTGCCATCGGCAGCCCCGAGGTCTATCGGCTGCTCACGGTCGATCGTGGCTGGAGTGGCTCCCGGTTCGAGGGCTGGTACGCCGACACGCTCGCTCGTCTCCTCCTGGATCGACCCTCTTCGGGCCGGCCCTAGGATCGGCCACCGGAATGCCCCGCTGTCCAACCCCGGGGGGTCAGACACGTCGGCTGGCCCCGGCGATCATCCACATCCTCGAAGGTGAGGGAGAGCTGACGGTCGACGGTGACGCCTATGACGCGCGTCAGGGGACATGGGTCCGGATGGCGCCCGATGTGAAGCACAGTCTGGCGACTCAGACCGCGATGCAGATAGCGCTCTACTTGCTGCCGCGCTAGAGCTAGCTGCTCCCGCCGATAACACAGCCCTCGATCAGGTGCCGCTCGGACATCTTGTCGGGCCACCAGGAAAGACGACCGGCTTAGTCACCCTTTGCCGCGCCTACGATGCGGGCAGCGAAGCGGGCACTCCAGCCCGCGCCCAAATTGAGGTGTCGGCTTGTACATCTACTCGCCAATCAGCCGGTACGGCGCGGCGCTGCTGCGCATCGTCGTCGGCGTCATCTTTGTGTGGGCGGGTGTCGGCAAGTTCTTCAATGAAGGAGCGCCAGGCGCCTGGACGGCGCAGGGGTTCCTGAAGTTCGCGACGAACGGCACCTTGGGATGGCCCTTTGTAACCGGAACACCCGACCCAAACGCGGTCTACAACCCCACCCATGACTTCTGGGTGTCGCTGGCCAACAACGCGACGGCGATGACCGTCGTCAACACGCTCGTCGTTTCGGGCGAGATCCTGATCGGCGTCGCCCTAGTCTTGGGCATCGTGACCCGTTTCGCCGGCACAATGGGTGCCCTCATGATGGCGTTCTTCTTCCTCGCCGGCTGGAGTTTCAGCAACGGCATCGTGGAAGAGCACGCGACGTACGCGGTTGTCCTGCTGGCCCTGGCCGGTATGGGCGCCGGCAACTACTACGGCCTCGATCGGATGTTCGGCTCTCGCTTCCCGATCTGGTTCCGCACTTGGTTCATGTCGGGCAATCCGAACCCGCCCGCGGGCGTGCCGGCCCAGTAGCCAGTTAGCCCACTCGGATCACCGACTTCACATCGCCTACTTGAACGCCGCCTGGGGGAAGGGAAATTGCCCATCTAGTTCGTCAGCTGGCCGGAAACGTCAATGTCACGAGCGCACGCCCTTGCCCCCGTGGTCGACTCAGAGGTTCGGCTTCGCAAGCCCGCGGTGGTCCCGAAGCCGACCCCAGGAGCCAGGCGCCGCGCCGTACGGCAGCCAAGCCCTGGCTACCTCGAACGAGCTTTGCTCCTGTGGCCGAGGCTGGACATGGCCAAGGTTCGGCGTTTCGCCCATGATCCGGCTCGGATCGCGGAGATCGTTGAGCGACGCACGTCGCAGCCCTATGACTCGATCCTGGCGATGATCACCCGGCAGACGCTGCACCTCAGTGACGCAGATAGCGATCGGCCTGAGCCCATAACGAGCCGTACCAATCGCGCTCAGGCAGAGTTGCACGTGGTCCGAACTGACGAAGGGGACGAGATCGTCATCATGGATCTTCCGGCCGTTTGACGAAGGCCAGGATCTGTCGGCCGGCGGAACGGGTGGTCCGACCGGGCACCGAGTTCCTCAGAGCGTTCGCCAACCACGCCTCGAGTTCGGACGCGCTCCTGACCCGACGTCAGTGAGTTCCGCATGGACCTCTCACGATGTTCGCGTGGCCTAGACTTGAACGCAGCGACGCGGTAGCCGTGTGAGTAGGCCCGAGCCCAATAGCGTGAGGTAGGACAGATGCAGAAGCGTCCGGCCGGCATTGCCGTACTCGCGGTGGTGGCAGCGCTGCTCGGGGTGCTCGCCCTCCTCGCTGCCGGCGCGTGGTGGAATGCGTCGGAAGGACTCGTCTGGCTGCCGCGCATTCACGGCGGCGAGAGGCTGATCGCTCTTGTGCTGCTCGCCGCCGGACTCTCGGAACTCGTGTTCGCCTACGGCGCCTGGGCACTGCGTCCCTGGGCCTGGACACTCGGAGTCGTCCTCGAGGTCGTCGTGATCGTCCTCGCCCTGCTCCAGCTGGGCCGCCTCGAGCCCGTCCGCCATATCGTCACCATCGTCATCGCCGGCGTCGTCCTCTGGTATCTGGCGACCCCACGGGTCCGGTCAGCCTTCGGTCGATCGTAGTTGCCTCACCCGGACAGCCTCGCTCCCCCGACGGCGCCCAGGACCGGGCTCCAACCCGCTAGCAAGGAAGGTCAAACGATGATCAGCGAGCCACTGTCAAAGCTACTGGTCGCCCAGGTCTCGAGCGAACTGGGCGCACACCAGACTTATCTGGGAATCTCGCTCTACTTCGAGCGACAGAGCCTTCACGGGTGGGCAAAGGTCTTCCGAGATCAGTCGATCGAAGAAGCGCAGCACGCGTCGAAGATCATGGCGTTCCTGCTCGACAACGACGTCGAGTTCGATCTTCTGGGCCTTGCGGCGGCCACGACTCACTACAAGTCGGCCACCGACGCTGTGGGCGTGGCGCTCGCGAGCGAGGTCAAGGTCACCGGTCAGTTCAACACGATGGCCGGCGCCGCGGTCGAAGCCGGCGACCATCGCGGCTTCCAGTTCTTGCAGTGGTTCATCGACGAGCAGGTCGAAGAAGAGCGAACGATGGGCGCTCTGCTCGACCTACTCGCGAGTGGCGTCAACCTGTTCCAGGCGCAGGAGCTGCTCGCCGGGATCATCGAGGAGTAGGCGGGCGGGCCGCGTTGAGGCTATCGCTGCTCCCATCCCACGTGAGGATTAAGAGCGCCTCGTTGTTCTAGGCGAGAATGTTCTATGCCCGGGTCGCGAGTGTCCGTTCCATCAAGATGGCTTGATCGCGACGGTCCAGGTTTAGTTGACAGATATGGCAAAACCGATCCCTCGTCCGTGAGTCTGGGCGAGCGCAAGCCAGACCCGAACCATCAACTCGAGCGGCTTTGCGTTTGCGAGACCGCCCGCATCCTCGGGAACGAAGCCGATCTGGGCGGCCAGATCCATCGCGACGCGCTTTGCGTCGGGGTCGTCTCCGGCCACGAACATCGCCGCCGGCACGAGTCGGGTGCGCGCCGTTGTGAGGTTCTCGAACCCGATCGTATTGAATGCTTTGGCGAGCTTGGCATCGGGGAGCAGGTCTGCGAGGTCCTGGGTCGTACTTCGCGCCGGGTCACCGTCGAAGCGGTTCATGGCGTCGATGACGATACGGCCAGCGAGAGACGGGAGGCCCACGACAGCGGCCGATGCCGCGTCCCAGCGCAGCGCGAAAGCGACTACATCCGCTCCGTCGACCGCCTTGGCGAAACTGGTCGCAGTAGCGCCAGAGCATGCGGCGAGTGCCGCCTTTGTCTTCTCACTTCCAGGATCGCGTACCCCGAAGACGACCTCGTGGCCTACAGCCGCGAGGGCCGCTCCCAGGCCACCCCCGACGTTGCCGGCTCCCATGATCGCTACCCGCATCTCCGATACCTCCGAAAGCTCCGGCCAGCGGCCGTTGACTGAACCTGTCAGGTCATCGTAGTGATCTCGTCGCCACTTTCCAGAACAAACTGATCTCGAGGCCTCGGTTGCGCTACGCCTCGACTAGCACATCCTCCCCTTGGATTTGTACTGAACGGCAGCGCACGGGCCGCAGGGCAGGTCCACGAAGGACGGCGCCGGAGGCCACGTCGAACTGGCTGCCATGACAGGGGCAGGTCACCGTGGTCCCTTGCAGCTCGCCGCCCGCGAGCGAGCACCCTTGATGCGTGCAAATGTTGTCGAACGCGAACACGTGCCCGTCGGCATCCGCAAGACTGACCTTCGCGCCCGCCACATCAACGAAGCGCATCTGCCCGATTGCGACATCCTTCGTCGCTGCAACTCTCACTAGCATCTGATCCTCGCTTCCATGAGGCGATCGATCGCCTTCAGTTCCCGTGATCTTCGCCCTTATGAGCGACTGGTGGGACACTCAGAATGCTGTGGCGCATGCGAGAACGCTGAAGATCAGTTGGACTCTCCAGGCTGCGTGTAGGTGCTCGACAGGCTTCTTCCGATCCCTGGCCGCGCGGCGCGCAGCCACCCATCGGTGCTCAGTTGCGTGGCTCCGCCCGGGCGCTTGCGACAAGATCGCCGTTAGTGAACCGGTGCCCAATTGAGGAGGATGAGTGACGTCTGAGCGTTCAAGCTGTGGGTGGCCCAGAGCTTCAAGACGCCGTCGCCGTTGGAGACTGCGGCTGGATCGCTCGAGTAGCTCAGAGAGCTGCCATCAAAGGTCGGCGCGACGGCTATCTCTGTCGGCGTCGAGGCGCCGGCTGGGTAACGCCACAGCTGCAATTCGACAGAGCCGTCCGGGGCGTGGCCCTGGACCTCGGCGTAGGCGGCCGTCGTGTCGCCGGCGACGACAGTACCGGTGATTGGAACTGTAACTAGAGGGGTGCCGGCCGTTGTGAAGTACTGGGCCGATTTCGCGTCGCTGCTCTCAACCCACAAGCCGGTCCCAGCTGCGATCGGCCCGTTGGCGAAGGTTCCGAACGAGTCAAACGTCGTGGACCCGGTCGTCAGACGCTCCCAGCCCGCCTGGGGTTCGCTATAGAAGAGCGCGCCCTGTGAGTCGGTGAGAGATCCGTTGCTGAATGGTGCGGGCACGCTTGTGCTGAGCGCATTCGTACCCGGGTCGATGCGGGTGACCGCGACGCCCATAGCGGTGCCCGGGTTGTAGTTGGAGGCGTCGAGGAACCAGATCGCCTGGCCGTCGCTCGCGATCTCCGCCTCATTGTTGAATGCGCACCCGATCGAGATCGTCGCCTGCTCTGTCAGCGTCTGGGCATCGAACCTTGTGACGCTGCAGCCCTGGCCGGTTGGGTCCGGCTTGAGGCCGGGCAGCCAGAGAGAGCCCGCGGCGTAGTGAACCTGGGTCAGGGCCGGGACGGCGACCTGATCGATGATCTTTCCGGCCTTGGGATCGAACGAGATCAGGCTGTAAGCCTTGTCGCCGGTCTGGACGGAGAGATAGACCGTGTCGTCCGGGCCAAGGGCGTACCCGCCGATGGCCGTGCCTTGAGTCACCGTCACAGCGCCGCCGGCGGCACTTGGCCCTGGTGTGGCAGGCCCGACGGAGGGAGGCGCAGCGGTCGGCGCGACGCCGCCGCTGCTGTAGAACGTCTGCGTGGCCTTGTAGCTGTCTGCGAACCCGGTTTGGCCGGTGACGCCGACATCGAAGACGCAGTCGTCGTGAAGGTCCGAGTCCTTGATTGCGGAGCAGGCGGAATCCCCCGCCGCAACCTGGGCGGTGGACAGATCGGTCAGGCTGCCGTACTTGGGGTCGATCGGGTATGGCTTGATCGTGTAGGACGCGGTGGACTTGCCCGCATCGTAGTCGAAGAGAGTTGTCGCGTCGGTCACGCGCCAGGCGTCGGCGAACTGGCCATACAGGACGGTTGAGCGCGCAACGCTGTCGGTCGCCACCGACAGCTTCGTTCCGTCGGGCAGGTTCGGCACGCCCATGCCGCCGGGAAGTACAGTGCCGAGCAAGCCGGAGCCATTCGCGCTTAGACTCGACGAGGGACTGATCTGGACGTTGATGCCCCACGGAGCGACGGAAAGCGTCCACATCTTGGTGCCGTCGGGGAAGTCGATCTCGTATCCGTTGGTGTAGGCGGAGATTCTGGCGCCGCCGCCGAGGTCTTCCGGTCCGGCGGTCAGATCCACGACGCTACCGTCGACTTTCGCCTGAAGGCCGTTTGCGGTTGCGTACACACCGATCCGATGGCTTCCGACTTTCGCGGCGATGGCCGTGTCAATCGAGATGTGGCCACTGGTGTCGTATGGCTCCTGGCGGGCCTGGATGTCGACGCTGCCGTCGGTCGAGCGCAGCAAGGTAAACTCGCCGGCGGCCTGGAAGTCGTAGCGCTGCTGGTTGACGGTCAGCATGTGCGGGTCGCCATTGGAGTGGCTGCAGCTTGGTCCGCACGGGCCGGACGCTGCGCCGGTCCCGCCGCCGACGCCGCCGCTCGGAGCCGCGCCCCCGCCCGGGAGAATTGGTTCGGGCGTGGACTTACCGCTGCAGAGATCGTCCAGTTTGGACGCGACGATGCTGTACTTGGACCCGCCTTCGGGAGCGTTGAATGCCGCCACAAACGGAATGGTCAGGTTCTGCTGGGCCATGTCCTGGCCGGCTAGCGCTGTTCCGGGCGGACACACGCAGCCGCCGTCCTTGGTGCAGAAGCTCTCGTTCTGGAACGCAGTGGCGCTGTCGTTGCCCTCGTCGTGGACACTCGCCAGACCGTCGGTCGAGATCGTCACTACCTCGCCTGAGCTGGAGCCGACACTGAGCACGGTGTTCGACCGGCTCACCAGCGACCCTTGCCAGCCCGGATCTGCCGTGGCCTCGGCAGGGAACTGGAAGACCTGGGCGTCGGCGGGCAGGCCGAAGCCGTATGCGATCCAGGGATTCCCCCAGCCGTCTTCGCGCAGGTACGACTCCGCCCAGTTGTTCCGAACGTCGGGGTCATCGCCGTGGAGTACGGCAATAAACGCGTCGGAGGCCTGCGGCGAGCTGACAGCGGCCTGCCACGCCGGCACCATCAGTTGCCACAGGTTTCGGCCCAGGTGATCCAGGAGTGCGTAGTAGCCGTCAGAGCTGTATATGCGATTGGTCAGTGCCGTTTCAGCGATGAAGTAGCTGTTTCGCCACATGTTGGCGAGCGACGGCTCGGCAATGCCCGTGTCGTCGGCCGCGAGCCACATCGCTGTGCCTTCTGAGATCCATTTCGGCATGGCCCTCGAGGCTCCGACGCTGCCCGCGACAACGTTCTGGTAGCAGTGAACGGCCTCATGGGTCAAGAGCACGTGGAGCCGATCGGAGACTCCGCCGCTGCTGGTGACTTGTTCGTTCAGCCAGGCGTTCTGGTAGACCGTGACCTGGCACGGCTCGTAGGGGTTGAGTTGGTCGGAGTAAGCAAAGGTCTCCATGAGCGCGCTGCCGGCGTTTGCGTCACTCATGATCAGGGAGATGTCTGGGGCGATTGGGGTTCCCGGCGTGATGACGCTCATCCCGAGCTTGGGGCCTATGTGGGCGATGTCTGACAGGAGTTCCTCCGCCATGGCGTGGGCCAGCGAGAGCGGCACGTCCGGGGCAAGGTCGGCGTAGATCGGCCAGAAGTAAAGGCTCGCCGGCTGGATCTCCGCCCTGTCCAACTGGAATTGCGGCTTGGCGGCATCCGCGGTCGTCCCGGCTGTTGAGTTCGGCTCAACGATTCGGTCGTTTGGCCCGGTCTGCAAGAAGCGGTTGATGACGGCCTGCTGGTCGGATGTCAGCTGATCCCAGTCCGAGTGGACCCAGCTCATCGGGCCGCTGCCGTCGCTCGGTTCGTCACCGCCCTCGATTCCCTTCGGAACAGTCACGCCAGGGATATCGACGTTGTAGAGGTAGGCGAAGGCCTCTAGGGCGGTCTGCTTGGGGACAGTGCTGTCGTTGATGCCGTCGATAATCGTCTGCCATATCGTCTCGGGAGGCTTGCTCGGGGCTGCGGGAAACAGCCGCGACGGCACCTCTACCGCGACGAGAGCCACGATCGCCATTAGGGCGACCAGCGCCACGAGCCAACGGCGACGCGGCCGACGCCTTCCCCGCGGTCGATCGGATACAGGAATCCCCGGGGCAGGCGGCACAGGGGGCTCGACGGCCGGCGGGTTGGCTCGACTAGCTAGTGGCATCGAAGACGTCCTTGCACAGAATGGCCATCTTCTGCGCATACGCCGCCGCAGCCGCCGAGGTGATCTGGTCGACTCCGTTCGGCGCCGCGTACTCGATGGTCGTGTTCTCGGTCGGCGGAGCGGTGACACGGCAGGTCAACGAGCCCTTGATGGCCACCACGATCGGCGCATTGGCCATCGTGGCGTCCTGGACCCAGACGGCCTTGTCGCCGACGCCGGTCAGCGGCGTGCCGGCGCCGGCGTTCTGGTCGGCGACCGATTGGGTGAATGTGTCGGCCTGGGTAAGCGTGACGTCGAGGTTGTCTCCTCCGCCGGTTGAGGTGGGGAAAGTGCAGTCGAAAGGCTCAGCCGGAGGCCTCAGGGCTGCATCGAACTGGACCCCGGTGAGGGTGCCCTTCACCAGCGCCTGGGCATCAGAGAGCTTGATGGCGTTGCAGTACCGGGCGTGGTCCGAAGACGAGTCGCCGGCGCTCGCCCCAGCCGACGTTCCGACGGGTGCGGTGGAGGCAATGGGCGCGCCGGTCGGCCCGGTCGCGCCGCCGGGGCTCGTCGCGTTCGACGAGCCAGCCGAACATCCGGCCAGCAGAACGGTGGCCATCGCGACCATGGCGAAGCCGCCAACAATTCCCTTGACCCGTTTGGCTCCGATGAGTTCCCGGAACGCGTTAAGTGCCATTCGATGACCTCATTCGTCTTGACGCGGCTACCACCGCGAACTCGATCAGAGCTTCGGCTGCAGGGTACGAATCAACGTTTCGGCGGCGTCGTCTGACTGCAGGTTCGACACTTTGATCAAGACGTTGCCGAAGAGGGCCTCCTGGCCGAGTGGGCCGGAGAACGCCTTGTCGCCGAGTCCGCTGATCTGCTTGGCGGTAACGACCTGATTCGTGGCTGATAGCTCGCTGTCGTAAACAGAGGCGGCGACCCTTGCCTCCACGGTGACGATGAGACCGGATGTGCCGGCGCCGTTGGTGTAGTTGCAGGAGTAGATCTTGGAGGACACCAGCGTGTCGTCCTCTGTGGCTACGGTGAGAGGTTCGCCGGTGACCGATGCCACGGTGGCTACGGGGAGCAGGGTGCAAACGTTGACCGGGTGACCCAGGCCATCGTCCACCGAGCCCGCGCCGCCCTGTTGGCCTTGCGGTTGGCCCGCCGGAGTCCCGGTGGCGCCGGCCGCGATGGTGGAGGCGCCGGCCGCGAGGGAGGGTCCCTGGGCTCCGGCCGGCGAGTTGGACGCCGCGCCACTGCAGGCCGCGGCGAACATGACGAGAAGAAGCGTCGCGCCACAACGGGCGGCGAGATTCGAACGGGTTGGCATTGGGTACATCTCTTTCGATCGGCCCTCGTTTTGAGGGGGCACGCTTGACCATATCGACGCTGCGCGCGCTTGTTATCCGTGGAATCACGGAGGCGGTCAGTTCGTCTCGCGCAGTGCCATCACTCGGCCCAACTCCGCCCGCGACGCGCCGAGTACGCACGTGGCGCAGTATCTCGCCGCGAACGAGCAGCACCCGAGCGGCATCGAAGCTGCTCCACACTTATCGCTGCTGGCCGCAGCCGCGGAGTCGGCAATCTCACGCGCCCCGGACGACAGTAATCAGAGCTTTGGCTGCAGGGTGCGGATGAGTGTTTCGGCGGCAGCATCTGACTGCAGGTTCGTCACGGTGATGCGGACGTTGCCGAAGAGGGCGTCCAATCCGAGCAACGAGGAGTTGGCCTTGTCGCCGAGTCCGCTGATCTGCTTATCGCTTGCGCCAGCGGCCTTCACGCCGGCGTCGTACCCGATTGCGGCGTTCATTGCCTCCACCATGACGGTGAGCTCGGACGTGCCGTCGGCGCTGGTGTAGTTGCATACGTACTGCTTGTAGGACAGCAGGTCGGCCTCTTTGGCCACGCTGAAGGGGCCTCCGGTGACGGAGGCCACCGTGGCCACGGGGAGCAGGGTGCAAACGTTGACCGGGTGACCCAGGCCATCGTCCACAGTGCCCGCGCCGCCCTGCTGGCTCTGCGCTTGCCCGGCCGGAGTCGCCGTGGCCCCGGCCGCGAGGGATGATCCCTGAGCTCCGGCCGGCGAGTTGGCCGCCCCGCTGCTGCAAGCAGCGGCGAACATGACTAGGAGAAGCGTCGCGCCGCAACGGGCGACGAGACTCGAACGAGTTGGCATTGTGGTGGTCTCCTTGGTCGACCCTCAATCTGAGGGGGGCACGCTCGACCATAGAGACGAAGTGCAGACGTGTTATCCGTAGAATCGCGGATATGATCAGATCGTCTCGCGCAGTGCCATCACTCGGCCCAACTCTGCACGCGAGGTGACACCGAGCTTGCCGTACAAACTGGCAAGATGCGTGTCCACCGTGCGTGGGCTGATCCCCATCTCGGCGGCAACTTCGCGCGTCGAGAGACCATCGCCCGCCAGACGCGCGACCCGGGCCTCGGTCGGGGTCAGCGCCAGCGCAGAAGACCTGATCAGGCCCAGACGGGCCTGCTCGGCCCACGCACGGTCTGCCCAGACAGCCGCGCCAAGGTCCCGGAAGATTGCGTGGGCCCGGCCCAGTACTTCATCCGCGTCACGCCGACTCCGCGCGTGTCGCAGTGCCTCGCCACGCACCAATAGCACTCGGCCAACGTCGAATCGGCTCCATCCGGTCGGCGGACCGGCCGCCGCCGTGGAAGTGGCCGAGATGGCCGCCTCAATGTCGCCGTCGGCGATGGCGATCCGAGCCCGACCTCGCACAATGGCTGCCGCCGCCCACGGCTTGGCCACTCGACGGTTGCGGGCTTCGAGCCCGGCAAGCTCCACGCGTGCCTCGTCGAGTCTGCCAAGCATCGCCAACGCTTCGATGCGTTCGGGAGTTGGATCCAGCCGCATCGGCTCCACGTAGCCGGCGCGACCAAGGTGCCGCCAGGCGCGCCCGGTTGCCTCTTCGATAGCCGCCGCGTCACCTCGGCTCGCGGCCACGAGCGCCGTCACCTGGAGCCAGGCCGCGGCTACGACATCACTTCCGGACCGTTCCGTCCGCTCGGTCCCGTCGGTGGCCGCGGCCTGGGCACGCTCGAGGGACCCCTCGCAAGCGTCGACGAGTGCCAGCGCCCGCAGCGCCATCTCGGACGCGCCGCCGCCCGTCTCAAGGCTGGCTTCCACCGCCCCAACGGCATGCCGCCGCGCCGCCGACCAATCGTCGGACCAGAGTTCGACCTCGGCCAGCCGCGTCCGAAGGTTCGCGACGTTCGAGTACTGGCCGTCGATGAGGTCGAATTCGAGCATGTGTTGGAACCGCTCGCGCGCCAGGTCCAGCCGGCCTATCCCCGCCCACCACATCCCCGGGCTCGTCAGTCGATCGGTCAAGGGACCCTCGGTTTCAACCTCCAACCCCCTGGCAAGGAGGGCCATAGGTGGTCGACGCCCAAGAGTCACGGTCCAGTGGAAAGTCTGCAGCAGCGCCGCCGCCAGGTGACCGCGATCTGGCGTGCCTTCGAGCAACCTGGCTGCCGACGCCGAGTGCTTTCGTGCCTCTGCGATGTCGAAGTCGCGGAAGACTGCGAGATAGAAGTGGAGTAGCCCGAGAAGTGGACGATCGTTGCGGGCGAAGGAGAGGGCGGGCAACAGTTCGGCGACCGCCTCTGGAGCTGTGCCTGTATACCAGGCACAAAGGCCCATGAGCAGGAGAGCGCGGGCCCGCAGCGAACCCCGTACGGACGGGATGAGTGCCCCAGCCCGGTTGCGAGTCGCAGGGAGATCGCCCGCGGCAAACCACGCTTCGGCAGCGGCGAGAGCCCGCTCGGACCGCTCGCGACCGGCAGGCGGTGTGCGCTCCACTGCCATGTCAGCCAGCTCGCCAGCCATCGCCGGCGCACCGCGTCCCCTGGCACGAGCCGCCGCCCGGGCGAGAGAGCTGGCGACTCCCGCATCGGGTCCCTCCGAAGCCAGCGCCAGATGGCGAGCACGGGCTTCCGGGTCCTCGGCGGCGGCATGCCCGAGCGATGCGTGCACTGCTCGAACCTCGTCGGCCGACGCCTCCGCAACGAGTGTGGAGGCGTACAGGGGGTGGTCGAAGGTTACGGTCGGCCCCTCGACACAGATCAGACCGGCATCTATCGCGGGTTCCAGCAGAGTCCGAGTCGCAGGCCCATTTGCCGCCTCCAAAAGGCCCATCGTCGGCTTCGTGCTCAACGCCACGGTGAGCAGGAGCCGTCGCGTAGATGCTGGAACGCGGTCCAGATGGGCCCCGACCAGACCACGCAGCGACGGTGGCATGGGCAGGCCCTGCCCCGGGCGGACGGCCGTGCCGGACGCCACAAGGGCGCGCGCGAGTTCGAGGGCGTAGAACGGGTTCCCGCCGGAGAGTTCCTGGATGCGCAGAAGCGTCGGCCGCGCGAAGCTGTAGTCGGTGGCTGAGCGTAGCAGTTGATGGAGCGCTCCCATCGAGAGCGGTTCGAGCCACAATCGCTCGAGCAGGATCGGACGTGCGGCATCCGCCAGACCGAATGGCGGTGGCCCTCCGGGGATGTCGCCGCGTTGGGCGATCAGGAGTCGCACCGGCAGGCCAGCAAGCCGTCGCATAGTGAAAGCGAGCGCATCGCGACTGGCCGGGTCGGCCCATGGAGCATCGTCGATGGCAATCAGCAACGCTCCACGCGCGGCGAGGGCACGGAACGCGGCCAGGACGGCCACAGCCACGCGTTGCGCGTCGGGCGCCTCCTCCGGCACTCCGTCGTCTGGCGCGGGCCCGTCGTCGTTGCTCAGGGCCAGTCGCAGCACGGCCCGATGGCCCTCCGGCAGGCGAACGTCGATCGATACAAGGTGGGGTCCCAACAGGTCGCCAAGCGTGGCATACGCGTAGTTGGCCTCTGTCTCGACGGGCCGTGCGTATAGGACGGTCGCGCCAGCGGTCTCCGCCCTTGCCACGCCGGCACGCAGCAGGCTCGTCTTGCCGATTCCGGCCGGCCCTTCGATCAGGACGGCCTGCGCATCAATGTACGGTGGTTGGACGCCGGCCAGGACGCGCGCGACTGCCTCGTCGCGTCCGACCAGGGACGAGACGGGGTCGGCGGGCATCTGAGGTGCCGAGGTGGTCATCCGATCCAAGCATACCTGCGGCGGTAGGTGGTTTCCCGGATACAAAGACATCGGTTCTGGTGCACGGTTGAGCCATGCAACGGACCGTCCGCGTCATCGAAGCCTACGTGCCAGGGTTGAGTGAGCGACCCACGGCCTGGTATGAACAGCTCCAGGCAAACGCCGCAGCCGCTCTGCGTGCGGAGGGCCTGGAGATCGCTTTGCTCGCGATCCCAAATGACGAAACGCTAATGTGGCTCGTCTGGGGTCGACTCGATCAAACTGACCCAGCGCTGGCTGTGGCGACCGTAGTGCTACGCGAGGCTACAGGCGCCCCTGGCGCAACCCTGATTGAGCGGGCAGTAGACGCGCGGCTAGTCTGGCCGGAACCTGGGCCGCTACTGTAGGCACGGCAGCCTCACCACCGCGACACGACATCCTTCCTACCCGTCGCCGATTTCACGTTCGTGCTCCTCCGTCTCGGCTGCCCTCGCGGGATCCCCTACTGACCACTTTCGGTCGTCTTCTCTCCACATCTCCAACGCCGCGAGAAGAGCTCCCGTGTTCGTGAGCTAGTGTCCCGATTCGCCAAT
>PMXR01000056.1 GCA_003171035.1 Chloroflexota bacterium
TAGGCCACGCCGCCCGACATGCCGGCCGCGAAGTTGCGGCCCGTCTTGCCGATGATCACGACCTTGCCGCCGGTCATGTACTCGCAGCCGTGATCGCCCACGCCCTCGACGACGGCCGTGACGCCCGAGTTGCGAACGCAGAACCGCTCGCCGGCAATGCCGCGGATGTAGGCCTCGCCGGACGTGGCGCCGTAGAAAGCGACGTTGCCGGTGATGATGTTGTCCTCGGCCACGAACTTCGACTCGCGCGGCGGGAAGAGCACGATCTTGCCGCCCGACAGCCCTTTGCCCAGGTAGTCGTTGGCGTCGCCTTCAAGGGTCAGGGTCAGGCCGCTCGGGATGAACGCACCGAAACTCTGCCCGGCCGAACCGCGGAAGTTGAGCTTGATCGTGTCCTCGGGCAGGCCGGCGCCACCGTAACGGCGCGTGATCGCCGAGCCCAATGTGGTGCCCACGACGCGGTTGACATTGCGGATCGGCAGGTCCGCCACGATCTTCTCGCCGCGCTCCAGCGCCGGCTGGCAGAGCGGGATCAGGGTGGTGTTGTCGAGCGACTCCTCGATCTTGTGCTCCTGGCCGATCTGGCAGGTCCGCAGGGTTGTCTTGGGAACCTGGGGCTGGAACAGAATGCGGCTGAAATCGAGGCTGTGGGCCTTCCAGTGGTCGACCGCGCGGCGCATCTCGAGCCGCTCGGAGTGCCCGACCATCTCGTCGAACGTCCGGAAGCCGAGCTGGGCCATGTACTCGCGGACTTCCATGGCCACGTAAGTCATGAAGTTGACCACGTACTGGGGATCGCCGGCGAAGCGCTCGCGCAGGACCGGATCCTGCGTCGCGATGCCGACCGGGCAAGTGTTCTTGTCGCAGACCCGCATCATCACGCAGCCGAGCGTCACCAGCGGCGCGGTGGAGAAGCCGAACTCCTCGGCTCCGAGCAGCGCCCCGACGACGACGTCGCGGCCGGTCTTCATCTGGCCGTCGACCTCGATCGCGACGCGAGACCGCAGGTCGTTGATGAGCAGCGTCTGGTTGGTTTCGGCGATGCCGAGTTCCCAGGGCAGGCCGGCGTGCTTGATCGACGAAAGCGGCGAAGCGCCGGTCCCGCCGTCGTAGCCACTGATCAGGATCACATCGGCATGGGCCTTGGCCACGCCGGCCGCGATCGTCCCGACACCGACTTCGGAGACCAACTTCACGGAGATGCGGGCTTCCGGGTTGGCGTTCTTGAGGTCGTGGATCAGCTCGGCCAGATCCTCGATGGAGTAGATGTCGTGGTGCGGGGGCGGTGAGATGAGGCCAACACCCGGTGTCGAATGCCGGACCTTGGCGATCCAGGGGTAGACCTTGTGGCCGGGCAGCTGGCCGCCCTCGCCGGGCTTGGCGCCCTGAGCCATCTTGATCTGGATTTCGCGCGCGCTGACGAGGTACTCGCTGGTGACACCGAAGCGCCCCGATGCGACCTGCTTGATCGCGCTCTTGAGCGAGTCGCCGTTGGCAAGGGTCTCGAAGCGTGCCGGGTCCTCGCCGCCCTCCCCGGTGTTCGACTTGGCGCCGAGCCGGTTCATGGCGATCGCCAGCGCCTCGTGGGCTTCTCGCGAGATCGAGCCGTAGCTCATGGCGCCGGTCTTGAAGCGCTTTACGATCGCCTCGATCGGCTCGACTTCGTCGACCGAGAGGGGATGGCGGTGGTTCGTCTTGAAGTCCATCAAGCCGCGCAGCGTGCACAGCCCTTCGGACTGGTCGTCGATTAGCTTCGAGTATTCCTTGAACGCTTCGTAGTCACCGGTCCGGGTGGCGTGCTGGAGTTGGGCGACCGCCTGCGGAGTGAGCAGGTGCTTCTCGCCTTCGTAGCGCCACTGCACCTGGCCGCCGACGCCGAGCTGCTTGTGGTAGATGGGNNGCGCATCTTCACTTCGCGGGCGATGACGTCGATGCCGATGCCGCCGATGCGGGTGGGCGTCCAGGTGAAGTACTCGTCGACGAAGTCCTGGCCCAGGCCAAGAGCTTCGAAGACCTGGGCGCCGTGATAGCTCTGGACGGTGCTGATGCCCATCTTCGAGATGGTCTTGACGATGCCCTTGGAGATGGCCTTGCGGTACTTCTTCTCGGCCAGCTCCGGCGAGCCGGCGATGATGCCGAGGCGGCACTGGTCGTGGACCGTCTCGAAGGCCAGGTACGGGTTGATGGCGCTGGCGCCGTAGCCGATGAGCAAGGCGAAGTGATGCACCTCGCGCGGCTCGCCGGATTCGAGGACGAGCCCGACACGAGTTCTGGTGCCGGCTCGCACGAGATGGTGGTGGACCGCCGAAACCGCGAGGAGCGCCGGGATGGGCGCTTCCGTCTCGGTGTGGCCGCGGTCCGACAGGATGATGATGTTGTGGCCCTCTTTGATGGCCTCGCTGGCCTGGTCGAGGACCTGCTCGATGGCCTTGCGCAGCGCCGCTCCGCCGCCGGCTACGTTGAAGAGAATCGGCAAGGTGATCGGCCGGAAGCCGTGCTGATCTCCCGTCGAGAGATTGCGGATCTTCTCGAGCTCCTCGTTGGAGAGCACCGGGGACGGCAGTTCGAGCTGATGGGCCGAATCGGGCGCGGGCTCCAGGAGGTTCCCCTCCGGTCCGATGGCCATCTCCGTGGCGGTGATGATCTCTTCGCGGATCGCGTCGATGGGCGGGTTGGTGACCTGGGCGAAGAGCTGCTTGAAGTACGAGTACAGCAGCTGCGGCTTCTCCGACAGCACCGCGAGAGCCTGGTCGTTGCCCATGGCACTGACAGGATCGGTTCCGGTGTTGGCCATCTGGTTGATCTGGACCCGCACGTCCTCGGCGGTGTAGCCGAACACTTCCTGACGCCGCAGCACGGTCTCGTGGGCGGGTTCGATGACTCGCGGCGGCGGCGGCAGCTCCGTGAGCTTGACCAGCCAGTCGCGGACCCACTCAGTGTACGGATGCTCGGTGGTGATCCGGCGCTTGAGGTCCTCGTCCGAGACGATCCGCTGCTCGTTGGTGTCGACGAGGAACATGCGGCCGGGCTGGAGCCGGCCCTTGGCCACGATCTGATCGGCGGGGATGTCGAGCACGCCGGCTTCCGAAGCCATGACCACGCGGCCGTCGGCGGTGACGTAGTAGCGGGCCGGGCGCAGGCCGTTGCGGTCGAGTGTCGCCCCGATCCGGATGCCGTCGGTGAACGCGATCGATGCGGGCCCATCCCACGGTTCCATCAGGCAGGCGTGGAACTCGTAGAAGGCCTTCTTCTCCTGCGGCATCGACTCGTGATGCTGCCAGGGCTCCGGGACCATCATCATCAGCGAGTGGGCGACGGATCGGCCGGAGAGGTAGAGCAGTTCCAGGACGTTGTCGAAGATCGCGGAGTCGGAGCCATCGGTGTCGACGACCGGCAGCGCCTTGGTCAGCTCATCGCCGAACAGCTTGGAGCTGAAGAGCGACTGGCGGGCGTGCATCCAGTTGACGTTGCCGCGGAGGGTGTTGATCTCGCCGTTGTGGGAGATGTAGCGATACGGGTGCGCGCGCGCCCAGGACGGGAAGGTGTTGGTCGAGAACCGCGAGTGCACCATGGCGATGGCGCTTTCAACGCGCTCGTCGGCCAGGTCCGGATAGAAGACCTGGAGCTGCGAGGCGTTGAGCATGCCCTTGTACACGATGGTGCGGCAGCTCATCGAGGGGATGTAGAAGTCGGCGCGGCTCGGGATCGCCGATCGCGAGATGGCCTTCTCGACGAGGCGCCGAACCACATACAGCTTGCGTTCGAAGGCGAGGTCCTCGACTAGCCGCTCCGGCCGGTCGATGAATACCTGCCGGATGAGCGGCTGGGCAGCCTTGGCGCTGGCTCCGAGGCTCCCGTTCTCCGTTGGCACGTCGCGCCAGCCGAGGAAGTGGAGCCCTTCGTCGGCCAGCACCTGCTCGAAGAGACGGAAGCATTCCACGCGGCCGAGCTTGTCCTGCGGCAGGAAGACCATGCCGACGCCGTAGCCACCCTTGCCGCGCAGGTTCACGCCCGACTTGGCGGCGACGTCCGCCAGGAACTTGTGGGGGATCTGGATCGTGATGCCGGCACCGTCGCCGGTGTTCTTCTCCGAGCCGGTGGCGCCGCGATGCTCGAGATTGACCAGAACGGTCAGGGCGTCGCGGACGATTGCGTGAGACGGGCGGCCTGCGATGTCGACGACGAAGCCGAAGCCACACGCGTCGTGCTCGTTTCGGGGGTCATACAACCCCTGGGCCTGCGGACCGTCTGTCTGCCTCACGTTGCGCCGTCCTCGCTCGACTAGCCGCACCACTATCCAGCTTCGGCGACGGCTATAGCCGGGCCTGCCCCTAGGCAGGAGCCCTCATCCGTCGCGGAAAAACGAGTGTCGAATAGATGGTGGGCCGAGGTCAAGGTTGGAAAGGTTGCGAATCGGTAACAGGAGTGTGCAGACGCAACCTTTCGGCGAAATGGGGCTTTCCGCCGCCCAGGTTCGAGAGTGCCGACGATCCGACTCGGAAGCAGGCGCGATCGGGCACGGAATTGGTTGCGGCATTGTTGTTGCCGAGCGTTGAAGTCCGGATTCGCGATAAACTCGCTGGGCCTCGTCGTGCTCGCTCCGGAGGGGTGCGGTGTACGGTGGGCGAGCGGTTCACGGCCGCCCAGCATCTTCAGGAGGATCCGCATTGTCGCCACAGACACGCCGCGGCCGAGCGGTCCCGCCGAGCCATCGCAAGTCTTCGTCACATGCAACGCCCTCAGCCGGCACGCCGGCGGTGGCCGCGCCTATCGCGGGCAAGCCGGCCGCTGATGTCAAGGCTGGTCCGGTTCGTGCCGGCCGCCGGCGTGGCGTCGGCATCAGCCGGGTCCGCAAGTCCGCGGGCTACCGCTACGCAACCGGACTGTTCGGCGCTTACACCCCGGTGATCGTTGCGTTCGTGGTTCTCTTCGCCGGGGTGTGGGTCTACCTGAGCTTCATCAACCCGCCGCCGCCGCAACCGCAGGAGCTCTGGACGCGGATTGAGACCAAGTACGTGGCCAAGATCAACGCCGCGCGCCTTGAGATCAACGACCCGAATAGTGACTTTGCGACCAAGATCCAGGGCTTCAAGGACTACAGCGCGGCCCTCAAGGCCTGGATGAAGGAGCTGGCGCCGATCAGCGACTGGACCATCGGCGCGTTGCCGTCGGCCTCGGCGGACTATGCCACGGCCGGTCAAGACATCGCCGGCATGATCTCGCAAGGGAACATCGAAGCGGGCCTTCTCGACAAGGCCGCCACTGCCACGACCGCGGCCGACCTCGTGCAGTACACCACGCCCCTGGCTGCCGCGAACGAGGAGTTCGAGGGCTACTGGGCTTCGGTCGCAGCCGACATGCTCCTGAAGTCTGTAGACCAACCAACACTGGCACTGCCGGCGACGCCTACGCCCGCTCCCTCGGACTCGGCGGGTGCTTCGGGCAGTCCGGCGGCGGTGCCCAGCCCATCGCCGTCCTAGGCGGCCCTTCGCCGTCCCAAGCGCCCCGGCAATCCAGGACTCATGCCGCCGCGGACCCCGTACCTAGTGCGTACCGCCGGCTGGTACCGACGCCGCTAGTCCAAAGTACGGCTTGTGACGGTTGGGTGGACTCCGTACGGTTCGTGTCGCTTCGGGCCTTGCCCGGAGTTCGTCTACAAGGCACTCGTTCCCGACGCAGACGCAGAGGAAACTCATGGCTGCCATGGCCGCAAACGAACTCGGTCCGATGCTCACAGCGAGCGAGGTGGCGGAGATGCTTCACCTCCACGTGAACACGGTGAAGCGCCTTGGTGATCGAGGTGAGCTGCCCTTCTATCGGGTCTGCAAGCGCGGGGACCGCCGCTTCCGGCTCGAGGACGTGATGACGTTCCTCGACAGGAACCGCTAACCACACAACACCGGTTCCACGGTCGCGCCGCCCGAGCGCGAGGTGCCCTACCCGTAGGACCGAAGTCGAATGCCCGCGGCCAACGCCGCGGGCATTCACGTATCTGCTATGGATCGCCCGGCGATCAGGCGGTGGCGCGGGGAAGGGTACGAAGCGCCGCCGCGAACAGGTCGACGCCGGTGGCGATCTCTTCGGTCGTGACGTCGATCGGGGGCAGGAATCGGATCACGTTGTGATGCGTGCCGCAGTTCAGGACGAGCAGACCCTGATCGGCGCACGCCAGGAGCAGCGCCTCGCACGTGTCCGTGTCAGGATCGCGGGTGAGCCGGTCCTTCACGAATTCAACACCGACCATCAGGCCGCGGCCCCGCACGTCGCCGATGCGATCGTCCTTGGCCATCAGCGCCTCGAGCGCTGACTTGAGTTCGGCGCCGCGTGCGGCCGCGTTGGCCACGAGACCCTGTTCGGCGATCGTGCGCATGACCGCGACGCCGGCGGCGCAACTTACGGGGTTGCCGCCGAACGTGGTTCCGTGGGCGCCGACGCCCCAGCGTTCCTGGAGTTCGCGGCGGGTCACGATGGCGCCGAGAGGCATGCCGTTGGCGAGGGCCTTGGCCACACACACGACGTCGGGCACGATGCCGGAGTCCTCGAAAGCCCACATTCGGCCGGTCCGGGCGACGCCGGTCTGGACCTCATCGGCGACGAGCAAGATGCCGTTCTCGTCGCACAGCGCCCGCAGCTGGCGCATGAACGAGGCCGGGGCCGGGTTGAAGCCGCCCTCGCCCTGGATCGGCTCGATGACGATCGCAGCAACGGCCGAGGCTGGAATTTCGTGGCCGAGCAACGTTCGGAGCGCGCCCATCGCGCCGGCCGTGGCGGCTTCCTCGTCGTCGCCGAAGTAGCGNNCTGGTGATCGAGGCGGCGCCGAAGGTCCGGCCGTGGAACGCGCCCCTGAAGGCGATGATGCCGGGCCGACCCGTGACCCTTCGGGCGAGCTTGAGCGCGGATTCGATAGCCTCGGCCCCGGAGTTGCAGAAGAAGACGGTGTCCAGCGGATCCGGGCAGGAGTCGGCCAGCATGGCGGCCAGCCTTGCCACCGACTCGACATAGCCCAGGGCGTTGCAGATGTGGAGCAGCTTGTCGGCCTGGTCCTTGATCGCCTGGGTTACGGCCGGGTGATGGTGACCGAGCGACGTGGTGGCGATGCCGCAGGCGAAGTCCAGGAATCCGCGGCCGGACGAGTCGAACAGGGTGTGGCCCTCGCCGTGGCTCCAGCTGCGCTCGTAGTAGCGGCCCAGGATCGGCGAGAGGTACGGCTTCGAGATCGCGGCGAAGTCGCCGGCATCCGCCAACGCGTCGATTTCCGCCGGAGTCAGGTCGCGAACCGGCGCGCCGGCGGGGGCAACGGCGGCGGAGGCGGGGACGACTTGATCCTTGGCGGTGTCCATGACGTGGGCTCCTCGAAGAGACGGCTCCCCGGCCACAGGGAGCGGCGGGGTCAACCGAGTATAGATGGGCCCGGCCGCCCGCCGGCGGACGTCTGCCTGTCGCGAGCGGGCTGGTGCTGCTGTAGCCGCCGGAGCCAGACCGGGGGCTCGACGTTCGCTTTTGGCTCTTGACACCGATAGTCCTATCTACGTAGCCAAAAGTACTATCCGAATCCCGAAGAATCGGGTAGTGTAGGCAAGTCGGGCGCGTTTCCCGACGCGTATGTCGGCTGCCGAGTGCCAGAAGCGGCCGTGGCGCAGGACCTCACTCTGCCTTGAGCAGGCTTGGGGAGCGATGTGCTCCTCAGTCGAGCCGCCCAGCCGGACAAGCGAGGAAGCACCATGGACACGAAGCTAGCAATCGGCGAAGAGACTCGGGAATTCCAGGTCGACGGCCGGACCGTCAGGGTCGTAACCCGCCCCGCTGACGGCGACGGATTGGCCAGGTTGTTCGAACTCGGCGCCAGGCCCACATGGGACGACTCGTCGCCGATGAGCGCGGACGACGTTGCGACCGTCGTTCGGGGCCTGATGGATGAAGCCGGACAGAGGGGCGAGCGGGCCGCCATTCTGGGCGTGCCGCCGCGGGCCGCTGCGTCGTTCCCCAACGATTCCCGGATCTACGTTTCGCCCGTCGAACCCATGTCGTTCTCCCTGCCGGGCTCGCCGACCGGGTTGGTGATGCACATGGACGAGCGCGGCAATGGTCACCTGTGGGCGCTCGGAGAGAATCGAGTCTCACTCGGCTCCGACGGCATGTGGTGGATCGTCGACACTCTGATAGACGCCCTGTCCGAGCCGGGCGCCGCCTCCATCTGGCCGCGGATCATGACTCTGGGCACGACTGCCACCGGGTCTGCGACGCAGGCGTCGCTACGCTGGTCCGAATGGGGCGTTGGGCTCGAATGGCGCAAGCTCCGGCACGGTGTGGCGGGCGAGATCCTCGCCGTCCAGAAGCTCGGTTTCGATCGAGTCGAGTTCTGGCTCAAGCTGCTGCTGCCGATCCGTGACGACCTCGAGAACCGGCGTGTCCATCGCCAGCGCCTTCGCCCGGCTCGCATGGCCGAAAAGTGGGCCCGCTCTCTGGAGCACTGGGACTGATCGCTCGCCGGTCGGACGGCGCATTGCGTCGTTGCCTTCTGCGCTCCTCGCTCACGGACTTCTGAGTCCGCTCGCTCCGGTGCTCGTCGGCGCCTAGCACTGCTCTCGTCGGACCGGCGAGCGGGCTGCGTGGCGTTTGGTCAGCCGGCCGATCCCGTGGGCCAGCGAAGCTGGCACGTTGCCGGCTGCGCTACTCGCTCACGGACGTTTGAGGCCTGCCAACGAAGGGCTCGAAGTCGCGGCGGTCACCCATGTGTTTCGCCCGGATCCGGCGCTGCCAACCTCAGTCGGCCCCGGATCAGGCCCGGGCTTGCGCTGACGACCGCCGCTGGCGAAGATCAACGCATGGAACTTCGCCCTGTGTCCGATGCGGATGTGCCGTTTCTTGCCGAGATGACGCTACTGGCCGCGTTCCCGCCGGGACCGTTGCCCGAAGGCGCGTCCGAGATGGCGCAAGCCACGCGATGGACGGCTGATTGGGGGCGTCCGGGTGACGCGGGTGTGGTCGCCTGGGGCGACGGACAGCGACTCGGCTCGGCGTGGTGTCGAGTCCAGGCGGACGTTGTGGCGCGCGATGGAGCGGGTCACCCACTGCCCGAGATTGCGATCGCTGTCTCGCTCACACATCGCGCCCGCGGCATCGGGGCGCAAATACTCAACGCCCTGGATCGCGCAGCCTCCGACGCCGGCCACAGAGCCCTCAGCCTCACCGTGAATGCCGCCAACCCCGCTCTCCACCTGTATGAGCGTGCAGGCTTCGAGGTCGTCCGACGGGAGGGCGACCGTCTGACAATGGTCAAGCCGCTCGGTGCGCCGTCTCCTGAACCGCGCCTAGTTTCGTTTGCGGGCTGAGTCCGCTCGCTAAGGCCAGACTTGTCTGGCCAGTGCTCGTCGGCACGTCGACTTGCGCCGTTCACCCTGCTGCGGCTGAGGCGGGGGCGGCTACCGCGGTGATTTCGCCGGTGGGCTGGACCAGGAAGATCCAGACGTCCCAGGCGCAGTGGCTGACGATCAGGGCGCCGATCGGGACGCCCGCGGCATAGAGAACGCACCAGTGGGCTCCGGCGACCCCCGCCGCGCCCATCAGCGTGAAGTTGCCCGTGGTGACGTGCACGGCCGAGTAGGCAACAGCCGCCATCGCGGCGCCGGTCCAGCGGCCGTAGCGGCGCATCAGCGCCTCCTGCACGAGGCCGCGCCAGAACAGCTCCTCGGCCGGGCCGATGATCGCGACCAACCGGGCCGCGGTTTCCGCGTGTGGAGCGAGTTCACGCAGCGAGTAGATGTCCTGGATCTGACCCTCGCCGCCCGGCACAAACTTCCGGGCGAAGCGGTCGCCGACCTTGAACGTGCCGTAGAGAGCCGCCGCCGATGCCAGGCCCACGGTGACCTCGCGTGCACCGATCCGGGTCCGCCGGAGCGTCGGATTGGCGATCAGCGCGAGGCCGCCGAGCACGAGTCCGGTGGTGGTCATGCGGCTCCAGAATCGGTCACGGGGGCCGCGGAATGTAGCCGCGAAGGCCGGCACGGCCGCCGCCAGCCCGATGGCGAAGGCAACGTCGAGGCTCCGACCACCGCTCCGGCTCGAGGCGGGCGTGGTGCCTCCGGCTGCGTGGGCACGGCGAGGACGCCGTTGGTCGAGTGCCCGACCAATTCGGACCCGTCGAAGGCTCACTATGCCGCCAGTCGGGCCAGTAGCAGCCCTATCACCAGCAGCGACCCGAAGGCGAAGTGGAGCCGGGCGGTCTGGACATCGATCATGGCGATGGCGCGAGCCTGCCCCGAAGCGCCCAGTTCCGCCGATCGGACGACCTGGGCCAGGAACGGCAGCGAGAAGAGGGCGATCGCTGTGGTCGGGGGCAGCCAGCGGGCGGCGACGGCAACGCCGAGTGCCACGTAGGCGCCGATGACGAGCGCCAGGTAGCCGTAATGGGCCCAGTCGCGGCCCAGGCTTCCCGACAGCGTGTGGATTCCGGCGCGCGTGTCCTCGCTGATGTCGCGCCACTCGTTGCCGTGGAGGATGGCCGCAACCAGAAGACCGACCGGGATGGACAGCACCAGCGCTCGGACGTCCCACGTTCCTGTGATGGCGTAGAAGGAGCCGCCGACCATGATCGGGCCCATCAGCAGGAAGACCGTCGGCACGCCGATGGCGCGGTACTTGTACTGGAACGGTGGAGCCGTGTAAGTGTAGCCGGCGGCGATGCCGAGCAGCCCGAAGGCGACGATGGGCCAGCCGCGGAGCCAGACCAGATACGAGCCCACGACGACGGCGGCCGCGAATAGGCCGATGGCAAAGAGATGTGCGCCACGCTCGCTGACTCGACCCGTCAGCACGGCATGGCTCATCCGCGGCGACGTGATCGTGTCGATGCCCTTGCGAACGTCGTAGACCTCGTTGATGACGTTGGTGCCGGAGTGGAGGAGCATCCCGCCGGCCAGCGCGGCCAGGAACGGGAGCCACGAAAACGCGGAGTCGACGAACGCAAGCGCGCCGCCGGCGAGTACCGGGATGGCCGATGCGGTATAGGCGAACGGCCGCAGGATTTCGTAGGCGGCGCCGAGCCGGCGACGGCCACGTTCGAGCAGCCCGAGCCGGCGGTCGTCGGCGAGCCCGCCAAGGGTCGCGCCGGCACCGGCGGAACCCGCGACGACGGGCGCCGAGCCGGCAGCAGCGGCCACGGACTCCGGTACGGCGATCCGGTCCGGCATCGCGGCGTAGAGCTTGGCCGCCTCGATCAGCTCGACCGTCTGGGCCTCATCCTGGACGACCGGCTGGAGCAGCGGCAGGTCCAGGCCCGTCTCGGCGTGGAACGCCATCGCCTTTGCGGCGACATCCTCTCGAGTCCCGCACAGCATGAACGCGTCGAGCAATTCGTCTGGGATCAGCTTGCCGGCCTCGTGGTAGTCCTCGGCACGCCACGCGGCGGCAATCCGGTCGCGCATCTCACGCGGGAACCCGGCCCGCTGGAGCGAAACGTCGCCAAGGACCGACATCATGTAGATCACGAACGGCTCGCGCTTGGCCCGGTTCAGCGCCTCGCGGCGGGTCTTGTCGACCAGCGAGAGCAGGTAGGCGGCCGTTTCGATATCGGCCGGGTCGCGGCCGGCGGCCGTAGCCGACGCTCTCAGCCGCTCCAGGATGCCGCGCAACGACGGGATCGATTCGCACGGCCGGGCCAGGTAGCCGTCGGCCTTGCGGCCGGCCAGTTCCACGAAGTCCTTCCGATACGCGGCGATGAAGAGCGGGATGCGGTGCACCGGCGGGAACATCGGCACGATCGGCGGCAGGCCCGGCGTCGCCGATGGGAGCCGCTGGCCGGCCCAGAGCGTCCTGAGCTGGTCCATCGCGTCGGACACGCGGCCGACGCCCTCGGCGGGCGAGTAGGGAATGCCCATCTGGCCGAGGCGCAGCGGCAGCCCGGTGCCCAGACCCAGCACGATGCGTTCCGGAAGCAGTTCGTCGAGGGCCGAACCGGTCATGGCCAGCACCACTGGGTGGCGCGTGTAGGGGTTCACGGCCCCGAGTCCGAGCCGGAACGAGCTGGGCGGATCGTTGGCGAGCGCGCCGGCTATCGCCGAGCCGTAGGTGATCGCGTCGCGCTCGAAGTAGGAGTCGTGGATCCAGACGGAGTCGAGGCCGGCGTCCCGGGCGCGTCTCACCCAGTCGATCGTGTCCGAAATGTCACCCCGGGCCGCAATGCCCAACCCAACCCGACGTGCCAGCGCTCGCATCTGCCGCTGTTCCTCTTGACCGAAACGCCGGGCTCCCCGACGTGAAGGCGGCGAAGAAGCGGCGTGCCGATATGTTAGCGGCTTGCATATAGATACGGAGCCGCGCGCCGGGTCGTGCCCACGCCCGTACCGCACACCGGACGCCCGCAGTCGTCGCGCAATCCCGTAACGTTTCCCCATGCCAATCCCGAGCGGCCCCGAACCGTGGTTTGGACTGAGCTCCGAAACTCTGCGTTTCCTGGAGGTTCATACGACCCGGGCCATCGCCATTCCGGGCCGAGGCTGGCGCGACTTCGGCGACTCGGTAATGCTCTTCTCCGGCACGGAGAAGGACCCCTTCTTCAACCGGATGGCGGCAGTCCGATGGCCCGAGGATCCGGCCCAGTTCGACGCCCGGCTGCACCTCACCCTCGAGTTGTTCAATGTGCTCGACCGCAAGCCCTACTTCTGGCTCTCCCCGGGCCTGAGCACGCCGTCGGACGTGGTGGCGAGATTCGCCGCCAACGGCTTCGTAGATCAGGGCGGCGGTTTCGACATGCTCCTGACGACCGACCCGGCCGAGGCGGCCGACTCGCCGCTGCCGAGGCTCGCGGTCCTAGAGCGGTGGAACAACCCTTCGGACGCCGACCGGCCGGCTCTGGCCGAGGCACTCGCTCTCGTCATCTCCGAGGCGTTCCACATTCCTGAGGTACGCCGGACCAACCTGGTTCGCGAAATCAGCCTGACACTCGAGCAGCCGAGATTCCACGCTTGCGTCCTGCGTGTCGACGGCGAGCCCGTAGCCACCGGCGAGCGCTACACGTTTGACGGCGCGAGCTACATCTCGTCCATCGGCACGCGGCCGGCATGGCGAGGCCGCGGCTTCGGCAGGCTGGTGACGCTCGCCCTGGCGCGTGACTCCGTCGCTTCCGGATCGGATCTCGTCTACCTGGGCGTATACGCCGACAATGCCGGGGCCATTCGTCTATACGATCGGCTGGGCTTCCGGCTCCTGGGTCCACGCTCGTCGGATATGCTCCTGGACCGCCCGGGCTGACGGGCCGGACCACATCCGCAGGTCGCAAGATCGTTCGCGCGGCCGAAACACGGTCCTTCCAAAGGCTGACGACCGGTGCATGCTCCAGTTGACACAATCGCCACATCGCTCCGGTGCCATCCGTACCGCGAGCAGCACGAATGCCAGGAGTGAGATGACGCAAAGCCACGAGTCCGTCATCCGCGTTTCGGACCTGAAGAAGTTCTACGGCGACGTGAAGGCGGTCGACGGAGTCACCTTCGAGGTCGCGCGGGGGGAAGTCTTCGGAATGCTGGGGCCCAACGGCGCCGGCAAGACTACGACCATCGAGGTCCTCGAAGGTCTGCGCTCACCCGACTCGGGCATCGTCGAGGTCTTCGGTCTCGATGTCTGCAAGCACCCCGAGTCGATCAAGCAGCGCATCGGCGTCCAGCTGCAGAGCGTGTCCCTCTATCCGCGGCTGACGGTCACGGAGCTGCTCGATCTGTTCGGCACGTTCTTCAAGAACCGAGTTCCGACCAAGCAGTTGATCGATGCCGTCGATCTCGGCGAACGCGCCAATGCAAGGTCGATGGATCTGTCGGGCGGCCAGCAACAGCGCCTTTCGATTGCCCTGGCCCTCGTCAACGATCCGGACCTGGTCTTCCTCGACGAGCCGACCACGGGATTGGATCCCCAGGCCCGTCGCTCCCTATGGGACCTCGTGAAGGGCCTGCAGGAGAAGGGCAAGTCGGTCGTCCTGACCACCCACTACATGGAAGAAGCCACCGAGTTGTGCGACCGGGTTGCAATCATGGATCACGGCCACATTCTCGAGATGGGCACCGTCCCGGAGCTGATCGGGCGCCGCTTCAAGGAGCGTGCCGTCTTCTTCGACTCCACCGTCAAGTTTCCGGCCGAACGGCTGGGCAAGCTCGGCGGCGTCACCCGCGCGACCCAGGAGGACGGTCAGACCGTGCTCTATTCGAAAGACGTAGCGGCGACCATCGGCGGGCTGTTGGCGATGGCCGACGAGCTGAGTGCGGAGCCGCACAACCTTGGCATCCGCCAGGCCACTCTAGAAGACGTCTTCCTCGACCTGACCGGTCGAGCGCTGCGCGACTAGGAGCAAACGATGAAGACGCTGATCGCACTCACCATTGCCAACCTGAAGGGCCTGACCCGCGACCGGGCAGCGCTCTTCTGGACCTTCTTCTTTCCCGTGATGTTCGTATTCCTGTTCGGCTGGATATTCGGCGGCAGCGGGGACGCCAAGGTCGCCATAGGGTTCGTGGACCAGGACAACCACAGCGCCGCATCTGCCGGTCTCCAGCAGGCGTTCCAAAATGTCTCGCTGCTGACCGTTCAAACGGGTTCGTTGTCCGATGAGCAGGCGGCTATGCAGCGCGGCGACATCGCAGCCATCGTCGTCGTCCCGGAAGGGCTCGGAGCGGCCGCGGGCTCGAAGACCCCGACATCGATCGAGTTGTACATCGACCCGAGCCAGGGTCAGACGACTCAAGGTATCCAGCAGATAGCCGACAAGGTTACCGGCGCGGCGAACCTCGAACTTGCCGGTGCCACGGCAGTTATAGGCGTGCAGGACAAGACGTTGCAGTCCACGAACATCAGCAACGTGGCCTACCTCGTGCCCAGCATCCTCGCCATGGCTCTGATGCAACTCGGCATCTTTGCCGCGATCCCGCTCGTTCAGCAGCGCGAAAAGGGCATTCTCAAGCGGATCGGAGCGACTCCACTGGCGCGTTGGAAGCTCGTCGGCAGCAACGTCTTGACGCGGCTCATGATTTCTCTCGTCGACGCGGTGGTAATTCTCGGCATCGGGTTGGCGGTCTTCCACGTCCAGATCGTGGGCAACCTCATCGAGATGACGGCGCTGGTCCTGCTGGGAGCCGCGACGTTCCTGTCCATCGGCTTCATGCTGGCCTCGTTCCTCAAGACCGAGGAGCAGGCGCAGGGTGTCGTCCAAGTCGTACAGCTGCCGATGATGTTCCTGTCGGGCATCTTCTTCTCGTTCGATTTCCTGCCCGGCTTCCTCCAGACTGTCGCCCGGTTCCTGCCGCTCACATATCTTGGCGACGCGTTTCGGCAGGTAATGGTCAACGGCACCCAGGTCGCGCCCTTGGGCGTCGACGTGGCAATCCTCACGGGCTGGCTGGTCGTCTGTTTGGGGATCGCGGCGCGTTCGTTCCGCTGGGAGTAGCGCTCGCCGGTCAGACGGCACCGTGCGTCGTTCCCGGCTCCGCTCCTCGCTCACGCACCATCGAGTGCGCTCGTCGGACCGGCGAGCGGACCGAGCGGCGGCGCCGGGTAGGCGTGGCGGCGACCGCGGCCTATGCTCTGCGCTGTCGGGATCCGCTCGGGTCCCGGCCGGGCATAGCGAGGAGCCGGACCGTGGGAACCGAATCCATGGAGCGTGAGCGCGCGGCCAACCCGGAAGACCTGACCCGGTTGTTCGTCGAATTCGGCAATGCCGGCGACGCCGAGGGTCTTGCCGGGCTGTATGAACCGGACGCAGTCGTGGCCTTTCCGCCGGGCAAGATGACCGTCGGCCGGGCGGCGATCCTGGCGCTGTACCAGGGCATGCTGTCGGCCAGGCCGCAGTTCAAGATGGAAACGCCACTGCCGACTCTGCGGCTCGGCGACATTGCGCTCACCGCGACGCCGGCCCGCGACGAAGCCGGGGCTCGGGCACAGGTCGTTCGACGCCAACCCGACGGAACCTGGCTGCGTGTACTCGATCGGCCCGACTTCCGCGGCTAGGCGGAAGAGAGGAGGCATTCGATGGCCACCTGGGCCGAAATGGCCGGTGCCGTGCCCGAACTTGCGGACCGGTCGACCGTTCTGGGCGTCAGGGGCACGCCCGGCGAGTGGCTGCCCCGGTACACGACCTGGCGGGCGGCGGAGTAGGGGCGAGGCATGAACAGGGTTAGCGGCACTTTCACGATCACGGGCGGTGACGAGCAGACCATCAGCGACGCCGAGGGCGAGTTCCGGCTCACTCGGGTCGGCGGAACTCAGCGGTTCGAAGGCGGGATAATCGGTGACGGAGCAGTCGACTGGGTGATGGCCTACGCGCCGGATCGCTCGGCGAGATTCCTGGGCTTCCAGCGCGTGGCGGGTTCGATCGGCGGCCGCGCAGGAACCTTCGTTATGGAGTCGACGGGATTCCATGACGGTCGAACTTCGGTCGGCACCTGGCGGATCGTGCCGAACTCGGGAACAGGCGCGTTGGCCGGCATCGGCGGCCACGGCAGCTTCGAAGCGCCCGGGGGAGCCATCGTGACGTACGAGCTGGAATACGACTTCGGCTGACCCGGACCGCGGCGGGATCGTCGAAGGCGACAGCTGGCGCTCGCTGCTGGGCTCGCGGCCCGGCGCCTGATACCATCGGGCGCCATGAGCCCAGCCGATCGTTACTACGTCACCACGTCCATCGCCTACGCGAACAACAAGCCCGGATTGCACACGCTTTACGAGGTGATCGGGGCCGACGTGATCGCGCGCTGGCATCGGATGAACGGCGACGAGACGAAGTTCCTGACCGGCACCGACGAGCACTCCGTCAACATCGCCCAGAAGGCCGAAGAGCTCGGCATCGCGACGCGTGACTTCGTGGACGGCAACGTAGCGCTCTTCCGCGCGGCCGAGGACGCGCTCCTGATCAGCCCGGACCGCTTCATCCGGACGACCGATCCCGACCACGTTCGGGCCGCCCAGGAGATGGTCCGCCGGGCATACGCCAACGGCGACATCTACGTCGGCAAGTACGAGGGCTGGTATTGCCCGGCCGAGGGTTTCAAGACCCGGTCGGATGTCGTCGAGACGCCCCAAGGCACGCGCTGCCCGAACCACCCGAAGGTTGAGCTGGAGTGGATCTCCGAGTCGAATTGGTTCTTCCGCCTGTCGGCGTATCAGGAGCGGCTGGAGCGCCACTTCGAGGAGCATCCCGACTTCGCCCAGCCGGACTACCGACGTAACGAGATGCTCGGTTTCATCCGCGGCGGCCTCGAGGACTTTTCGGTGAGTCGTGCCGGGGCCAAGTGGGGTATCCCGTTCCCGATCATGCCCGACGGCTCGTCGTCGCAGCGACCCGACGGGACGTGGGATCCCGCGGCGGGGACCATCTACGTCTGGTATGACGCACTGATCAACTACGTGACGGGAGCCGGCTTCCCCGACGACCCGGCGGGCTTCGCGAAATGGTGGCCGGCCGATCTCCACATCATCGGCAAGGACATCGCCCGCTTCCACACCATCTACTGGCCGGCGATGCTGTGGAGCGCCGGCATGGAAGCGCCGCGCCACGTCTGGATCCACGGCTTCTTGCTGGCACAGGGCGAGCGGATGAGCAAGAGCCTCGGCAACTTCCTCGATCCGATCGACGTCGTCGCGACACTCGGAGCAGATGGGGCCCGATACGTGACGCTGCGCGAGGTCGCCTTCGACCGCGACACGGACGTCAGCTGGGACTCGTTCGTACGACGCTACAACGCCGACCTGGCGAACGATTTCGGCAACCTGCTCAACCGCACGATTTCGATGGCAAACCGGTACCTCGACGGCGAGCGGCCCAGCGTCGGGCCGGCGGCCGGCCTGGCTGCAGCGTGGACGGAAACGCTGGCTGCCTATAGAAGCAAGATCGAGGCGTGCCTGCTCAGCGACGCACTCTGTTCGCTCTGGGAGTTCGTCGGCGCCGCGAATCGGCTGGTCGAGGCCGAACAGCCGTGGACGCTCGCCAAGGCCGTGAAGGCCGGCGACGCAGAGGCCGCACTCCGGCTCAACAACGTGCTGGGCGATCTTGTCGAGGCATGCCGGCTGGTATCGGTGGCGGCGGCGCCGTTCATCCCCAACGCCGCGCCGCGGGCGCTCGGCCAGCTCGGCTATCAGTACCCGTACGAGGCCAGCGGCCGCGGTGGGCCGGCGTTGCTCGAAGAACTCCGCTGGGGCGCACATGCCGCCGAGTCCGGCCGTCTGGCGACCCCGGAGCCGCTCTTCCCGCGGCTCGAGACCGAGGCCGCCGCTGCTTCCGCCGGCTGAAGCGTCACGTCTGGCCGCGGCCGACCTACCCAGCGATCGATGAGACTGATCGACAGCCACGCCCACCTCCAGGCGGACGCTTTTGCGGCCGATCTGGCGTCGGTGATCGAGTCGGCGCGCAATGGGGGCGTCGAACGAATCCTGGTTCCAGGCTGGGACGCCGGGTCGTCGGCCGCTGCCGTCGAGCTCGCACGGGAGTGGGGGACCGAGGCCGCGGTCGGGATTCATCCGCACGATGCTGCGACTGCAACGGCCGCCGATTGGTCCTCGGTCGTGGAGCTGGCCACGGCGACGGTCGTGGTGGCGATCGGCGAGACCGGGCTCGACTACGACCGCCTGCACTCGCCACGGGACGCCCAGCTCGCCAACCTCAGGCGCCACCTGCGCCTGGCACTGGACAGCGGCAAGCCGGCGATCCTGCATTGCCGCTCCGCGGCCGGCCAGCGTGACGCGCAGGACGCGCTGATCGCCGAGCTCGAGGCCGCGGGCTTCGGTGGAGCGGCCGCTCGGGCCGCGTTCGGCGACCGTCCGCCCGCAATCCTGCACTCGTTCTCCGGCCCGGTCGACTACGCCGCGGCCGCGCTGGAAATGGGGATCGCGATTGCATTCGGCGGTCTCGTGTTCCGGCGCGGCGAGGAAGCCTCGGCCGAAGTCGCGCGGATGATCCCCGCAGGTCAATTGCTGGTCGAGACCGATTCGCCGTACCTGGCGCCGCCCGGCGTACCGCGCGGCGTCGCCGCGGCCCCGAACGCAACCGCGACCCCGAACGCAACCGCGGCCCCGAACGCCGCACCTGCGGCGCCGCGTTTCTCCGGCCGGCGCAACTCGCCTCAGTGGGTCCGCGTCACCGCCGAGTGGCTCTGCCAGCAGCGGGCCGCGACGCCGGATAGCATTGGCGAAGGCCTCGTAGCGGCCTACGACTCCATATTCAGGCGCACCTAGCGGCGCCACTCACCGGGCTCGGGCTTCGCCGGCGAGCGTTCGCGGCCACGGGAGCAGCCAGAGGAGCACGACCATGACCGACCGGAGTTTCGAACAGGCCAACGACGAATCGCGTGCCCGGCTGAGCGAGCTCATCCACTCGCTTACGCCCGAGCAGATGGCCGTCGACCTCGGGAGTGGCTGGACTGTGGCGTCGGCGCTGGCCCACACTGGCTTCTGGGATCGCTGGCAGGCTGAGCGGTGGAGTCAGATACTCGCCGGCAAGTGGTCTGCCGAAGATGACTCTGTGATCGCCGCGGAGCACCTGGCCAACGAGGCGCTGCATCCGTATTGGGCCGGCATCGAGGCCGAATTTGTCCCGGCTCTGGCTCTGGCGGCGGCAACGCGGATCGATTCCCTGATAGCGGCCGCGCCGGACGCCGTGGTCGACCGGATCGAAGGCACCGCCGCGGACTACATCCTCCACCGCTACCGCCACCGCAACGATCATCTGGACCATATCGCGAGGTGCATCACGGCGGCGTCCGACACGGCGGCCGGCCCTGCCGGCGCAGCCACGGCGGCGAACGGCGCGTTCGTCGAGAAGAATGCCGCCAGCCGGAAACACCTCGCCTCCCTGGTGGAGCGGCTGCGTGACTCCGACCTGAGACTCCTCACCGAGGATGGCGGCTGGACGATCGCACAGGCGCTCGGCCACCTCGCCTTCTGGGATCGGTCGATGGCGACTCGCTGGCGGCTCGCGGCCGACGCGGCGGGCGACGGCGGCGCCATAGAGCCCATCGGCATCCCCGACACCATGACCGACGCGATCAACCTTCCACTCGCCGCACTCCTCGCTACATGGACGTGCCAGATCGGCAGCGGCATCGGCCGCCAGGCCATCGAAGCGGCCGACTCGGTCGACGCGCTCGTTCTCGAACTTGCCGGCCGGCTCCCCGAAGGGCTGGCAGTCGACAGGCCGAGCCTGGTGAACCGCTGGGCCCACCGCGAGGCTCATCTCGAGGAGATCGAGAAGGCGCTGTCCGCGGGTCGGCCGGAGGCGACCGCAGTCGATCGAGCCTATCTCGACCGCAACGACTCGAGCCTGGCGCGGCTCCGGGGCGTTCTCGGCGGTCTGACTGCCGCGGACCTCGCTAGATCGGCCGGAGACGGCGAGTGGACGGTCGGCCAGATCATCGGCCACCTGACCTTCTGGGATCGGTTCCTGGCTGCTCGCTGGCGAGCGGCGTTGGCAGGCGGCCCGGGCGAGCAGCCGTCCTACATGCCGCAGGAGCTGGCCGATCTGCTGAACGACGGGCTGCCACCGACGTGGAATGCCTTCGCGTCGACTTCCGGCGAGGCGGTTTCTGCCGAAGCGCTCGCCGCCGCTGAAGAAGTCGATGGGATCATCGCCGCACTTCCGGACTTGACGCCTATCGCGTCGATCCTGAATGAGCGTCCTGCGCTGCTGGATCACTCCATCCACCGACTCTCGCACGTTGGCCAGATCGAGCGGGCGCTGGGGCGGTAGACACCAAGCGCGAGCGGTCGGTGCACCGGCCGGTGACAAAATGCGCCAGTTGTCTATCGAAATAAACCGTTCGTACGGTGGCGAGGTGTAGCGCGGTGCGGCAATCTATCCGTATCGTTTCGTAGTTGTGATCTCCGCAATTATCCGAGGACCCATCATGCCGGCGTTCAAGAAGCTTCGAGGTCAGGCTGGGCAAGGCCTCGCAGAGTACGCGCTCATTCTGGCGCTCATCGCGATTGCCGCGGTTCTGGCCTTGCTGTTCCTGAGTGGAACCATCCAGAGCATCCTCAGCATCATAGGCAAGCGGCTGTAGACGTCGGCCGGGCGGGGAAACCAGCCCCCGGCAGCATCGTTCCGTCCTTCGTTCAGAATCGGCAGCTGAGGCTGCCGATTCTGATTCGACTTCCCACGAAACCGGCCCATTTCGCGAGTCCCGCGCAACGTCGCTCGTTGACCGTCCAAATCCGACCTTTGGGTGTGGAAAAGTGCTGATGGGGGGTGTTGGCGGTAGTACTCCGGGCCTACCCCGCCTGGTACCATCGCCTCGTAGTGCGTCCGACGTATGGGGCGCGTTCCAAGAGGTGTGGGGAGATGACGAAGGTGAAGGAAGCCGGTCAGGGTCTTGCCGAGTACGCGCTCATCCTGGCGCTCATCGCAATTGCGGCAGTCATGGCGCTGCTGTTCCTGAGTGGAACGATCCAGAGCGTCCTGAGTATCATCGGCAGCCAGCTATAGTCGCCGCCCGCGGAGACAAGCGTGATCGGTGAAATCGACGGTCAGGGCCTGGCGGAGTACGCACTCATCCTGGCGCTCATCGCCATCGTCGCCATCAGCGCTCTCTCGTTTCTCGGCGGGGGAATCAACAGCATTCTGAGTGTCATTGGGTCCTCGCTTTAGGGGTATGTGGGAAACGGGCGGCTTCGGCCGCCCGTTTCCGATTCGCAGGGCAGCCGGCCCGCCCACCTAGTGTCCCGGAG
>PMXR01000039.1 GCA_003171035.1 Chloroflexota bacterium
CGACGATGACCCAGTCGTAGACGTGGCAGGCCTGCGTGATCGCTTCGGCGACACGCTTTGGGTCGAGAATCTCGGTGTGGAGCGGTGACTCCGCCATGACCAGAACCGAAACCCCGTTCTGGTGCTTGGAGGCGATCTCGGCGAAGGTTTCCGCGTCGCCGGTGTTGAGGTCTTCGGTCCAGGCGTCGGCCACGGTCCGGATGTTCTCCATGCCCAGCGACGAGGCAACATGGCCGGTAACCGTGTCGCAGTCGACGAGCAGCACCTGCTCGCCCTTCCTTACCTGCAGCATCGCGGCCACGTTGACGGCGATGGTGGTCTTGCCGACGCCGCCCTTGGGATTGAAGACGATGACGATCTGGCCGCGAGGCGCGTTGTCGGCAAATACGGATGCCGAGGCGGATCCGCCGGCCGACGCGGCGGTTTCATCGGCCGACTGGATGACTCCGGCGCTGACGTCTTCGACCGGGATCTCCGCTCGGATGAGCATCGCCTCGACTCGCCAGCGCAACGACTCGGCTGAATACGGGCGGGTGAAGTACTCGTCGTTGACGCGAGCTTTGCCGGCCAGACTCATGCGATCGAGGGCTCGCGCGGCCACGACCATCAAAGCCGGGATGTTGCGGTCTTCGTCGTGGAGCAGCGCGTACATCTCGAGCGTGCGGTCGAAGTCGTTCTCGCCGTCGAGGATGGCCACGCCGATATCGCGGCGCCGGCTCAGCAACTCTTCGAGATCGTCCGCGGTCCGGACGTCGATCGGCTCATAGCCGGCCTCAGCGAGCTGCGCGCTGACCGCGGCGAACTCAGCTGGTGGAAGAGCGATTGCTACTGCTGACCGAGGCACGTGACGGAGTCTCCCTGTGGCATGAGAGGCGCGGTTGTGAAGTCTAGCCCTCCGCCTCCGGGTCGTGTGCGGATACGCTCAGCACCCCGTCACGCTCGCTGGTTATGCGTGCCTGGAAGTTCGGCAGTGTCGGAACAAGCGTGGCGAGCGAAGTGTCGGCCTGATGGCCCACTGTGAAGATGAACTCGCCGTCGGGGCCGGACGAGACGCCGACGTTCTTCACGCCTGGGAGACGGCCCAACTGGCGCTTGAACGTCGCGATGCTGGCCACGCTGACCAGTCCGACGACAACGACCTGAGTTGATTCCATTGGGGGGGCTTTGGCGGCTGCCGGTGCGCCGCCGGCGGCCTTGCCGGAATCGTCGGACTGGGCTGCCGGTTGAGCTTCCTGTGGCCCACCCTTGGACGCGGACTCGACCGACGGCCCGGCACGCATGATCTGCTCGCGGCGTGCCCACACGTCGGGTGCGAGCGTTGCTCGTTCTCCTTCTTCGAAGGTCGGCGGATCGGGCATCTGGGCGGCCATGCTGGCGAAGACGGTCGGGTCGGCTTCCTGGAGGAGCTGTTCGAAGAAGGCGGCGACTTCGCCCTCGAAACCGGAGACTCGCTGCTGAACGCGCTCGATCTCGAGTTCGATGGCGGAGTTGTATTCCTGGAGCTCCTGCTCGAGGAGTTCGCGGCGGCGCGAGATACGCTGCTCGGTCTCGACGCGGATGCGCTCCATCTCGGCCTTGGACCAATCGCGAATGGCGCTTACGTCGGCCTCGGCTGCCTTGCGCAGGGAGGCGGCTTCGTCATCGGTCCGCGCGTGGAGCTTCTCGGTATAAGCCTTGGCGTCCGCCTGGCACTGTTCGATCGTCGCCTGCCGCGCCGTCTCGGCGGTCGAACGCATGGCCTGCGTGAGGTCCGCCAGGAATCGGTTCGGATGACGCGCGGCCGTCTCGTTCACGCTCATCTCCCCGTTGGTCTGTACTCCGGGCCCCGGTCGGACGCCGGAGAAATCCCGATTAGGTTACTACCCCGCCGCGACTTAAGGGCTCCCCTGGCTGGGCATCGTGGACCGTGCACTCATTATCGCGGGTCCAAATCCAAGCGCGAGAGCCATTTCGTCGGACGAATCATGGGCCAGGTGTTGCGGGCGGGCACTCCGCTGGAGGTACCAGGACCCGCCGCCTTCCGTACCGCCCCATATCTCACTGCTCCGGAGCGGCCGGAGGCCGATTTGATCGTCCTGCCCGGCCTACGGCCGAGCTTCGGAGCGATCTCGTTTCGATTTCTCTGCCCAGGCGGCCAGCACATTGTCCTTGTGCGGCCTGATCGGGCAATGCTCGTCGCGGTTGCCGGCTTCGTCGCAGTAACCGAGGGCCACGCACTTAGGAGCCAGGAAACTGCCCAGGAACGGGCTGACCGCGAAGACTTCGTGGCGTATCAGCTGGAAGAGCCGGCGGATTTCCCACTGGGCCATCGTGCACAAACGCAGGCCCGACATGTGTATCAGCGCCCGCAGGTTGGCGGTCATGACCAGGTTGGTGCGGGTGGCGTTGGGGAAGACGAAACGTGCGTCCTCGCCCGGGATGCCGGCCTCGAGGAGTTCGGTGTAGAGCGCCAGCGCGCCTTCGACCTGATCCTCATACCGTTCGAGGAGCTCCGGGTCGGCTTCGGCGATCGTGCCCGGCAGCATCGTCGAAGCGCCCTTCTTGTACGACACGTAGCGCTGGCTCTGCTGATCGAACGCCACTCCGGCTCGGTGGCGAACCAGCTGGTGACTCAACGTCCGGCTGACGCCGGTGATCGCGAACGTGAAGACGACGTGCTCGATGGTGCTGCCGTGGCCGGATTCGATGACTCGGCCGATCAGCTCGCGCTGTTTCTCGGGAGTGATTCGACCGTCGACCGCGCGCTCGAAGATATCGTCGGGCGCCAGTTCCGAGTAGCACGTCCGGCACGCCGTGTAGATGAGCGGGACGTAGTAGCGCTCCACTATCTCCCGGTTGGGGAAGATCATCGTCGCGCGCATACCGAGGTCGCGACGCCGTGCCACGCCGGGCTTCCCGTCGTCGCTTGGATTCAACGGGATCGAAGGACTTGCAGCGCCGGCTTGACCTTGGGCAGTGGCTTCGGTGGTCACCAGCGCAGGATAGCCCCTCTGGCGGCCCACGGACCACGGTCGCCCCAGGAACGCGTCTCGCGCGACGCGCGCGACCCGGACCGAAGGTCGCCGTCCGAGCGGCGGCCGAGCGGCGGCCGAGCGGCTTGGCTCGTGATAGCCGTAATCGGCTGCCCCTGGAGCAGTTAGCCATTGACGACTATCTGATCCGGAGTTAGCCTCTGCAGGATGACTCCTCAGATGGGCATGGTTCTCTTCGGCGACGTGGTCGGGTCGCGGCGCGACAGCGTCGGATCGACGGCCTGGCTGCGCGAACTCGTCGCGGAGCTGGATTCGGCCTATGGAACGGCGCGGCTCGCACCGTTCGGTTTCACCCAGGGCGATGAACTCCAGGGCTTGCTGGCTCCGGAGGCCGATCCTCTCACCGCCGTCCTCCATGCCGCACTCGGTTCGGCCGGCCGCCGAATGCGCTGGGTCCTCGTCAGGGGCGATGTGGATGAGGATTCAACCGGCAACGCTCCGGCCACGGAGCGAACCGGGCCCGCCTTCGTCGTGGCCCGGGACGCCATCGGCGCTGCTCGCACGGGCCACGAGCGGCTCGTCATCCTGACCGGCCGACCGGACGTGGACTCGCTGCTGGCCGATCTCGTGCCGGCGCTCGTGGATATGCTCGACGGGCTGACCGACCGGCAACGGATGGTTGCCAGGCTCGCCTTGCTCGAGGACCTGAGGCAGTCGGAGGTGGCCGACAGGTTGCATGTGCGGCGCGCCACCATTTCGGTATCGTTCAATCGGGCTCGCGTGCGGTCGCTGCAGCGGCTCGTCGCGGGCATACGGCGGGTCTACTCGAGCGGCTCAGGCGATGCCGAGCCCGCAGCCCCCGAGGCCGCCAAGGGATCGGAGGCCATGCCGGCGGCCGCCGGCAAAGCAGATACCGGCAAAGCAGATAGGGGAGTGGAGCCGTGAAAGACCCGGTACTGGTTCTGGGCTGGATCTGGGCCGTCTATCTGGGCGTGAGACTTGTCGGCGAGGCACTCGACATTCTGGTGTTGCCGAAGCTGCTGGCCGGCCGCGAATCGTCCGCGAGCGCCGCGGCGGCTCACCCGGCCGCTCACCCGACGGGAGCCGCGGCGCCGGCGCCGGCCGCTCACTCGTCGGACCGGGCTCGGTCCGGGAAGCGACGGTGGAGCCCGTTGCCGGCGGTCCTGTGGCTGGCCGGCGAAGCGTGCATCGCCGTCGTCGTGGTCGGCGTGGCCTGGCTGTACCTGCGCGACGCGACCCCAAACCTGGTCCCGTCTGCCATCGCGGCCAACCCGGCCGACGTGCGACGCGCGGCCGTGGCCGTGATCATCGGCTGGTCGCTCCTGGTGATCAATGTTCCGGTGGCGATGCGGCTGATCGGCCGCCTGCTCCCGTCCGAGTCCAACAAGCCGTCCGGCGGTGTCGATCCGGAGCGGATGGGCGCCACCATCGGCGTGCTGGAACGTCTGCTGGTCGTCGTGCTGCTGCCCGGCGGCGGGGCGACGGCCGTAGGGTTCGTCGTGGCGGCCAAGACGCTGGCCCGCTTCAAGGAGCTCAACAAGAAGCGCTTCGCCGAGCGCTATCTCCTGGGAACGATGGCCTCTGTCACGGTGGCGCTGGTGAGTTCACTCGCCGCCCAATGGGCCTGGTTGCACCAGCTGTAGGGGCGCACAGGTATCCCAGCGTGTAGGCTGGCCCGGCATCGATGTTCGCCGTGGCGCGTTCGGGACGAGTGGAGGATCCAGAGATGGCTGAGGCCGGCAAGCCGGTGACCGTCCAGTACTTCTACAAGGTGCGGTGGGGCTTCCAGGAGGAATTCGTCGAGTTGTTCGAGCGCAACCATTGGCCGCTGCTGCGCGCCCAGCTGGAGGCCGGCAGGTTGCTCGACGTCCACGCCTATGAGCCGCGTTTCCACGGCGACGGGCGTCAGGACTGGACCTTCGAGGTAACGATCACATATCGGGATTGGGCTTCCATGGAGGAGCACACCGATCCGGCGATCGTACGGCGCCTCTTCCCCGACGCCGCCAAGCTGGCCCGCGAGGAACAGCGCCGCTTCGAGTTGATCGAGGCCCACTGGGACACGCCGCTCGAAGAACACGCCCTGCCGCGGTAGGAGCCGGCAATCAGCGGGCAGTCGGCGCCCCGGCGACCGGCGCCCCGGCGGCCGCCCCGCCACCTCGCGGCCGCCCCGCTACCTCGCGGCCGCGGCCGCGCTTCTACCTGCCGATCTCGCCGAGCGACTCGATCGTGCGCCGCAATACCTCGGCCGACTTGCGGACGCCTCGGGCTTCGTGCGGACTCAGGTCGAGCCGGAGTACCCGCTCGATGCCGCGCCGGCTGACGACCGTCGGCAGGCTCAGACACACGTCGTCGATTCCGTAGTAGTCCGTGATCAGGCTCGATATCGACAGGACGGTGTTCTGGTCGCGCAGGATCGCCTCGGTGATGCGCATCAAACCGGCCGCGACGGCGTAGTACGTGGCGCCCTTGCGGGCGATGATCTCGTAGGCGGCGTCGCGTGTCTGGCGGAATATCTCATCGGTGACTTCGTGGGTCAGCGGGATGCCGTTCTCGGCGCAGAACGACGGCAGCCGCATCCCGGCAACGTTGGCCAGCGACCAGACCGGCACCTCGCTGTCGCCGTGCTCGCCGATGATGTAGGCGTGGACGCTGCGCGGATCGACGCCGAGGTGCTCGCTCAGCATGTAGCGAAACCTGGCCGTGTCGAGGATCGTGCCCGACCCGAAGACCCGATTGGCGGGCAGCCCAGCCAGCTTCATGGTCACGTACGTCAGCACGTCGACCGGATTGGTGGCGACGACGATTATCCCTTCCGGGTTGGCCTCGGCCACCTTCGGCACGATCCCGCCGAAGATGGCGGCATTGCGCTTGACCAGATCCAGCCGGGTTTCACCGGGCTTCTGGCCCGTGCCGGCGGCGATGACGGTGATCGCCGCGCCCTCGCAGTCGGAATAGTGACCGGCGCAGATCTTGGTGGGGTGGGCGAACGGCACGGCGTGGTTCAAGTCCATCGCCTCGCCCTCGGCGCGCTCGTGGTTGATGTCGATCAGCACGATCTCCGAGGCGATGCCCGACAGGAGCAGGGAATACGCGAAGGTCGAACCGACCAACCCGACACCGACGATGGCGATCTTGGTGGGCCGGCCGGTCTGGTAATCCGGTTCGCGCGCCATCGATGGCTCGCCCGCCGGGCGGCGGCTTCGCGTCACGGGGCGTCGGCCGGCCTCTTCGGCCGCAGTCGAGGTGCCGGAGTCGTCGTGATCGCTCATGGCTTCATCGTGCCACGCCGGGGATCGCTGCGCCACTATCCACGCCGGAGCGGCAACGAAAACGGGCGCCGGCGCCGAAGCGCCCGCGCCCGCTGTTGAGGTTGCGGCTGTGACGCCGGGTGGCGTCGCTGGTTCTACCTGGAGCCGTTCCAGGAGTGGAGCGTCTGCATGTAGTTGGCCCGCTCGAAGGCCGAGGGATTCGCGACCGCCGCCCGGCTGGCGCTTCCGCGCAGCTGAGCGACCGACTCGTACTCGTGCTGGTCCATCCAGGCCCGCATCTCCGACTCCACGGCCCGAACGTGGCCTGGGCCGTGGCGCAGGAGCGCCGAGGTCATCATCGCCACGTCGGCCCCCACCATGAGTGCCTTGAGCGCGTCCGCGCCCGAGCTGATCCCGGACGTGGCCGCGATCGACACTCCGGCCCCGAGCTGGGGCCGCAGGATGGCGATCCATCGCAGAGGCAGGCGCAGCTCCCAGGCTGCGCTGAGTTCGATCTTGTTGGCGACTTCGAGCGAGTCGAGGTCCAGATCGGGCTGGTAGAAGCGGTTGAACAGCACCAGGCCGTTGGCGCCGCTATCGACGACTCGACCGGCGTGGCCGGCGAAAGCCGTGTAGTACGGGCTGAGCTTGACGGCCAGCGGGATTGTGACCGCCGCACGAACGGCGGCGACCAGCTCCAGATCTGCCGCTTCCAGCTCCGCTGCGGATTTGGAAGCGTCGGCCGCGACGCGATAGACGTTGAGTTCCAGAGCATCGGCGCCGGCGCCCTGCATGCGCTTCGCATACTCGACCCAGCCACCGGTGGAAGTGGCGTTGAGGCTGGCGATGACCGGCACGGACGCCTGCCGCTCGATCTGCTCGAGGCGGGCAATGTACCGGTCCCCGGCGCCCGAGAAAGTCGCCGGGTCCGGGAAGTAGTCGAGCGCCTCGGCGAATACTCCGGCGCCGTTGTCGAGGGATCGATTGAGCTCGAACTCCTCGCCGACGATCTCCTCTTCGAAGAGCGACGGCAGGACGATGGCCCCGACGCCGGCCTCTTCGAGTTTGGCCACTGCGGCCGGATCGCCGGTCAGCGGTGAGGCCGAAGCTACGATCGGCGACCGTAGCTCCAGCCCGAGGTACCTGGTTCGCAGATCGGCGGTCACGCCGGCGCGCCGGTTTCCGACGCGGCTGCGTCGTCGTCGATGTGCGGGATGGTCTGCTTGATGCCGGCCAGCTGCTCGTAGTAGCGGTAGCGCTCGGTGGCGTCGGCCTGGGCTAGTTCCGCAAGCTCGGCTGCCCGTGTCGGGTTGGAGCGCTTGAGGACCGCGAAGCGGGTCTCTACGTCGGCGAATTCGCTGATCGGCATCGAAGGCGCCGCCGAGTCGAGCTTGAACGGCTGGCCGTTCTCGATCTCGCTCGGCTGGTAGCGGTAGAGCGACCAGTAACCGCTCTTGACCGCGTCCTTCTGATGCGCCATGGACTTCTCCATGTCGATGCCGTGGGCGATGCAGGTGGCGTAGGCAATGACCAGGGACGGTCCCGGCCAAGCGTCCGCCTCGAGTAGCGCCTTGGTCGTCTGCACGTCGTTGGCGCCCATAGCGATCTGGGCGACGTAGACGTTGCCGTACGACCGGGCGATCGCGCCCAGGTCCTTCTTGCCGGTGCCCTTGCCGGCAGCTGCGAACTTCGCGACGGCGCCGCGCGGGGTGGCCTTGGAGGCCTGGCCGCCGGTGTTGGAGTAGACCTCCGTGTCGAGCACGAGGATGTTGACGTTGCGGCCCGAGCTCAGGACCTGGTCGAGACCGCCGAAGCCGATGTCGTAGGCCCAGCCGTCCCCACCGATGATCCAGATGCCCTGGCGGACGAGGTCTCCCGAAAGAGCCAGCAGGCTCTGGGCTTCGAACTTGTTCTCGCCGTTTACGCCGGCCAGTACCTTGCGGAGTTTGGCGACCCTCTCGCGCTGGGCCTCGATCTCCGGCTCCGTGTCCTGGTTGGCGTCGAGCAGGCCGCGGACGAGATCGGCGCCGACGACCGGCGCCAGCTTCTCGAGCAACTGCCGAGCGTGGTCGCCCTGGGCGTCCAGGCCGATCCGCATCCCGAGTCCGAACTCGGCGTTGTCCTCGAAGAGGGAGTTGTTCCAGGCCGGTCCGCGGCCCTTGGCGTTGACCGTCCACGGGGTCGTGGGCAGGTTGGCGCCGTAGATCGAGGTGCAGCCCGTGGCGTTGGCCACGATCATGCGGTCCCCGAAGAGCTGGCTGACGAGCTTGAGGTACGGGGTTTCGCCGCAGCCGGCGCAGGCCCCCGAGAACTCGAAGAGCGGCTCGAGAACCTGCGAACCCTTGATGGTTTCGTGCGGCAGCAGGTTCCGATCGAGCATCGGGATCGACTGGAAGAAGTCCCAGTTCACGAGCTCGGTCTCACGATGCTCTTCGACCGGCGACATGTTGATGGCCTTGTGGCGAGCTTCGGTCTTGCTCTTGGCGGGGCAGACGTCGACGCATACGCCGCAGCCGGTGCAGTCGTCCGGAGATACCTGGATCGTGATGCGGTGGTCGACCAGCTCTCGGGACTTGAAGTCCTTGGACTGGTAGCCCGCCGGAGCGCCGGCAACGGCCGCCGCCGGGAAGACCTTCATCCGGATCGACGCGTGCGGGCAAACGATGGCGCACTTGCCGCAGTCGATGCAGATCGAGTTGTCCCAGACCGGGATGTTCTGGGCGATGGCCCGCTTCTCGTAGCGTGTGGTTCCGGTCGGGAAGGTGCCGTCGACCGGCATCGCGCTGACCGGCAGCTGGTCACCGCGGCCGGCGATGATCTCGGCCTCGACGCGGTTGAAGAAGTCGGGGCGATCTGCCGTTGCCACGGCGACGGCCGTGTCGGTGCCCTTGACGGCGCCGAGCGGAACATGGACCAGCCGCTTGAGCGACATGTCGATGGCGGCGTAGTTGGCCTGGACGACCGCTTCACCGCGCTTGGCGTAGGTCTTCTTGACCGAGTCCTTGATCCGCTTGATCGCGTCGGCGGGCGGAAGGATGTTGGCCAGGTGGAAGAAGCAGGGCTGCATCACGGTGTTGATGCGGTTGCCCATGCCGACTTCCTCGGCGACCGCGAAGGCGTCGATGACCCACAGATCGATGGCCTTGTCGACCATCTGCTGCTGGACCCTGCTTGATAGGTGGCTCCAGACTTCGTCCGGTCCGTACGGGGAGTTGAGCAGGAACGTGGCGCCGTGCTTGGCGCGCTCGAGGACGTTGAGCGTGCTCATGAGCCCGAACTGGTGGCAGGCCAGGAAGTCCGCGTCCTCGACGAGATACGTGGAGCGGATCTGCCCGGGCCCGAACCGCAGGTGCGACTCGGTCACCGACCCCGACTTCTTTGAGTCGTACACGAAGTAGCCCTGGGTGAACAGGTCGGTGCCTTCGCCGATGATCTTGACCGACGATTTGTTGGCGCCGACGGTGCCGTCGGAGCCGAGCCCGAAGAAGAGCGCGTGGACCTCGCCGGCGGGGCGGGCGTAGCGGAAGTCGCTCCGGATCGGCAGGCTGAGGTGGGTTACGTCGTCGTAGATGCCGACGGTGAAGTGGCGCTTGGGCTTGTCGGACTTCAGCTCGGCGAAGACCGGCTCGACCATTCCCGGTGTCATTTCCTTCGACGATAGGCCGTAGCGGCCACCGATCAGGCGCGGGGTAGTGGCGAACGGCGGCTTGTCGGCGTCCATCGCCTCGGCCAGTGCGGCGACCATCTCGAGGTAGAGCGGCTCGCCGACGGCGCCCGGCTCCTTGGTGCGGTCGAGGACCGCGATCGTCTTCACGGTACGCGGCAGCGCGGCGACGATCTCGGCGGACGGGAACGGCTGGAAGAGGCGGATGCGCAGCATGCCGACCTTCTCGCCGGCAGCGACCAACGTATCGACGGTCTCCTCGACCGCGCCCGCGGCCGAGCCCATGACCACGATGACTCGCTCCGCGTCGGGAGCGCCGTAGTACTCGGCCAGCTTGTACTGGCGGCCGGTGCGGGTGGCGAACTCGTCCATGACCTGCTGCACGATGCCGGGCACGGCCAGGTAGTACGGGTTGGCGGCCTCGCGGGCCTGGAAAAAGACGTCGGGGTTCTGGGCGGTTCCGCGAACCACGGGCGACTCGGACGTCAGGCCGCGGCTGCGGAAGGCCAGGATGTCGTCTTCGCGGATCAGGGCGCGGATGTCGTCGGCGTCGAGCATCGAGATCTTGTTGATCTCGTGCGACGTCCGGAAGCCGTCGAAGAAGTGGAGGAACGGCAGACGGGATCGCAGCGTGGCGGCGTGCGAGACCAGCGCGAAGTCGTGCGCTTCCTGCACCGAGCCGGCGGCCAGCATCGCCCAGCCGGTGGCTCGGGCGTGCATGACGTCGCTGTGGTCGCCGAAGATCGACAAGGCGTGCGTGGCCAGCGTTCGGGCGGCGACGTGGATCACGGCGGGAGTCAGCTCGCCGGCGATCTTGAACATGTTCGGGATCATCAGCAGGAGACCCTGCGACGCCGTGAATGTCGTCGACAGCGCGCCCTTCTGAAGGGCACCGTGCATCGCGCCGGCCGCGCCGCCCTCGGACTGCATCTCGACCACGTCGGGGACCTTGCCCCAGATGTTGGTCTTGCCCGCCGCGGCCCAATCGTCGCAGTGCTCCGCCATCGGTGACGCGGGGGTGATCGGGAAGATCGAGATCACCTCGCTCACGGCGTAGGCCACTCGGGCCGCGGCCTCATTGCCGTCGATACATTCCCACTTAGGTGCCATCTGCCCGACTCCTCTTTGCTGGTTCCGATCGGGCCCGGGGGCGCCTTTCGTGGCAGTCCCACGCAAGATCCGTCCGAAACCGACTAGCTCTGCTTTTGTGAAATCAGTTATACGATACCGGTCGGGCGATCAGGCAGGGGCGAACGGCAGGGCGTGGCCGGGGACCATCGGCTCACGTTCGGCCCCCCCAATTGGGGAGGTGTACCGGCCGCCGGGGCACGTGTCGGCATCCGGGTCGGTTCCGAGTGGCCACCCGACCGGCGCCGCGTCGCTAGACTGGGGGACACTCTCCGCAGCCGAGGTTGCGAATCGATGGTACCGAAGCGGCGCATAGCCGCGGGTTTGACGGGGGTTGCGCTGGCCCTGATCGTGGCCGGGGTCGCCGCCGTCGCGCTCGTGGCGAGCTCCGGTGGCGGCGGAGGAACGCCGACCGGGGGCGCCGGCACCTCGACGCCGCATCCGGCCTCTCCGAGCGGCACATTTCCGGGAACTCCCTCGCTGCCGGCCTACCCGTTGGTCAGCCCCTCCGGCAGCAGCACCCCCGTCGTCACGACCTCCGCAAGCGCGGCCCCGAGCCCTTCCCAGGGCACGATCGGCTTCGCCAAGGTCGGCGCGCTCCTCGTCTACATCGCCGAGGACGGCACCGTGATCCCTGTGCCGTCGGTTGACGGGCTGCAGGTGGTTGTTCAGAAAAGCAAGGCCGTATACCAGGCCGTTGCCTCGAATCGATACGGGCTGAAGGCAGGCGCGTACGCCGGCCAATTCGTGCCGCTCGTCGCGACGGGGCAGCAGGACGGGTCGAGTGCCGAGACCGGCGGCGTCGTTCTGGTGGGCCCCGTCGTGTCCAGGCTCATTTCGGACCAGCTGGCCTCGACCAAGTCTGCCAACAGCCGCTGGATCGTGGTTCTCCCAGTCGACATCCGAGCGAGTACCGCGGCCGTCCAGGTATCGTTCGACGATTTCGGCACGGTCGGCTCGGGGAACGCACCACGTGTACAGGTCCGCTTTTCCGGCTCGCTCCCGGTCGACGAGATGATCCCCGCCAACGCCGGCTACCACGTTCTCGTCGAAGGGTTGGGGCCCACCGTGTGGCAGATCATCGATCCGACCCGGCTTAGCCTTCCCACCGACGCGGTCGATCCAACCCATGCCATGAACGAGCTGGTGATCTACGGAAACGTGCCGCCGACCACCCGGGGCTCCGTGATCCGGCGCGACGTCTATCACGACACGAAAGTGGCGGTCGGGCAGACGATGCTGATGGCGACCAACAGCGTGAGTGTTTCACTGGCGGTCGCCGGCAGCCACCTTGACATCGGCCCGGACAGGATCCTCTCGATCGGCGACGTCCCGGTGTTCGTGGTCTCCTCCTAGAGAAGGGCCGGGCCGGTGCCAGATTAAGACTGGAGGATGATCCCGGCGGAGAGCTTCGTGGCTAGACTGCCCTCCCATCAGCACGACGCAGAGGTGGACGATGAGTAAAGGATGGCAAAATCGCCGCGACGACGACCGTGATCGGCAGCGAGGCATCTCCGTTCTCGGCGTACTGCTCGTCTTGCTCGGCCTGTTCTTCCTCGCTTCCGAACAGTTCGGGGCCGAACTGGGTGGCTACGGCTGGCCGATCTTCGTCATCTTGCCCGGCGTCTTCCTGCTGGTATTGGGCCTGGCGATCCCTCACGAAGGTGGACTCGGGGCCGCGATCCCCGGTGGACTGCTGGCCTCAGTTGGGCTGGTGCTGGCGTTCCAGTACGCGACCGGTGCATACGGCAGCTGGGTCTACGCCTGGGCTCTCGTCGCGCCCGGATCCGTGGGCGTGAGCCTGGCCCTTTTCGGGCTGCTCCACCGCCGCGGCGATCTGCTCGACGCAGGACTCCGAACGGCCGCCACGGGTTTGGGGTTGTTCGTAGGCTTCGGGCTCTTCTTCGAGAACATCGTCGGTATCGACGATGTGAATTCGACCAGCGCGCTCCGAGATGCGTTTCCGCTCATGGCCGTTGGACTGGGAGTGCTGATCGTCATCTGGAATCTGCTGCCCACGCGGTCGACGACGCGGCGTGCCGGCCCGGATTCCTGGAGCCCGGTCGAGCCGCCCCCGACCACGCCGCCCCAGGGCCCGACGCCCCCGACCACGCCGCCGGCTGCCTGAACGAATGAGGGCGGGAGGCCGCCCCGAGGCTACTTGACGGCGACGACTTTGTAGTCGAGCGATCCGGACGGAACCAGGACCCGGATGGTCTCGCCGGGATGCCGGCCGAGAAGCGCCCGCCCGATCGGAGAGGTGAAGCTGATCTTGCCGGCCGCGGCATCGGCCTCGGCCGAACCGACGATCGTGAAGGTCTCCTCGCCGTGGCGGTCCGTTTCGATGACCACGGTGGAACCCAGCACGACCTCGCTGCCGCCTTCGTTACTGGCCTCGATCATCACCGCGTACTTGATCATTTGCTCCAGCTGCTGGACGCGGCCCTCCAGAAAGGACTGCTCCTTGCGCGCGGCTTCATAGTCGGCGTTCTCGCTGAGGTCGCCGAGTTCGCGAGCCGACTTGATGCGCTGAATCACTTCCGGCCGGCGGCGGTCGGTCAGCTCGGTGAGTTCCGTGTGCAGGGCCGCGAGCCCTTCGGCGGTCAGGTGGATCGGCGCCATAGCCGGGCCGCCCTTGGCCACGACCTTCGACGAGCGGCGCACCACCGGCGTCTCGATGGCCGATGGCCCGACGCTGGCCGGCGGCAGTTTGGTCACCTTGCGCGGCGTGGTCTTGCGGACGCGGATCGGCGGCCGGGCGTTGCTCCGCGAGCTGGCGATCAGCATCGCTTCTTCGTTGGCATCGGGAACGCGCGTGACTCGTGTGACCTTGACCGGCGGGGCGATCTCGTCGTGGAGCGGTGCCGTCAGGCCGTGATCCCGGCCCTGACCGCCCGGCCGCACCAGGACCGCGTAGGGCAGAGCCCCGGCGGCCTTGATGAAGGCTTCGAGAAGCGTGTCTTCGTAGAGTTCCGGGTCGGAAGCCGGCGCCCACCAGATGCGGGCCTTGTTGAGGTCGTGCAGCGTCTTGAGCCAGTAGCCGGTCGGCTGCGGGCGTCGTTCGCCGAGCGGCGTCTTGTACATGCCGGCCAGCCGGGCACCGACCGACTTCTGGCTCGAACCGATGAACAGGATCGCCTGACCCGGCAGCCAGAACGATGCCAGGCGCGACTGCAGGTCGGCGACGGTGGGCCGCGTGCCGTCGAGGCGCAGGCCGGGAGCCCTCGAGAGCCAATCGCGGATCGCGTCCGGGTCTATCGAGACCTTGGGCGCGGGTGCCGGCAGTTCAACGATGAACACACCTGGGGCACTGCCCGAAACGGGCCGGCCCCACGCTATCGGTCCCTCGACGGGGAGGTCATTGGCACGCAATAGGTCGCGGCCGCTTAGCAACGGCGCTGGAGTTGGGTTGGTCGTCACGTGTGAACCGTGCCTGCCGCAGCCTTCCTTGTCAAACGCGCGCCCCCGGACGCCCGTCTGTGGATTGACGAAGACCCGGTTGAAAGCCGGGGCTTCGATTCTATTGCCGGTTGGTACCTACCAGAGCGAAGGGTCTTCCGCCACGGGAATGCCCAGCAGAAGCGGCAACCCCATCCGGTTGGTGTAGATGGGGCGATACCGAGCGGTGTTGTACATCGACGCGATGTCGATCGAGCGCGGCTTGGAGTCCGGCGCGGGGAGAGGGGAGTGGCTGTACTTGCCGCCGCGAATGGCGACCATGCGGCCGCTGATTCCGTCCGCGATGAGGTTCATGGCCACGTTCGCGAAGGTGATGCCGACGATCGAGTCGACGGCGTCCGGGTCGCCCGAACGCAGGTCGTAGGTCAGCTCGCTGGCGAGCGTCTCCTGGCCGGAGCGGGCCTGGATTTCGGACGCGAGCACTTCGGCGATGTTGGCCTTGTGCTTGTGGCCGAAGGCATCCGCCGGCCCGTATTCGGTCAACTCGCCGCCCTTCCAGATCGCGCCCTCGGCGGCGATGGCGAAGGAGTACTTGCTGGGGTTGTTCTTCTTGTCCTCGACGAGCAACTCGACGAGGTGGTCCAGATCGAACTCGTATTCGGGGATCAGGCAGCGGCCGCTCGTCACATAGGCCGAGTAAAGGGCGGTGAAGCCGGCGTCGCGGCCGAAGATGCGGAAGACGCCGATGCGCTCGTGCGAACCGAGAGTGGTCCGCTGGCGGTTGATCGCTTCCTTGGCCCGGGTGACCGCTGTCGAGAAGCCGATGCAGTACTCGGTGCCCTGGACGTCGTTGTCCATGGTCTTGGGAACGGCAACGATCTTGACGCCCTTGTCGGCCAGGACCTGGCTGAAGCTCAGGGTGTCGTCGCCACCGATCGGAACCAGGTAGTCCAGGCCCAGCTTCTCGATGTTCTCCAGGACGACCGGCGTGAAGTTGTACACGCCCGGGCTGGTCTCGAGCTGCTTGAGGCGCTCCGGCCCGATGTGCGCCGGAGTCTTGCCGGCCTTCATCTTGCGGGCGTTCGTCCGGCTGGTGTGAAGCCAGGTGCCGCCGGTACGGTCGATGGAGCGGGTGTTGGTCCGATCGAGCGGGATGATGTAGTCGGTGTCCAGCCCGGGCCCCGGCTTCATGTGGGTCAGGCCTTCCCAGCCGCGCCGGATGCCGTAGACCTCGTAGCCGAGTTCGGTGGCTCGATAGACAACGCTCTTGATGACAGCGTTGAGACCCGGGACGTCGCCGCCGCCCGTGAGAATACCGATGCGCGGGGTTCGACTCATGGTGCCCTTCCGTGGGTGTTCGGACGCGGCCGGGACCGGCCACGTTTTGGTGATTGCTACATCTTAAGGCCGGACGGGCCTACGGCGGCGGTCCGAACGACACGAAACGCCCGGACGTGGTCCCGGCCGGTCCGGGCACGAGGCCCGGTCGGGCAGGTACGAGTGGCGCATGAGCCGCCGGCCGGGCGGAGCGCCGGCGGGTCGGAGTGCCGGCGGGTCGGAGTGCCGGCGCCGGCGGCAGCACGCCGCCCTTACGGCTGGAAGCGGTATCTCAGGAATAGATCGTCGCCGGCCCGCCGGACCCCGATCAGGTCCGCCCAGCGGCCCTGCCCCTCGCCGAAGCTCGTCCCTTCAACCAGCGAGAGGCGACTGGTCGTGGCATCGCGGCCCGCCAGCTGCGGTGCGAGGGTCAGGAACAGCTCGTCGACCAGGCGCGCCCGCAGCAGCTCACCGAACAGGTGCGGGCCACCTTCGCACACGGCCAGGCGGGCGCCGGTTCCGCGGATGAGCTCGAGGATCGCGCCGGCCGGGACGTTGTCGTCGTCGCCGACGGCCTCGATGCGGACATTGGGGGCGAGCGGCAGGCGCGCCAGCCGATCCGCGCCGGACGGCGTGGTGGCCACGATGACGGGTACGTCGGGATGGTTCAGGCCGGCGTGAGTGGCGTCGAGGTTGCCGCTCGCCGTCACGACGATCGTGGTCGGCTGCGGGGCCAGCCACATCTCGGAGCGCCAGGCCGCGAAGACGCCGGCGAGTGCTGGTTGCAGATACGCAGCCGTCCAGATGTGCCGGTGCCCGACGCGCGCGGTTCCGGCGCCGACCACGATCACGTCGGCCAGCCCCCGCAACAACGCCATCATGAATCGATCGGCGTCGGAGTGGCCGCTGATGTCCGCGCCGCCGGCGCCGGTGCTGCCGGACGCGAGCGCCACGACGCCGTCCAGGCTCGACACGAAGTCGGCGACGACGGTGGGCCGGTCGTCGAGCAGGTCGACGATGAGACTTCCGGGATGCCGGGCAGCCAGCGGCGCCGGCAGCAACCCGCCGCGCCGATCCACCGGGATCGTCGGCGGCTCGGGTGCTTCCCAGAGCGCCTCGAGTGGCAGCCCCTCGCTTCGGCCGGGCATGGTCTCCTCGCTCTATGTCCTTCGCGGACGCTCTGCTGATCGTAGCGGGACGGCGCCCGCAGCGCCGCAGGCGCCCCGCCTCGGGGGCCGTTGGCTTGGACGGCACCACAACCCGGCGCCACTGCGCCATGATTGGCGAATGCCTGCACACCGGGGCGCTGCCGCCCGCACCCTGATCGGCGTTGATATCGGTTCGACCAGCATCAAGGCCGCCCTCCTGGCGCCGGGGAGTGGCGTCCTTCACGTCGCTCGCCGAGCTACCGAGACCCACACCGTCCGCGGTGGCGGCGCGTATCACCGGCCGTCGGAGGTCCTCGCCGCGGTCAACTCGGCTATTGTCGAGTGCGTCGCCCATGCCGGACGCCGCAAGCCGGGAGCTATCGGCATAGCCAGCATGTCCGAATCGGGCGTGCCGATCGACCGCCGCAACCAGCCGGTCGGCGAGATCCTGGCCTGGTACGACCCGCGGCCCGACCGCCAGGCGGCGTGGCTCGAGCGACAGATCGGTGCCGCCCAGCTGTTCGCTCGGACGGGCCTCCGCCCCGAGCCCAAGTACACGTTGGCCAAGGTGCTGTGGCTGCGCGAGCAGCGCGCCGCGGACTTCACGCGGCTGCGGCGCTGGGCGGGCGTGGCCGAGATGGTCGGCCTTGACCTGACCGGCGAACTGGCGACGAACGCCTCGCTGGCCTGTCGGACGCTTGCCTTCGACGTCACCTCTCGAACCTGGGATGCCGAGTTGCTCGGTCTGGCCAGCCTTGGGCCCGACGAGATGCCCGTGGTTCTGCCGCTGGGCCAGGCCGTCGGCGGATTGACCGCGGCTGCCGCGACGCGGCTCGGGCTGCCGAGCGGCACGCCGGTGGCGATCGCGGGCCACGACCACATGGCCGCCGCAATCGGGGCCGGCGTCACGAAGCCGGGCGACGTCCTCGACTCGATGGGCAGCGCCGAGGCCGCGCTGCTCGTGACCGCGGCGCCGGTCCTGACCGAGGAAATCAGGCGTGGCGGCTTCTCCACCGGGTGCCATGCCATCGACGGGCTGGCCTACGTGGTCGGCGGGCTGCAATCATCGGGCGCCCTCGTCGAGTGGTTCGTCAATACGTTCCTGGCAGGGGCCGAAGGGCCGGCTGCGGGTGCGGACGCCGCCGAAGGCGACCGCTACGCGCGGTTCGTCCAGCTGCTCGATCGGGCCGGTGCGGGACCCGTGGAGCCGCTCGTGCGGCCGTATCTGCGCGGCCGTACCGCCCCGCATCGCGACCCCTCGGCCACGCTCGAATTCGAGGGCTTGCGCGAGACTCACGGCCTCTCCGACATGGCCGCGGCCATGATCGACGGCGCCGCGTATCACGTGCGCTGGATGCTCGATGAACTCGCCCGCACCACGGGCACTCCGCTCGACCGGGTCAAGCTGACCGGCGGGGGAGTCCGGAACCGCCGCTGGGTGATCGCCAAGGCGGCCCTGGGCCCCGGGCGGCTGGAGGTCGTCCGGACCGACGAAGCCGCCGCTCTGGGGGCAGCGCTGGTGGCGGGCTTGGCCTGCGGTGCATACGGCTCCGTGACGGATGCCCTGGTCGACGCCTCGCCCTTCGATCGGGTGACCGCGTCGCCGGGACTTCGAGCCCGCTACGACGCCGCGTATCTGGACCGCTGGCTGCCGGCCACGATCACGCATCTACGCCAGGGCAGCGGCGCCTGAGGCCGGCCGGCCCGTTCGGGCGCCTGACGCAAGCCTGCTGCCGGCCGCCGGGTCAGCGGAACATCAGTGGAAGGCAGCCGACTCGGATCGAACCAGGTCGACCAGGTTGCCTTCGGCCAGGCTGATGTCGACCAGGTGCAGTCCCCAGCTAGCCGCCTCGACCCTCCTGACGCCGGCCCGGATGTCGAGCTTCCCGCCGAGCTTGTCGATCTGAAGCCAGTTCGCCCCGCCGGAGTTGACGCAATGCGCGGCGTACTGGCCCGAGTACGTGACGAACGGAGTCGATGCCGAAGCCGCCGCCTTGCCCAGGTAGGCCCGCAGATCCGCCGTCGAGAAGTAGGGCTTCAGAGCGGCCTTGCCTCCGCCGGGAGCGGCGGGGTTGACGCACATGACCTCGAGTCCCTTGGTGCTGCCGCCGAACGGCCGCAAGGCGGTGCTGATACGCGTGAACACGGCGTTCTTGGGCGGCGTTGTGTCGAAGCTCGAGTAAGCCACGACGCAACCCGTCTGCGTGCTCGACGAGCAGCCCGGGATGGTCAGGAAGTCGCCACCGACCAGCGTGCCCGCCGCAACGGTGACGTTGCCGCCGGCCAGGATCGCCGATACCAGCAGGTGCCGGACCTCGGGCTTTGGCTCGACCTCGCTGCGGAGCAGAGCCGTAAGCATCATCGCGCCTTGCGAGTGCCCGATGAATACGATGCCGCGGCCGTTGTTGTAGTGAGCCATGTAGGACTGGAAGGCCGTTGAGACGTCGCCGTACGCGGTCAGCGCCGTCGTGATCGAGATCGCGCTCGGATGCTGGATGCCGGCCAGGGTCAGTTGCCGGTACATCGGGGCGTAGACGCGGCAGACCTGCGAGAACTGGGCGGCTTGCGCGACCGCCACGCTTCGCTCCTCGGGGTCGATCTTGAGGTTGGCGGCCGGTGTCGGCTGGCGGCTGACGGTCGGGTAGACGTAGAAGCAGTCGATCGGCGGGTCTGCGGCGGGCGCGGCAGGCAGGATCGTGGCCTTGCCGGCGGTGTCGATGGCGGTCGTGGCGAGACTGCCGGCGCACGGGTCGGCGGCGATCCCCGGTTTGCACAGCCAGGTCGTGGTGTCGGGCGCGGGCGGGTCCGTGGCGGTCGACGCCGGGGCGGAGGCGCTGCCTGTGCCGGAGCCCGAAGTCGAGCCTGAGATCGAGGTCGCGCTCGCAGCAGGCGTGCCTGCCGGCGCTGGGGTCGAGCCTGAGCTGCATGCTGCGGCGCCCAGCATCATGGCCAGCGCGAGGAACAATCCGGATCGTTTCACCTCGCCATGGTCGCCACATATCGGGCGTCTGTCCAACCTACCCGGATCGGCCGCCTCGTGCGCCCGGGTCGGCCGCCTCGGTTGAGGGCGCCCGCCCGACTCAGCCGAGCGCACCACCTGCCCGACGCCGCGGACCGCCCTGCGGGTCGCCGCCGGCCTGCCCGGACGAGGAGCGGACCGGCCGGAATGCGCGGCGTAAACTGCGGCCATGAGCTGGTTCACCGATCCCCACAAGACCAAGCTGCCCTCCCCCGAAGACGCGCTGCCCGGCCGTGCGGCCGAGATGCCGGTGCCGGCCAAACACGCCGTTCTGGGCTCGGCCCTTCGGCCGCCATACCCCGCCGGAACCGAGATCGCCGAGTTCGGGATGGGCTGCTTCTGGGGCGCCGAAAAGCTGTTCTGGAACGTGCCCGGAGTCGTCTCGACGTCGGTCGGATACTCGGCCGGCTCGACCCCGAACCCGACCTACGAAGAGGTTTGCACCGGCCGAACTGCCCACATCGAGACGGTCCGGGTCGTCTTCGACCCGAAGCTGGTCTCGTACGGCGAGCTGCTCAAAACCTTCTGGGAGGAGCACGACTCGACGCAGGGGATGCGCCAGGGCGGCGACCAGGGCACCCAATACCGCTCCGCGATCCTGACCCACGGCGACGCCCAGCAGCGCGAAGCCGAGGCGTCGCGCGACGCGTTCCAGCAGCGGCTGGCCGCCGCCGCCATGGGCCGGATCACTACGGAGATCCACGCCGCCCCGGAGTTCTACTTCGCCGAGGCCTACCACCAGCAATACCTCGACAAGAACCCAGGTGGCTATTGTCCGAACCACGCCACGGGAGTGACCCTGCCGGCCGACTTCTTCAAGTCCGAAGGCGCGGCGGCGCGGGCAGCCGACGCGGCGAAGGCGATCGGGCAGGCGCGCGGCTAGGAGTTGGGCCCACCGGTGCATTACCGACCAAGGCATCCGGCTGCGTTACCGTCGGCTCGGCCCGAGGCATTCTAGGCTTGCCTCAGGGTCGCGGGCACGAGCTGGCAGTAATTGAGCTATGCAAGAACCCCAACGGCTATTGCCCAAACCATGCCACGCGCGTTGATGTTCCTCGACCACCGGGTGGTTGAGCAGCCTAGAAGTCGTCTACTACGGAGTGGAGCGGCCGCAGACGGATATCCCACGTCCAGTGGTCAGCGTCCCCGGCAGTCCACCCAGACGACCTGCCCGGTCCCTGTGCCGGTGTCGCCGAAGTACAGCATCCCGGCCGCTATGCGCACTCCCTTGACCTCTTGCAGCTTCGGCAGGCAGTCGGGCCAACTCGCGGAGTGCAACATTCCAGTGCTGTCCGTCCAGTCCACGGCCGACTCGAACCCGTACCCGACGTTGCCGACCTGGAATGAAGCCTGGTCGGCCCCGACGTAGCCGTCGGCGACCACGATTGGGACCTGGAGCTGTCCGTTACCGCCGGCCTTGTAACCCACGCTGAATGCGGCAACCGCGATCACGACGGCGGCCACTGCCCCAACAAGGGCGATCAGCTTGGTGTTCATGTGCCCCTCCAAATTGCATGCCATCGACTTGGCGACCTTGCAGCGCGGCCGCCTCGACGGTCAAGTGGCAACCCGACGGACCACGTCCGCGATTTCGGCCGGGTCCAGCGCGTCCCGCCGCTCTGGGAACTTGTGCGGGACGAGCCACCACTCCTCGGTGTACGAAGCCGACTCACCCGGCGCCAGGCGCTCCTCGGGGCCGATCGGCTCCAGCTCGCAGAGCAGGTGTTCGTAGTACCAGACGGACACGGTCGGGGCCACGATGTCGCCGTAACTGCGGCCCGGGAAAGTCGCGAAACGCTTGACGAACAGGACGTCGGACGTGGCGAGGTACGCCAGCCACCCGGCGTGGGAATCCATACACAGCTTGGGGTACCTGGGCGTGTCGAGGATCTCGAGGAAGCCGTCGCCGACCCTGATGTTCGGGTCTTCGGGCAGGAAGTCGACTGTGGTGTCCAGGCCGTACATTACGTAGCCGTTGGGGAACCGGCTGGGCTGCGTCAGCGGCACCACGACGATCCCGCCGCCGGCGACGAGGGTCCGGCTCCAGTGGAACCAGACACGGTCCGACGAGCCGGCATTGGTGATGGTCTGGGTGCAGCGCAGCCGCGACGAGACGGCGTCCAGCTCGAACTCGCGCACGAGTTGAGCGCCCGTCACAGGGTCTGCCTCACTGGTCAGCCTGGCGATGCCGGCGACGTCGACTTCCGCCGTCCAGCGACCGAGCCAGAGCGCCGGGTGGGGCGGCAGCACCTTTTCGGGCCCGATATCGAATCGGCCGCCCCACGGATCGACGCCCGGGCGGCCGGACTCGGGCGTCCAGCCCGCCTGGTTCGGGTCGAGCTCGAGCACGTTCACGCCCTCGCATGCGTATTCGAGGACCCGGCCGCCGCACTGGTGACCGAGCGTCACACGGGCACTGGCGTTCTCCAGCCGGATGCAATCGCTATAGCCGTGGAACTCCACCCTGCTGACGTTGACCATTAGCCCCTCCACTAGCCGCCGAAAGCCGCCGACTCCGATCGAATCAGTTCGATCAGCGTGCCCGTGCCCAGGCTGACGTCGTGCTGGTGCAAGCCCCAGTCATCTCCGCCGTAGCGCTGGAGCGCGAACATCACGTTGGTGCCGCCGACCCGATCGATCTGGAGCCACGTCGCCCCGCCCTCGGTCTTGCACTGGCCCGTCAGCTGGCCCGAATATGAGGTATAGGGTGTGGTCGGGGCCGGGTTCGGGCGCGGGGAGAGACCGACCACGTATTCCGTCTGGAAGGTCGGCTTCAGCAGCTCCGCCGCAGTGGAGCCAGGAAGAGCGGGGTTGACGCACAGCACCTGCAAGTCGCCTGAGCCGTAGGAGAACATCGTCGGGCTGCCGGCACGCCCGAAATTCGACCCGGCTGGCGGCGTCTCGTCGTAGCTCGAGTAGGCCACGACGCAACCCGTCTCGGTCGCCGACGCGCACCCGGGGATGTTGGCGAAGTCGCCGCCGACGAGCTTGCCGACCGGCACCTTGACGTTTCCGCCCAGCAGCAGCGCCGAGACGAGCAGCTTGCGAACCTCCGGCTTTGCGTCGAACTCGTCGTGCAGCAGTGCCACCAGAACCTCGGCGCCCTGCGAATGGCCGATGAGGACGACGCCACGGCCGTGGTTGTAGTTGGCCATGTAGTCGGCAAAGGCGGCCCGGGCGCCGTCGTAGGCTATCTGGATTGCCGTGCCGTCGCCGAACGAGGCCTGCAGCGTCAGTTGCGGATAGATCGGGGCGTACACGTTGCAGACCTGACCGAAGAGAGCGGCCTGGGCGCGGGCGATCCCTTGCTCCTCCGGGTCGATCGCCAGCGTGGCGTTGGTCCGCGGCTGCTGGCTCAGCGTGGGATAGAGGTAGAAGCAGTCGATCGGCGGATCCGCCGCCGCGTCCGCGTGGACTACCGTCTGCTTGCCCGCGGAATCGATGGTCGTCGTGCTGAGATCGCCGCGGCAGTAGTTCCTGACGATCCCGGGTCGGCACATCCATACAACGCCGGCGTCATCGGCCCCGGGCATGGGCCTCGTACTGGGGCGAGGCGACGCCGTGGGGTTCGACGGGGTCGGGGAGGATGGGGCCTGTCCGCAGGCGCCGCCGACGAATAGGGCGCCCAGCGCAAGCAAGACCAGTGGGTGTTTGTTCATGCCGTAAGTATGAAACGCGGGGCTGCCCGCCGCAGGGCGCAGGATCAAACCTGAGAAGGCAGTCTGCGCCCCGTGGCAGTGGTCACGAACGCGTTACTACGGCGTGACCGTCAGCTTGCCGTCGGCGACGACCTCTGATCCGACCGTGAGCTTGATCTCGTAGCTTCCGGGCGCGCTGAACGATGTACTCAGGTCATCCAGGACCGAGAGGCAATCCGCGTCGGAGGTCTTGTCGGAGGGAATGTCGTACTTGCCGAGGGAAGCACCGTCGAGGAAGTCCTCCTCCACGACGCTCTGGTCCGCCGACAACCTATGAGTCCAGACGTAGACCGCCCAGACGTGCGTACCGGCCTTGACCGAGGTGACGAGGCTGGAGGTCGAGCAATTGCTGTTGCCCGACTGATCGGCGGTCGTGTAGATGACCTGGCCGTTGTGATCGGCACCGGTGATCCTGTTGAATAGGAAGAAACCCCCGCCGATCACGGCCGCGACGACGATGAAGGCGATGACCCGGCCCGCGACTGAGCCGGCGAACCGACCGACCACAGACCCACCGCCCGACGCCGCAGGCGGGGTGGTTGCCCATGCCGGAGGAGCTGCCCATCCGGGAGCCGTTGGGGTCGTGGGCGGCGGTGCTCCCCATCCCGGGGCCGTCGGAGCCGCAGGCGGCGGTGCTCCCCATCCCGGGGCCGTCGGAGCCGCAGGCGGCGGGGCACCCCATCCCGGAGCGGCGGGAGGCGTGCTCGGCGTGGCGTTGGGAGTGGGTTGGCCGGGCTGGTTGGGGTCCATGCAGTCCTCCGTGGGCTTTGGTCCGGGTCGTGGCCGTGGTGACGGACCGACAGAGGATACGGCGCGGCGACGCCGCGATTTGGGTCCCGGCGCGGCCAGCGGGACTACTTCTTACCGGCGGCTCCGGCGTCCAGCTGTGCCAGCCGGTACCGGACCAGCTTCTCGATCAGGGCTTTGGGCAGGGGCGCGTCCGGCTTGAATTTGATCGTGCCCTTCGAGAGGGCGAAGCCGGTCAATTCGTCGGCGAGCGCCTCGATCGGCTCGGCGGTCGGGAAGAACGAGCAGTGCGCCTTTGCGGCGTGGTACCAGACCGACGCGTGGCCTCGGTAGCGGAAGGCCGGAATGCCGTAGCTGATGGCCTCGATTGCCTGAGGTGCCGTGGCCGCCACGGTTTCGCGGAGGTCTTGGAGGGCGGCTCGCTGATCGGCCGGGAGCGCCGCGAGATAGGCGTCGATCCAGGCTTTCGCGGCGGCCGGATCGGTCGCCGCGGCGGGGTCTATCCCCGCGCCCCGCGGACCCTTCATGCGGTCCGCCCTGATGCGTTCATCCGATCTCCTCGCAGATGTGCGCTGGCCGTCGGGCGAGATCGTCCGACGGCCGCGGTTGCGGTTTCGGGCGGTCTACCGGAGTTCGTTCAACAGAGCCGGCCCCGCGAGCGATCATCACGGGGCCGGTTCTGTCTGCATTGTCGGAGTGGTACGCCTACGGCTGCGTGACGAGTACGTCCTTGGCGGTCAAGGTGCGTCCGCCCAGGGCACCCGATGCGCTCGGGTTGGGCGTCTGGCTGGCCAGGGCGCTGGTGTCGATCTGGACGGTGACGGTGGCGCCCACCGATACGTCGCTGGGGCTGGCCGCGGCCGCGCTGTGATAGGTGGTGGCTCCCGAAAGGTCGATCGTAACGGACGTTCCGTTGGCTTCCTGGATTGTCATCGTGGAGCCGTTGACGGCCTGGACGGTGCCGCTGATGCCACCGGCGACGGCACCTGCGCCGCCTCCAAACTGGCTGGTGTTGAAGGTCTGGCCGGGAGCGAGGGACGGCCGAGCGAAGCCGAAACCGCGCCCGCCGGCCGCACTGGATGCCGCTGCCGTACCGCCTTGGGCCGTAACGTGGCCGGCGGCGAAACCGATGCCGCCGATTGCCACGAAGGCTGCGACCAGGAGCAGTGCCGCGGTGCTGCGGTCCAGCTTCGCCGGCTTCTTCGCCGGCTGCGGTGCCGCCCGTCTGGAGGGCGCCGCTTGCTCGAAGTTCTCGTTCATCTCTTGCTTCCTATTCGTATCTGAGTGCGATAACGGGATCGAGCCGCGCGGCCTGGCTGGCAGGCCAGACTCCGAAGATGACCCCGACGATGAGGCTGAAGCCGACCGCGACGATCACGGTCAGCGGGTTGAAGATGAAGCCCCAGCCGCCGTAGATGCCGATCCCGAACGACGCCACCACGCCAACCCCGATGCCGATGATTCCGCCCGCCAGAGAGAGGGCGAGAGCTTCAACCAGGAACTGGCTCAAGATGTCGCGGCCTCTGGCCCCGATGGCCTTGCGGATGCCGATCTCCCGGGTCCGCTCGCGGACCGAGACGAGCATGATGTTCATGATCCCGATGCCGCCGACCAGCAGGCTTATGGAGGCAATGCCGGCCAGCAGCAGGGTCAGCACGTCGCTGACCGAACTGACCGTGCCGAGAAGTTGGGCTTGGTTGGCGATCGTGAAGTCGTCGACGCCGTTGGTGATGCCATGGCGCTGCTCGAGGGTGGCCGTGATCTCGCTGGAGACGGTCGCAATCTCAGATTGGCTCGCGGCGCTGATGCCGATCGCCGAAACGCTGCCGTTGCCCACGAAGAGCTCCTGGGCCGTCGAGAGCGGGATCAACACCTGATCGTCGGTGTTCGTGGTGCCGCCCTTCGGCTGCGTTATCCCGATCAGCTCGAACGGCAGGCCGCCAACGGTGATGGTCGAGCCGATCGAGCTCTGCGTCAGGCCGAGGTTGTCCGCGGTGGTGGCGCCGATGACAGCCACACGCAGGTTGTTGTCGATCGAAGCCTGGTTGAGGAACGTGCCGGCCCACATCTGATAGGCGAACACGGTGGTGTAACCGGGTGTTGTGCCCACGACTCGGGCCGTCTCGTTCTGGGTGCCGTTTATGACCAGTTTGCTGGTAGTCAGTTCGGGCGCGATGGCCTGCACGCCCGAAAGCGTGGATAGAGCGGTCGCATCGGCGACGGTCAGAGTCGTCGCCGACCCGGCGGCGCCGCGGGTGGCACCGGTTCGGGTGAAGCCCGGGCTCACGGTCAACAGGTTGGTGCCGAGAGATTGCAGCTGGTTGCTGATGCCTGCCGTGGCCCCTTCACCAACACTCACCAGCGCCACCACCGAGGCGACGCCGATGATGACCCCGAGCATCGTCAGGGCGGTCCGGAGCCTGCCGGTCCCAAGCCGGGAGAGGGCGAGATGGAGCAGATCTCCGATCTTCACTGAAGTACCGCCTTTCCGAGATGGCCGTCGCGGATGTGGACGGCACG
>PMXR01000078.1 GCA_003171035.1 Chloroflexota bacterium
GGCCTGAGCCAGATACGGGGCGTCATAGACTGCGTAGCGAGCCGACGTGGTCACGTCGGGAAGGATTACGTCAACCTCGCCGGTGCCGGTGTTGAGGGCCTTGATCGGCGCCATCGCGGACATGTCCGCGGGGATCACGGTCGGCTGCGGAGTCGGAGCCGCAGTCGGGGTGGGGGCGGGGGTGACAGCGGCCGACGTCGCCGGGGTCGGGGTCGCCGCCGGGCTGGCGGTGGCGGTCGACGAGCAGCCGGTCACGATCGCGGCAATCGCGATCATTGAAGCTGCGAGTTTCTTAGTGCTCAACAAAGCCGTTCTCCTCTTGCATTGCCTGAGAAACCTCAGGCAACAGGCTCACATATGGTGCCTGTTTCGTGGATGCGTCTGCATCCAGACTTGCTACGCGCGGCGACTCAGTCGCCACGTTCACGTCAGTCCTGCATCACCTCCTTGATCTCGATGGTGGTGTACGGGCTGCACACCACGGAGCGCCTCTGAGGGCGCCGTGTCTGGGGTCAACCCGGGCGAAATCGCCCAAATGAGCGAACGCAACCGGGTCGTACAGAGTCGGCGTCAATATCAACGCGGTCGTTCCGAGCGTAGCTCGTCAGACCGGGGGCGTGGGGCCCAAGTAGGGCCTCCTGAATTGAAGTGTTCACCAAGGCCGCCAGTCCGAATCTCGGACATTGGCTTGATCCGCCAGCTCGCGTAGCATCCGAACCAGATGACAGCGCCGGACCGTGCTATGGGCAAGTCCGCTCTCGCTGCGGAAGACCATCGACTATCGCTCCTAGTTGGGCCTTGGAGTGGATCTGTCGATCGATTGGCCGGGCAACAAACAATCCGTTTCTTGCATCCTACAACACCTGCCGACCGCGGATCAATTCTTCAGCGCAGCCAGTCTACGGCAGCCGCGTCGAGAAAAGCCTCCACTATGTACATACGCCCCGCCGGTCCGATCGGATCAGCGGGGCGGAAATCGAGCGTGAAATGTCGGACGAGGCGAACTCGGCGGGTCGTTGTGAAGCCCGGCTAGACCAGGCGCTCGAACAGCTCATTGCTGAGGAGACGTCCCCGCAGGGTAAGCCGCAGCCTCCGTTCGCCGTCGAGTTCGACCAATTCCGTGAGCCCGGACGACAGGGCCCAGTCGAGCGCTCCTGCCAGAGGAGGCTGCGCGGCCCAGTCCATCGGGACGCCGCGGTCCAGGCGCAGCGACAGGATCACGCGCTCGGCCGCCGCGGTCTGGTCATCGAGCGTCTCGGAGCCACCTGGAGGGAGGACCGGCTCGCGCACGTCCGAATCGAGGGCATCGATGTACGGCTGCATGGCCGCTGCGTTCCAGCGGCGGACAACGCCGTCGAACGCATGGGCGCCCGGACCGACGGCTTCGTACGGCTCTCGCTGCCAGTAGACCAGGTTGTGGCGGCTTTCGTGCCCGAGCCGCGACCAGTTGGAGATCTCGTAGCCGCGCCATCCCCGCGCCGCCAGCAAGTCTGTTGCCAGGCGGTACTGATCGGCGGCCCGGTCGTCGTCCTGCTCGAGGCGAGCCCTCTCGCGCCAGCGCCGAGCGCCGCGCGGCGTGGGGAGATGATCGCCGCCGCCGCCGGCCAGGCCTTCGGCCTCCGGGTCATCGAGCGTCAGCGCGTAAAGCGAGAGGTGGTCGGGCGCAAGAGCCAGAGCGGCGGCCAGCGTGGCCTCCCAGGCAGCGATCGTCTGTCCCGGCACGTCGTAGAGCAGGTCCAGGTTGAGGGACCCGATGCCCGCAGCTCGAGCTTCCGCAACGGCCGCCGCCACGTCCCCGGGTGAGTGGCGCCGGCCCAGGCGGCGCAGCTCGCCGCCGTCCATGCTCTGCACCCCGAACGATATGCGCGTCACTCCGGCACGCCGGAACGCGGCCGGATCGCCTCGCTCATCGGCGCCGGGGTTGGCCTCGAGGGTCACCTCCGCGTCGGCGACCAGCCCGAATCGGTCCCTGACGATCGCCATCATGCGCTCGAGCCACTCGACGGGGATGAGCGACGGCGTCCCACCACCGAAGTAGACGCTGCGCAGCGGCGGGCGAGGGCCGACCGAGCCCAGCGCGCCGACCGAGCCCAGCGCGCCGACCGAGCCCAGCGCGCCGACCGAGCCCAGCGCGCCGACCGAGCCCAGCGCGCCGACCGAGCCCAGCGCGCCGACCCCAGCTGGGGCGCCCGCCCGACCCGGCCGCGAATCGTCGAGAGCATCGGCCCGCAGTTCCAGTTCGCGAGCAACCGCTCGGTAGAGCCGCTCCGTCCGCGCCCTGGGCCCGCGAGCGTCCGCGCCGGCATAGACGGTGAAGTCGCAATAGGGGCAGCGAGCCACGCAGAAGGGCAGATGGATGTACAGGGCGACGGGCGGCGCTGGGTGGCTCACGCGCAGAGCGTAGCGGCTAGCGTGATCGGCGCCTGGTCTGGCTCCTCGGCGCGGCACCGTTCGCAGGCTTGCGGCCGCGAGTTCGGTTGCCGGCATGGCCGCCGTCAGCAGGGTTCTTCGCCGGCCGGCGATCGGCGGCCCGGCGATCTACGGGCGGCCGGCCACTGGGTTTTCGGCCCGTGGCTGCGAGGCCGGCCGAGGCGATCCAGGCCAGCAATCCAGTGGAACGGCCGGCGCTCCACCGGTCGGCACGGCTCCGGAACCCCGAAGGCCCGATCTCCTGGTAGGCTGCCGCCGACTCGCCGCCGGCGGCGGAGCCGCGGACCAGGCGGGCGTCAATCCAACCCGCCGGCGGTTCGTTCCGCAACACGAGCTCTTCAAGTTCGCGCCCGCCACGCGGCATCTGGCCGGCATGGCCGGTGAAGACGAACAGCCCGAACGAGGTCACGGCATGGCCGATGAACGCCGCCCCGAGCCCACCGCTGGCCAGCGTGGCCCAGCCGCCGGCGGCGCCCAGGAACGCGGTCACGACCAGCACCGAGTAGTGGCGGCCCGGAGCCGCCGCCCGAGTCGCGATCATATAGGTGACCGTCATGAGCAGAACGGCCCCGCCGCCCGGCAGTCCGATGACCAGGAGTGCCCCGAGCAGCGCGCCGCGGAAAGTGGCCTCGTCGATGAAGGCCGTGGCGATCGAGTTCAGGCCGGCTCCCGGGTAGGCCGCCGGCGTGGGCAGGCGCAGATAGCCGTAGCGAAGCCAGGCCAGGGCCGCCGCCAGCAAGAGCCCGAGGCCGGCCACGATCGCCCCGTAGAAGACGACATCGTTGCGGTGTCCCGCCAGCAGGTAGAGGACATCGTGCGGGGCGGGGTGGACGGAGTACAGCGCCACCAGCAGCGCCACCCCGATCAAGTACCACGAGATCTGCGTCGCGAACCTGCGCGGTGACCGGCCCGATTCGTCGAACTCGGCGGCCCCGAAACGTCTCGCTTCGAGGCGCAGGAGAATCAGCAGCATGAATATGCCGCCGCTCAGAAGAACCCGATAGCTATCGGCGCTCATGCCTCATCCGGTCATACCTCGTCCATACGGAGAACCGCCAGGAATGCCTCCTGCGGTATCTCGACGGACCCGACGCGCTTCATGCGCTGCTTGCCCTCTTTTTGCTTTTCGAGCAGCTTGCGCTTCCGCGTGATGTCACCGCCGTAGCACTTCGCCAGAACGTTCTTGCGCATCGCCGCGACCGACTCTCGGGCGATGACGTTGGAGCCGATGGCGGCCTGGACGGCGATCTCGAACATCTGGCGCGGGATGAGGCCGCGAAGCCTGTGGACCAGCTCGCGGCCGATCGCCTGGGCTCGATCGCGGTGGACGATGACCGACAGCGCGTCGACCGGCTCGCCCGCCACCAGCACGTCGACCTTGACGAGATTGGCGGCGCGATAGCCGATCTCCTCGAAATCCATCGAGGCGTAGCCCTGAGTCCGCGTCTTGAGCTGGTCGAAGAAATCGACGATGACTTCGCCGAGCGGCAACTCGAAGTTGAGGAGCACGCGCTTGGGATCGAGGTACTCCATCTCGAGGAATGTGCCGCGGCGAGCCTTGGTCAGCTCCATGAGCGTGCCGATGTATGTGGACGGCGTGACGATGCCGAGCTTGACCCACGGCTCGAGGATCTCCTCGATCTCGCCGGCGTTCGGCATCTTCGATGGGTTGTCGACCGAGACCGTGCCCTGGTTATTGATCATGACGACCTGATACTCGACCGAAGGCGCCGAGGCGATGAGCTCCTGCCCGAACTCGCGCTCCAGCCGCTCTTCGATGATCTCCATGTGGAGCAGGCCAAGGAAGCCGCAGCGGAAGCCGAA
>PMXR01000141.1 GCA_003171035.1 Chloroflexota bacterium
GTCAGCACGACCATGGCCTTCGGACGCCTGCTGCGCAACCTTATCCGGGACCCGCAGATCGGGGCCCGGATCGTCCCGATCGTGCCCGACGAAGCGCGGACGTTCGGCCTCGACCCGCTCTTCAAGGAAGTGGGTATCTACGCCTCGGGCGGGCAGCGCTACGAGCCCGTCGATTCGGACCTCGTGCTGAGCTACCGCGAAGCGCAGGACGGGCAGGTTCTGGAGGAGGGGATCACCGAGGCCGGGGCCGTCGCCTCGCTCCAGGTCGCGGCCACCTCATACGCCACTCACGGCCTGCCGCTGATCCCGTTCTACATCTTCTACTCGATGTTCGGGTTCCAGCGGACTGGAGACCAGTTCTGGGCGCTGGCCGACGAGCGCGGCCGCGGCTTCGTGATGGGCGCTACCGCCGGCAGGACCACGCTGATGGGCGAGGGTCTGCAGCACGACGACGGCCATTCGCACGTGCTGGCGTCGGTCGTGCCGAACATACGCGCCTACGACCCGGCATATGCCTACGAGCTGGCGTCGATCGTGCGCGAAGGCATCGACCGGATGTACGGCAAGGGTCCAGGCGACGGTACGACGCCGGCCGACGGCTCGTCGGCTGACGTCTTCTACTACATCACGCTCTACAACGAGAACTACTCGATGCCCAAGCGGCCCGACGATCTGACCGACGAGCAGATCTCGCGCGGCATCTACCGCCTGCTTGCGGCGCCGGCTCTCGGCAAGTCGGCACGGGTCAAGGAACCCGTACGGCTGGTCGGCAGCGGCTCGATCCTGCAGCAGGTCGTCGCCGCCCGCGATCTACTGGCCGAGCGCGGCATTCCGGCCGAGGTCTACAGCGCCACTTCCTTCCAGCAGCTGCGCGTTGACGGCCTCGCGACCGACCGCTGGAACCGGCTCAATCCCGGCGGGAAGCCCCGACTGGCCCACGTCGCCGAAGTCCTGCCGCCCGACCGCGGCCAGATCGTCATCGCCACAGACTGGATCCGGGCTTATCCGGATCTCGTTGCGCCGTGGCTGCCGGCATCGCGCATCGTCCTGGGTACGGATGGCTTCGGCCGCTCCGACACCCGCGAAACGCTCCGGCGGCTCTTCGCCATCGACGCGTCGCATATCGCCGCGGCCGCCCTGGTGGGTTTGAGCCGTTCCGGCGCGCTGCCGCTCGCGGACGTCGAGGCCGCGGTACGTGAACTCGGAGTGGATCCGGCCGACCCCGACCCGATGGATCTATAGGGTCGTCGGCGGCCTCTTCGGCGGGTTGTTCTTGAGTGCCCGCACCCTTTCGCTGACTCGGAGGCGCTGGGCGGCGAGGGTCTCGGGCGTGGGAGGCAGCAGGTCGATGATGACTGCACCGGTTACGTTGAGGACCCTGGTTCGGCCCACCTCAACGCTCCATTCGGTGCTCGCCGCCAGCGGGGTATGGCCGTGGAGCCAGAGAGTGGGTTCGAGGCGTTCCATCAGCCAGCGGTAGCCCTTGAAGCCACGGTGGTACGGGTCGGTGGCGACGTCGCCGGCACCGAGCGGCGGAACGTGGCTGAGGATGATCATCGGACCGAAGTGGCCGAGCCGGCGCGTGGCCAGCCTCATGGCCTGGCTCCAGGCCGCTCGCTCGCTGCGGTTGCCGCCCTTGCCGCGTGTTCCGGGCCAGGTGAGCCCGGCGATCGCGAGGCCGGCGCGGCGAAGTATCGCGGTGGAGTGGATGGCCTCGGGGCAAATATCACCGGCGCGCTTCCAGCGCTCATCGGTGTCGTGGTTGCCCATGACGTAGTCCATCGGCGCGTCGAATCCGTCGGCGATGAACGCCAAGTCGTCGCAGTCGAGGTCGCCGCAGCCGACGATCAGGTCGATCGGGGTGACGGCCGCTCGGTTGCGTGCGTCGATCAACGTTCCGTCGAGGACGTCGGAGACTGCCAGCAACCGGATCGGTGCGCCGTCGCGATCCCGGAACGGCGCCGCGTCCGGCCACTCGATGGCAAGCCGCTTGGTCACGTCACTCTGCCTCGTCCGGCTCGGTATCGGCCTCGGCCTCNNGTGTCGGCGTAGCCCTCGAGAGGGATGTTGGCCGCCTCGTCGGACGACAACTGCTCGGTCTGGCGCATACCCATGGCCGGCCTGTAGCCCTGCGCGGCGGCGCGCAGTTCGGCGGCATCGCCCAGGTAGGAGAGCAGGTTCCGGGGCCGTTCGCTCATGCGTCCATCGAGCGGAACCAGCTCGGTGACCATCGCGTCCACGCCGATGCCCCGGTTATACAGCACCGCCGCGACCCTGTTGTGACCGTCCACAACCCAGTAGTCGCCGTCGAACTTGATCAGGTCGACAGGCGGCAGGGCCTGCAGCCTGTCGTGCGCGTGCATGATGCGGCGCCAGCGCCCCTCCCAGTTCTCACCCCTGAACGGCTTCAGCGGCAGGAAGTCGCCGCCGCGCTGGGCCGCGCCGGCCACGGCCGTGCCGCGGATATCCTCGATCGGTACGAACCTCAACCCCAACTCGTGGGGGGACGCCTGCCGAGCTTCCGGATAGATCTCGTACAAGTTCGCCAACGGCTCTCTGGCTTTGCGGCCCAGCAGCCGTCCGATGCTCGATTCCGGCACGGACCAGACCTGACCGGCCGCCTCGAAGAACGATCCGATCGCGTCCGCGACCGGCCCGGCGACGTTGTGGAGGTGGCCGACAAAGCCGATTCCGGACTCGTGCTCGGGCTCGGCCTCGAACGGCGTCTCCGGCTCGGGCCCGAGTGGGGCGGATTCCGCCGCCTCGGCGCTGGTATTTGCGGCCGTGGGCCGCTGCTCGTCCATCGGTCTGAGCGTACCATCCGCCGCCCCGCCGAGCCCCCGAGCAGACGTCAGCCCGCGATCTCGGTCCGTTCGACGGAGACTGCCGCAACGGCGAGCAGTCCCACCAGCCACACGACGATGACCAGCAGCGCCATATTCGGATCCAGGGCGCCGGCAGATGCGCTCGACGAAGTTCCCGCCGGGCCTTGCAGCCCGATTGCGTTGCTGGCGGCGCTGAACGGCAGGTAGTCGAAGACTCGCCTGATGAAGTCCGGGAGCAACGCCGGGCCGATGAACGAGATGATGAAGTTCAAGGTTCGGCGGTGCGCATCGGTATTAGGCTATTCACTCCCGTCGCGGGCAATCGGCGACCCGCAGGGTACCGACTCGCTGTGAACCTGAGGTGTGCGATGGTGACCAGATCGGACTCGACCGGAACGGCTGACACGCCGACGCCGACGCGTTTCGGCATTGCCTGGTCCGACCAATCGGTGAGGCTGCTCGTTCTCGCCCTTGGCGTAGTCGCGGTCATCTGGCTCGCCCGCTCGATAATCGGCCCGTTCGTCGTGGCCGGCCTGTTCGCCTACGCCTTCGCGCCGGTCGTCTCGGCCGTGCAGAGCCGTACGCGCCTGCCCCGTGTCGTTGTTATCGCGCTTGGGTATGTGCTCTTCCTCGGGGCCGTCGCCGTGCTTGCCTTCGTCGCCGCGGAACGGGTGGGCCGCGAGCTGACGGAGCTATCCTCGGGTGGTCACGATGTCATCTCGTCGGGGCTGCGCAAGCTGTTGGGCAACAGCGTCGTCATCGCCGGGAGCACCTACAACGTCGACGATCTGGCGACGCAGCTGAAACAGACGTTGCTCGGCCTGTTCAGTTCGCCTTCCAGCGCGGTTCAGATGGCCGAACGAGCGGTGGAGGTCGGTCTGCAGGTGGTCCTGTGTCTGATCATCACCTTCTACCTCATGCTCGACGGTCATCGTTTCGGAGAGTTCGCCCTGCGCTTCCTCGCCAGCGGGCAGAGGGCCAAGACTCTCGGGCTGGCGCACGAGATCCACGTGGTGCTGGGCCGCTGGCTGCGCGGCCAGATGCTCCTGATCGCGCTCGTGTCGGTGGTCTTCTACGTGATTCTTGGCCCGGTCCTCCACGTGCCGTTCGCGCTGACGCTCGGGATCCTCAGCGGAATCCTGGAGATCATCCCTCTGGTCGGTCCCGTGATCGCGGCGGCGCTGGCAGGTACGGTCACGTTTGCGACTCACGGAACCAACACGACCCTCGTCGTTCTGGTGGTCTACTTCGTCGTCCGCCAGATCGAGGACCAGGTCGTCATGCCGCTGGTCATCGGCCGGGCCGTTCACCTCCATCCGGTGATCACGATCTTCGCCGTCCTCGTCGGGCTGAGCACATGGGGCATCCTGGGCGGACTGCTGGGCGTCCCGGTCGCGGCCGCCATCAACGTCACGATCCATGTCCTGTATCCCGAGGAAACCGGCCACACAGCCGCCGAATCGACCCGCAAGGCGGAGAAGGGGACCGGCCCGATGGCGGCTCTTGCGGTCGGCAGGCCGGCGGCGCAGGCGGGCAGCCCGCAGGCCACGCCGTCCGCGGCGGCCCCGACAGCGCCGGCGGCCCCGACAGCGCCGGCGGCCCCAGTAGCTGCGGCGGCCGACGCGCCGGCCCACCCGGCCGCGAGTGGCTCCGTGCCAGGCACCGCGACGGCGGCAACCCTGCCGGCCGATGAGGCCGCGACCGTCGCCGAGGCGCAAGCCGCCGCCGGCCCATACTCACGACCAGGAAGGGCCAAGCCCCGTTCCGGCAGGCCGTGACGCCGCTCGGCGGAACTCTGGGCCGGGGAATCGCCCTCGGTCTCGATCTGGGCGGGTCTCAGATCCGGGCCGCGGCCATTACTTCGGCCGGTGACCGTCTCGGTCGGCGCTCCGCGGCGACTCCATCCGGGGGTGGCCCCGAGCCGATCTACGCCACGTGCGCCGAGTTGCTCCGCGGCGTCCGAGACGACCTGCCGGCCGCGTCACGCGGTAGTCTCGTGGCGATCGGCATCTCGTCGATGGGCCCCGTGGATCCGTGGCGCGGCGTAGTCGTCGACCCGCCCAACGTGCCCGACTTGCGCGACGCGGCTCTGGCCGACGAAATGGAGGATCGTGTCGGGCTGCCGGCGTATCTGGACCGTGACACGAACGTCGCGGCTCTCGCTGAGCACTGGCTCGGGGCCGCCCGCGATTGCGGCAACTTCATATACATCACGGTCTCGACCGGCCTCGGCGGAGCCATCTGGCTGGAGGACCGGCTTCTGCTGGGTCCGGACGGGACCGCCGGCGAGATCGGCCATGTGTCGTTGATGCCATTCGGCGGGCCGCGATGCGGCTGCGGCGGGATCGGCCATCTCGAAGCGATCTCGTCTGGTTCGGGGCTGGCGGCCGCGGCGCAGGACGCGCTCGCGGATAGCGCCCGGGGCGCCGTGGCAGGGGCCCTGGCATCGGGGCTCCTGGCGGATCGAGCGGCGTCGGGGCGGATCACCGGCCGTGACGTCGCGGAAGGGGAGATGGCCGGCGATGCTGTCTGCGTCGGCTTGATGGAGCGAGCCAGGAGGGCCTTCGCGATCGCCTGCGTCGGCTGGGTCAATGCCTTCAACCCCGAACGAATCGTCGTGGGCGGTACCGTCGCCGAACGCCAGGGCGCGAGATGGCTGGAGCCGGCACGGGTCGCGGTAGCAACAACGGCGCTGAGAGGTCCGGCGGCCGGCGTCCGGATAGTTCCGGCCGAACTGGGCGCCGACGTAGGCCTGGTGGGCGCCTGGCCGCTCGTGCGGGATCGACACGGAGCGGCGGTCTGGAGGGAGCGACGGGCAAGGCCGTAGGGGCCCGCGAGTCCGGAGCCGAGGTGACGCAGCCGAGGTGACGCAGCCGCCCGCGCGAGCGGCGCGAGAGGCTCAGCCTATCGGCGGGCCCCACCAGACGCTGGCCGCGATGATGACGTACAAGCCCATCAGGGCCATGCCCTCGAGCCACGTCGACTCGCCGTCGATCACCACAAGAGCCGCCAGGACCGCGGTCAGGGCCAGAGCCGCCACCAGCAGCGGCGAGACCACCAACGTCAGGGTTGCGCCGCCCATCACCAGGCTGACCAACACCAGGACCGGCGCCAGGGCCAGTGCGACCTGCAGACTGGAGTTCAGGATCACGCTGATCGCCAGGTCGCCCTTGTCGGCCAGCATGGCTCGGACGCCGACCACGTTCTCGACGGCGTTGCCGGCGATGGCGACGACCACCAATCCGGCGAACGACTCCGACATCCCCAGTGAGCTCATCGCCGGCCTGAGTGCGTTGACGAACCAGTCGCTCACGAATGCGGCGCCTACGGCAGAGACCAGCAGGACGGCGATCGCCAACCTGATCGGCCAGGCCCGACCAGCCGGTTCAACTGGGGCCTCGGCCGCGCCGCTCCCGCCACTGCCGATCGCGAACGGGATGCTGGCCGCGAACACCACGAGCAGCACGATGGCTACTACCACCGAGAGCTCGACGCTGTGGCCCTGGTCCGGGCCGCCCGGCGAAGTCGCGATCGTCGGTACGGCAATGGCCGCCGCCGAAAGTACAAGCAGAGTCGAGATCAGCTTCGTCTGGTCGGTGCCGAACTTCTGGGTTCCGTGACGAAGGCCGCCGACGAAGAAGGCCAGCCCCAGCACGAGCAGCGTATTGGCCAGAATCGACCCTACCAGCGCGGCCCGGACGACATCGAGCAAACCGGCGCGCAGGGCGAATATGCCGATGAAGAACTCCGGCAGGTTGCCCAGACCGGACTGTAGAACGCCGGTAGCCTTCGGCCCGAGCCGCTGGGAGAGCTGCTCCGTCCCCTCGCCGACCATTGCCGCGAGCCCTGCCAGGCCGACGGCCGAGGCACCGAAGACCGCCACGCCGCCGGCGCCCGCGAGCTGAAGTAGCAGCGCCGCAAGACTCGCCCCGATAGCAGCGATTCCGATGACTCGTGTTCTGGTGTCGAAGTAGTTGAGCAAGAGTCGGCCTCCGCGGCGATTGTGGCGCCGCCGGTGCGTGTCCGTGATGCCGATTCGACGAGCCGGCCCGACGCCCGCGACGAGGATTCGCGGCCGCTTGACGGCTGCGGCCGCCGGTGGAGTTCAGCTGACCGGAGCCACTCGCATCAAAACGGTGGCCACGGCACCGCCGGCCTGTTCCGGTCCGGCCTGGGCAGGACGCCACTGGAGAGCAGACCGTCGATCCGTCGTTCGGTCGCGGCCACCTCTTCCGGCGCCAGCAATGGTTGCAATTCGCTGCCGAGATCGCCCGACAGCGCCTCCCTCAGCCGGCCGAGCACCGCCCGGTCGTCCGTCGTGAGTGGCTGGCCGCGCCAGCCCCACAGAATCGTCCGCAGTTTCGGCTCCACGGCGAAGCAGAGGCCGTTGTCGATGCCCTGGACGTGCCCGTTGGGGAGTGGCAGGAGGTGGCCGGCTTTTCGATCGGCGTTGTTGAGAACCGCGTCCAGGACGGCGATTCGGCGCAAGGCCGGATTGTCGGAATCGAGCAGCTCCGTCAGATCGACCGATTCGTCGATCTCGACCCAGAGCTGGACCATGCCCTCGCCGAACGGCCCGTCGCGCATCACCGTCGGCGGCACGACATCCCAGCCGCTCGCTTCCGAGACGGCGTGAGCGGCCACTTCTCTATAGGCCAGCGTGCCGTCGGGAAAGTCGTAGAGCGGGCGTTCGCCGCGGATCGGCTTGTAGACGCAGCTTGCCGCGATCGGGCGGGCGGGATCGCCGCCGGGTCCGGCAACGAGGCAGAAGAAGGTGGCATTGGACGCCGACAGGAGCCGGCCGACGACAGTGAGTCCTCCGTCGCGGAGCAGCCGGAGGGCCGTCGCTCGATCCAGCGGCCCGGATACCTGGCGACCTTCGAGCGCGGCCGCCTCGATCTCCTCCTGAGTCATGCCGGCCACGGAGGCCTCGGGACTGGAGCGCCGCTCGCTGGCCATGCCGCTCAGTGCATGAAGCCGTTTCGCCGCGTGCAGATATGCCCCTCAGGGTTGAGCGGCTGACCGCAGAACGGGCACGGCGGCCGTCCCGCAGACACGACATCCTGGGCCCGCTTGGCGAACGCGAGCGCTCGCAGAGGGTTGAGGCGTACGCGGACCACATCCAGGTCCAGATCGTCCTCATCCTGGTCTTCGTTTTCGAATGGGTCGGCGTCCGAATCCTCGTCCTCGCCCAGAGCCCGGGCCTCCAGCGTGATCGACTCGTCCTCGCCGTTCCAGACGATCGTCAGAGACCCCACCCGGAACGTCTCGTTGAGCGGCTCGTCGAGCGGCGCGGAGTCGATGTCGGAAAGGGCCGCTTCCACGGGTATGCCGGCTCCGCGCTCACGGACCTCAGCCAGCAGCTGCGTCAGGCGCTCGGCCAGCAATGCGACCTGGACCTTCTCGAGCAGAACGGACGAGATGCGGTCGCCCTCGCGCGCTTGCAGGTAGAAGGACCGGTCGCCAGGCTGGCCGACGGTTCCCGCCGTGAACCGGTCCGGATTCTCGAAGTTGTATACGCGTCGCGCCATTTGGCCTCCGAGCAGTCGGGGCATCTCCTAGCCCGACGCTCCGAATCTATACCTCGTAGCCAGATATCTCACCGGACGCCGCGCGGCGCTATCAGCCGGCAACACTGGGCTCGATGCGGCCGCTCGGACCGTTCCACGTCCGGTCATCCAGCGCCACGAACTGCGACGTCGCCATCTGAGATCAATAACTCCCAATTTGGCAATCGCCACTTGACAAATGTAAAGTGCCACTGGCATAGTGGCAACATCAACTAGCAGATGGTCTCCTGAACGGAAAGACCAGCCCGCCGGCAATGCGGCGGCGCCGCTCTCAACAGAGGCTTCATTCGTCAAATGGCACGCGACGTCATCTCCACATGTCCGGTCTGCTCGAGCGAGCTGGCAATCACCCGTCTTCAATGCCGGGGTTGCGGCACCGCGATCGAGGGCGACTTCAATGTCGGTCGTTTCGGCCGGCTCAGCCGCGAGCAGCTGGCCCTCCTGGAGAGCTTCCTCCGCGCCCGGGGCAATGCCAAGGAACTCGAACGCGAGCTCAAGGTTTCGTACCCGACCGTCCGAGCCCGGATCGAGGCGCTCGTTCGGGCGCTTGGACTGACGGACGGCACGCCGATCGGGGACGACGGCGATGGCGACTTCGGCCGCGCCGGCGAATCGGCGGAGTTGCGCCGCGACGTTCTGGAGCGGCTGGCCCGGCACGAAATCACGGCGGACGAGGCGGCAGTACTCCTCCGCGCTCGGAAGGAGTAGGAGATGGGGACCCTGGAACGGACCGAAACGCTCACTCACAAGATCGGGACCAACGGCCGAGTCTCGGTCAAGACTCTGACCGGGGCTCTGCGTGTCCGCGGCATCGAGGGCGAGGAAGCTCATCTGTCGGTGACCTACCGAATTCGAGCCACTGATCAACTGGCGGCCGAACGAGCCCTCGACACAGGCCGGGTGATCGTCGACCGCGGCCCCGAGTTCATCGAGGTTGAAACGCCCGACAGGCGCGTCTCGACTGGACTTGCGTGGCTGTTCGGCGGAGCGCGCGTCTTCCGCGCCGAGATCAGCCTGGATGTGCCGTGGGGCACTCAAATCCGGTACGAGACGATGAGCGGGTCCGTCGAAGCGATGGCGCTGGTGGGCGACCAGAAGTACAAGACGGTCTCGGGCGACATCAGGCTCTGGAGCGTCGGCGGCCTGGTCGAAGCCGGCTCGGTCACGGGTTCGATAACGCTCGACAGAGGCGGTGACGTCCGCCTGAGGGCGAACACAGTTTCGGGCGGGATCAAGGTTCGCGCCCGTCGCTTCCACGGTCTGGCCGTATCGACTACGAGCGGCGGGATCGCCGTTGTGGGTGAACTGGACCCCTCGGGCGTCCATCGTGCCGAGTCGATCTCAGGTCGCGTGGATCTGACGCCATTAAGCGGCGTCACGGCCGAGTTGCGGGCCGTCTCCGGATCGATCGTCTCCCACGTCGAACATCGCGGCGAAGGCGGCAGAGGCTACTGGCGTTCGATCGTCGGCGACGGACGGGCCAGCTTCAGGGTCAATTCCACTTCGGGGAGCCTCCACATCCTGGCGGCGCGGCCGGAGGACCGAGTGGTCGCTCCGACCGCTCCGACCGCTCCGACCGCTCCGACCGCTCCGACCGCTCCGGCGGCTCCGGCGCCGCCCGCGGCTACCCCGAGTGCTCCAATCGAAGAGAGCGAACTCCATGAGACGGAAGAGACGTGGAACCCCGACGAGACCGGCGAGTCCGTCTCGGATCCTGTTCAGGACGAGGAGCTTGCGGTTCTGCAGGCTCTCGAACGAGGCGAGATAGGTGTCGATGAGGCCGCCGATCGTCTAGAACGGGCGAGGGGCTAGCCATGTCGGGAGAACTCGAAGCGCTCCTCAAGCTGGTCTCGGACGGCAAGCTCACCGCCGAAGAGGCGGCACCTATCGTGGCCGCTCTGGAGCGGGAAGGCAGAACCGCGTCCGCGACGCCGGACGGCGCAAGTGGCGGCCAGAACCGCGGCGGCGGCGATACCTCCGGCGCGCGTCCGCGCGGGGAGGCCAGGCGACCCGGTACGGCGCAAGACGCCCTGGCCGGCCGCCGGATCCGGATCTTCGTGGCCGAGAACGGCAATCAGATCATCAACCTTCAGATCCCGCTGGCCGCGGCGGGCTTCGCCATCGATCAGGTGCCCGGGCTTTCGCCGGACCACAGGTCGCGCATCGTCGAGGCGATCCAGACCGGCATGACCGGGCCGATCCTGGAGGTCTCCGACCATGGTGACGAGGTTCGAATAGTCATCGAGTAACGGGGCGGCCTGGCGCCGCGGGTCAGTTCATTCGAATTCTTTCGGAGCCCAATTGGGCCCCGCCTGGATAGCTGTTGCCTGAATCAAGGGGACTAGGGATGTTGCTGCAGATCGAGGAACTTACGAAGGTCTATCGGACCGGTACGCGGGCCAACGACGGAATCAACCTGGCGATCGACGAGGGCGAGGTCTTCGGCCTGCTGGGCCACAACGGTGCCGGCAAGACGACCCTGGTCAATCAGGTCGTGGGGCTGCTGCGGCCCACCTCCGGCTCGATCCGGATAGACGGCCGCGACATGGTTGCCGACCCGAGCCTGGCCAGGCGGCTGTGCTCCTTCCAGGCGCAGTCGCAGGTGCCGATCGACGGCCTCACTCCGCGCCAGGCGATCGATCTGCTCGGCCAGCTCCGCGGCGCGTCGAAGTCCGAAGTGAAGGTGCGGCGGACCCGGCTGATGGAAGCCCTGGACCTGGAGGAGTGGATCGACGTCGATGCGTCGCGGCTATCCGGCGGCGTCAAGCGGCTGGTGGCATTCGCGATGGCGGCCGTCGTACCAGGCCGCGTCGTGATGCTCGACGAGCCGACCAACGACGTGGATCCGGTCCGTCGCCGGCTGCTGTGGCGGCAGGTGCGGACACTCGCCGACCACGGCGCCGCGGTGCTGCTGGTAACCCACAACGTCATCGAGGCCGAAAGGTCGGTCGACCGGCTGGCGATCCTCGATGAGGGCCGGGTGATCGCCGAAGGTACGCCGGCGGGCCTCAAGGGCCGGCTCGGTGCGGCGCTGCGTTTGGAGCTGGTGATGGACCCCGATGCAACCGATGTTCCGACTTCGCCGTTCGGACTCTCGGCCGTGCCGGTGGGCAATCGGGTGATGGTCGGAGTCCCGACCGACGCCGCCGGTCAAGCCGTGGCCTGGGCGGAGTCGCTCGAGCGAGCGGGCCTGGTCGAGGAGTTCACCCTCGGCCCGGCCACGCTGGAGGACGTATATGTGGCCCTGGTCGGCGGCGCGGATGCCGGGTCGGCTGAGGGCAGGGAGGTGTTCGATGCAACTGCTGCGTAGCTATCGACTGCTCGTCACATGGCAGGCGCTTCGCAAGAAGAACTACCTGCCGTTGATGCTGGCGGTCCAGACGCTCTTCACCCTGGGGATCGTCCTTGGCTACCCGCTCCTGTTCCCGACACTAGACCGCACCGCGATCTACCTGATCGCGACCGGTGCGCCGGCCATCTCGATGCTTTCGGTCGGCCTGGTAGCGCTCCCGCAGACGATCGGCGAACAGAAGACCGAGGGCAGTCTGGCCTATATGCGCTCGCTGCCAGTCCCACGCCTGGCCTACCTCGCTGCCGACCTGACGGTCTGGCTGGCAATAGTCATCCCGGGCGTGGTTCTGGGCGTGCTCGTTGGGGCATGGCGTTTCGGGCTCGATCTTCAGGTCAGTCCGCTGGTGGTCCCGGCCGTGCTGCTCGTGGCTCTGACGTCGGCTTGCATCGGATACGCGATCGCGTCGCTGCTGCCGTACATGCTGACCGTGATCATCACTCAAGCCATCGTCGTGTTCGTGTTCATGTTCTCGCCGCTGACCTTCCTGCCGGACAAGCTGCCCGGTTGGTTCGAGGTGATCCACCGCATCCTGCCGATCCAGGCCATGGGCCAGGTCACCCGCGGCACAATCGCTCCAAACATGTTCGGGCTCCCGCTCGAGGCATTCGTGACGCTGTGCGTGTGGTGTGTCATCGGGTTCGGTGTCACCTACGCCGCGATGACCCGGCGAGGCTGACCGCGCGGTAGGCTGTGGCCATGATCAGGCCGATCGCACTCCAACCACGACGGTGACCGGGCCCGCCAGACTGCCCGCCCGCGACTTCGGGGAGATACGCCTGGCCGAGGCGCTGGAGCGGGGCCTCTGCCCGGTCTGCGACGCTCGCCAGGAGGCCGTCTACGCGGCGCTGCGAGGACTGGCCCGCGAGGGTGCCACCGACCGCGGCCTGCGCGCCCAGATGGACGATGGCCTGGGTTTCTGCCAGATCCACAGCGTGGGTCTCGCCAGGATGGAACTGCTCCAGACCAGCAGCCAGTTGGCGACGGCAGTCCTGCTCGATGCCGTCCTTCGCCGCCGCCTCAAGGCCATGAAGAAGGCCGCCCGCGGCGATGCCTCAGGCCAGGCTCGCTGGCTCGGGGAGCATGCCGATCAGCGCTGCCCCGTCTGCGCCGGAGCGGATGAGGCTGCCCGCACGACGGCGAGACGTCTGCTCGAGCTGTCCGCCGACGCGGCCTGGGCTCGGTCGCTCGGAGCCGCCGAAATCTGCCTGGCCGACTTGTACGTCGTCTGGGCCGCCGCCGCCGGGGCCACCAAAGAGGTTCAGGCCCGGTGGTCGGCTATCGTCGCCGTGCAACTCGAACGTCTGGAAGGCCTCGAGACAATGCTCGCCGAGTACGCCCACAACAGCACAGCCGACCGGCGCCACCTCATCACAGACGAACAGCAACGCGCGGCCGCGGCCTCGATCCGCCTATTCGGAGGCAGTCCCGACCGCGATCGCAATCGCTGATCGACGTCTTAACCGGTTCTTCATGCCGTGTCGGGCCTTGAGTGGTTCGCGATCCGTACAATTGGGGTGCTCACCCCGGCGTCCCGTGCTTGGAGGTCATTTTGCCCGCGCTGCCGTACCCGATATCGCGACTCATCGACGCCGCCCTCATCGGCGAGCTTTCGGTCATAGGCCGCGATGGAAGCCCCATCACGTACCCGATGGTGCCGCTCCTGTGGGGCGATCGAATCTTCCTCACCTCCAGCGTTCTGGATAGCTCCAAAGTCGCTCACATCGAAGCCAATCCACGAGTCAGCTTCTCGATCACGAACATGGACGCGATGGGCACCTACACGGGCCGCGTCACGATCCAGTGCGATGCGCGCGTATCGAGCGATGACTTGACCGCTGGCTGGGAGCGGCTTCTGGACAACTGGCGCCGCAAAGACAAGGCGACCGTCGCACTTCTCAAGTCGCGGGTTGGTTTCCCTCTGATCTTCGAGCGGGTGCTGATCGAGCTGACGCCGCGCCGGACGTGGTTCTGGCCGGACGGTCGCACCGACCGCGAGCCTGAGATCACCGTGGCTGCCGAGGTGGCTCGATGAGCCCGCGGCTGGGATTGCCCGGGTTGCGTCGCAAGCCTGCGTCGAGTCCGGATACCGTCGCGGACGCCGCCGGGGAGATAGCGGCTATCGACTCGACGTCGGACCACGCCATCGATGCCGAGATACTCGCTACGTCGGAGCCCGCGGCCGCGGCTCCGTCCGAGCCGGCAGACGCGGAGAAGCCCGACGCGACCGACGCGCCGGCCGCGACCTCGCCCGCCCACGGTCTGGCGCTGCTGGCCGAATACAAGCGGGCCATTCTGACCTGGGTGCAAGACGACGGCTACCCGGTCAATGTCGATATCGAGATCGAAGTCAGGCCGGACGATGGAGTAGTCCGTTTCACCGGACCGGCCGGTTTCCAGGTCCCGCCCGGTGCGGTCGTGGCCTTGACCGGCAGCCACATTCGCGTCCTGAGTGGTGGTGGCTTTGACCAGCGCAGCCACGTAACTCTGTGGGGAGTGCCATCAACCCGGCCGAGGGGCCGGTTCGCGCTCAGTCCGGACCGGGTCTGGGCCTGGGACGAGCATGACCTGCCGCTGCCGGCGGCCTACGAACGCGGCCTGCCGAAGGCCCGCCGCTTCTTTGAGGCGCTGTCCGAAGAAAGGGGCGAGCCGATCCGACCCCGAGTCTCGACGGCGATGCTGCTGATCCGTGCCACGAGAGCCCCGTTCCTGACCGCCACGTTTGCGCCTGTACTACTCGGACTCGCGGTTGCGGCCAGAACCGGCATCTTCGATCCGCTCACGGCCGTGATTACGCTGCTGGCTGCCAGTTCGGTCCACCTCGGCTTGAATGTTGCCAACGACGTCTTCGACACGCTCCAGGGCGCCGACGACGCCAATACCACGCCGACGAAGTTCAGCGGCGGCTCGCGGGTGCTTCAGAACGCCCTCGTCTCGATACGCGAGATGTCGATGCTCGCGGCAGGTTGCTACGGAGTGGCGATAGCTCTGGGCCTGATCCTCTTGATCCTGCGTTTCTCGCCGGAACTGGTGGCCATCGCTGCGCTCGGACTGTTCATCAGCGTCGCCTACACGATGCCGCCGCTCAAGCTCGTGTATCGAGGCCTCGGTGAGATCTCGACGGCAATCGGATTCGGGCCGGTGATGTTGCTGGGTACGTACGTTGTGCAGTCGCGTGGGGTCATATCGGCCGAGGCGGCGCTACTCTCTGTTCCGATTGCGCTGTTCGTGGCCATGATCCTGTACGTGAACGAGATCCCGGATCGTGCCGGCGACTCGAAAGCGGGTAAGCGAACGCTACCGGTGCGATGGTCCAAGGCGGCGGTGATCCGCGGCTTCGATTGGTCTGTCACGGGGGCGTTCGCAGCGCTGGCGGTCGGCGTCGCCGTTGGGATCCTGCCGGCCTGGACCAGCCTCATGCTCGTGGCGATCCCGCTGGCGAGGCGGGTTCATGCCGGGCTTGTAGCCGCCTACGACAACCCTTACGAACTGACGGATGCGATGGCGTCGAACATCAGACTGCACCTGGTCGCCGGCTTGCTACTGCTCGCGGGCTATCTTCTGGCGATCGCCGGCCACACGTACCTGGGGCTCAATCCCTTCTTCGTGTAGACGGATCCGCGAACCAACGCTCGAAGCCCGGTGTCCAGGCCAGGCGTCCGTTCGAGCCGTCCGGATCGGCCGTAATGGAGCAGCCGTCGTAGCCGGCCAGGCCGGCGACCCAGGCCAGGCCCGTCGGGCCCATCGCGAAGGCGGCCGTGGCGTAGGCGTCGGCGTAGGTGAGGCTCGGTCCGACGATGGTCACGCTCAGGACGGCCGTTGGGGCGCGGCCCGTGAACGGATCTCGGACATGATCTCCCCGTTCGTATGAACCCGAGGTCGCGACGGCTCCGTCCCGCACCGCCAGCACCGTGGCCAGCTTGTCTGCAATCAGCGGATGCCGTATGCCTACTCGCCAGGCTTGGCCGGGCGCGGCCTCGCCTCTGGCCACGATGTCGCCGCCACCGTTTATGCAATAGTCACGCGCCCCGGCGGCTTCGAGGACGCGCCCCGCATTCTCGAGCGACCAGCCCTTGACCAGGCCGGTGGGGTCGGGCAGTCCGTCGGGCCGGTGGGAGCGGATGTCGAAGTAGCCCTCGGTGCCGAGCCGCAACTGCTCGCAGAGGTGGAGTACCTCAAGCAGTTCCGGACTGCAACTCGTTTCGTCGATATCGCCTCTCATCAACCCGCTGACTTCGCTGGTCGGCCTATACGTGCTGAACCGCTCGTCCACGGAACGAAGGTAGTCGAATGCCACATCGAGCTGCGAGGGCGGGAACCACTCGTTGCGAACGTCCAGACTGATCGCCGTGCCCATGATCTGCTCTACGCGGCGCAGACCGGGCAGGGGAGTCGTGGCCGGGGAAACCGCACCGATATCCCCGCGACGGCCGGAATCTCGTTCGGTCTCTGGCATGGAGCCATTATCGGCGGTCGGCGTCTGGCGTCGCGCCAGCAAGACGTTGAGAGTTGTGCAATGCTGTCGTTCAAGCGGCGGCGCAAGGCTGACTGGCAGCGTCGCCGCGTTTCCCAAGACACCATTCCAGGCTGCGGCATGCCCGGCTCAGACAACCGACGGGACCGGTCGACCGGGCGCCTGTGCCGGCTGCGCGCTCGCTAGCGAAGTCGGGGCCGCGCCAGCCGCAACAGGAAGTCGAGCAGGCGCGGCATAGGCATCAGTTCAGGCCGCCCCGCGGCGATCCACTCGCGGTATCGGCGCTCTATCACCGGACCGATACGGTCGTACGTTTCCCAATCGCCGGGCACGGCATAGTGCGCCGCGGCGCGGCCGAAGACGCGATTCCAGTCGCGAACGTAGCCGTACTCGGGAGCGTAATAGGCGCCCGCGAAAGCCTGGCCCTCCGTTCCCAGCATGTCACCGGCCAGCCGTCCCTCGGTGATATCGCGCAGGGCGCAGGCGGAGCCCTTCCGCTCGTGTATCGACTCAATCGTCGAGGAGACGGCGTTTCCGGCCGCCCACTCGTGATCCAGCATGTCGGCGTCGATCAGCCAGACCAGGAACATACCGATGTGCACGTAGCCTTGTTCCGGCGGCTGATCCTTCGGGAACGCGCCCTCCGTGTGCCACCGCCAGAGGTCGTACTCCATCGCGGTAGGTTCCTGGACGGGCGGGTCCTCAGGGCTCATGCCGTGTTCGCACCAGAAGCGACTCCACGTCGTCCGAGCCGCCCTCGTCTGCCGATTCCATTTGCCGGCCGATCCAACCGAATGCGGCCTCGAGCAGACCGGGCGGTTCCGTGGCGGCCCCGCGTGTGTCAAGAACGGTCCAGCAGAAGTGGTCCCGGTGGGTCTCGTAGCAGATGGCGCAGATCCAGCGGTAATCGTCCTGACCGGCCGGTCCGCCACCGACTACTGCGTAGCCGGCATTCAGTCCCGGTGTTCCACCTTCAGTGAACCCGGCGCCGCAGAGCTCACAGCGGCCCGGTACCCACGAGGAGTTCCAGGCGCGGTAGCGCTTCCACCTGAGGCTGGCGCCGATCAGCCGGGTGTGCTGATGGTCCAGCAGTTCGACGGTCGACCCGCCGCGCGAGCCGATCGAGACTGCTCCATCGGAGAAGAGCTTCACCTCGCTCATCGCGTGCTCCTGGCCACGAACCGGGTGGTGGCGTCGCGAAAGATCTCCGCTCGCTCAACCACCGTCGCGGCAGCGTCGTAGTCGATGGGGGCGGCGACATCGCTGGCGGCGGCCTTTCGCAAGTCGGCGGCGTCCAGGAGCCAGCGGAAGTAGGCCGAGTACATGATCCCGGTCTGGACGAAACGCTCGCCGTACTCGGAGCAGACTGCCTTGGCGGGCCCGGCCGATACTCCGTCGACGTCCAGGCAGGCCTTGGCCAGCCGAAGCATTGCCACGCACGCGCGTTCCGCCGCGCCGTCCAGGTCGCGGGCCTCGAGTTCGCGCTGGGCCGAGGCGAGGGCCTGGTTCGCGCCGTCGATCAATTGCGCGCTGCGAGGGGTCATAGGGCAATGGCCTCCGACCGAACCAACGGCAGTCTTCCGTCCGGGCCGCCTTCCCACGTGGACTCGGATACGAAGATGCGGCTTACGAGTACTCCGAATTCGTGGGAGAGCGACGCACACATCTGGCTCGTCTTCTCGAGTTCGGCGCCGTAGTGGTCGATTTGGTCGAGGACGATGATCGTCTCGACATCGGCGTCGCCGGCAGCCGATCCACCGGCGCGAGCACCGTAGAGGTAGACGCCGCGAAGTGTGTCGCCGTAGGCAAGTCGGACCGATTCCGCGAAACGGCCAGCAGCCTTGAGTACAAGGGAATCGGCTGAGGAAGGGGCGGGGGACTCGAGAGTGTCGGCGCCCGCGACCTGTTCGGACGGGGCTTGCGACCGCTGTCTCGGCGCAGGCTCGAAGACTCTCGCGGCGGCCGAGTCGATACCCGAGCTCGCAACGCCTGGTTCGAACTCAACCTGATCTGCGGCCGGCGCCGCGGTCGCTTTGGTCCGTCCCGGGCGGGGCAGCCGACGCGGCCGCGGCCCCCGTTCGGGAGACGGCATCGCCAGCAGGATCGAGCGCAGCATCATCGCGAAAGGCGAGTTGGAGGCTCGGAAGTAGACCTGAGCGCCTTCGGCTTCGCGTTCCACGAGGCCCGCTGCAACCAGCTTGGCCAGCTCGCGGCTGGCAGTCCCCGGGCTGGTCGCGGCCCGGCGCTGTATCTCGCGAAGGTGGAGCCGGCAGCCGGGCTCGTCCATCAGCAGTGCCAGGATGGCCTGCCGGACGGTCGATCGGCCTACGGTAAGGTCGAGGGCCGAACTGTTCTCAAGCATGAGAACGGTCGTTCTCAGAATTAGAACGCGCGTTCTCAGCTTCGAAACAGTCGTTCTCGGCTGGGGAACACTCGTTCTCAGGCATGCGGACAATCGTACTCAGGCCTGAGAACGGGTCAATAGGGGCCTGCCCCGATGCCGTGAGGCCTTGAGAACCCACGACTCGGGCAAAACATGTATCAATTTGCCGTGTTGGGACGGCCAGCCGACACCGCTAACTCTGCCAGGTTGGCATACTCGATGCATGGTCATATCGCCACGCGGGTTGGACGCGCCTGGATCGGCTCCATCCGGAGTCGCGTCGCCTCGCGCCCGCAAAGACACATGGCTGGACGACCAGGCTCCTCGCCAGTCGATCCGACGCTATCGAACGGTGCATGCCTTCATCGGCATGGCCGCGCGTCTGTACTCGAGTGTTCGCGGAGAGGGCCTCGAGCGGCTGCCGGACGGCCCGGCGGTGCTCTGCTTCACGCACCAGAGCTGGGCCGACCCGTTCTACATGTTTGCCGCGATCCCGAGCCGGCCGCGGATGTACTTCTTCGGGCCGATACAAGAAGAGATGAGGCACGGCGCAAGGAATCGCCTGATGCGCTGGAGCGGGGTCGTGATTCCCTACCGACCCGGAAGACGCGGACTGGTCGCAGCCACTGCGCGCGCACAGTCGGTGCTTGCCGGTGACGCCGTGGTGTCGATTGCGGGGGAAGGGCGCATTCACGCCGGCGAAGCCACGGTCCTGCCGCTCCGAGAAGGCGCCGCCTACCTATCATTGCGGGCTGGAGTGCCGCTCGTTCCGGTAGCGATCAACGGCACAAGCTGGCTTGGGTTCCGCCGCATCGTGAGGGTCCGAGTCGGCTCGCCGATAGCCGCTGAGCCTGCCACGAAGTTCCGGCCGACTGCCGCGGAAGTCGCGAGCCTGACTGCCGTGGCCCAGGCGGCCCTCGAGGAACTGGTCGCGGACTTCCCAGACCGGCCTCTGCCCGGGTTGTTGGGCAGAAGGCTCACCGAGTTGTTCAACGACTGGCCGGGAGGGTCGAGACCGCCGGCGCAGGCCGGCAAGTCCGACTTCGGGAGCTGCAGGCCAGATACCCGGTCGTAGCCCCGCGTGCTGCTACCGGTCCGTCGGCGCGCAGCGGACCGCTGCCCGGGCAATCTGGGCCCGGCCCCCTGCAGTCTGCGATACTGGCGCCGACCAAGAGCAGGAGGAGACGTGGGCGCATCGGGACTGGCATCGACCCCGACGGAGTACCGCGAGCGGCTTCGGGGGCAGACGGACCAGCAGCTCGACGCTTGGGCGGCCGAGCTCCTGCGAGACGTTGCCAAGAGGCGCGGCCTGGCGAAAGTCGTCGCGGATTTCCGCAAGACGGCACACCTTGACGAGAAGGGCTTTCGGCGTGTCTTTGCGAGAGGCGGCGGTGCTCCGGAGACCGTCGGCGTCGATGCCGCCGGCAACATCCTGGTGCCGACCATCTCGCTGCACTTCCTCGTACCCGGCTTGCGGGCCGAGGCCACGGACGCGCGGGACCGCCTGATCTCCTATCTCGTGGCCAGTTTCGACGAGATTGTCTACGTTTGAGCGATCACGTTCGCCGCGCTCCGTGACCGGCGGCCTGATTCGAGCCGTTCATCCCTTCCCTTCGGCGCTCGATGCGGCAGCGGCCACCGCCGTCGCCGTGGTCGCGGGTGCCCAGCTCGGCGTAGCCCTACGGCTGGGTCTTGGCATGCTGCTGGTGCAGTTCGCGATCGGGACCGCCAACGACTTCGCCGATGCGGCCGCCGACTCGATAACCAAACTCCGTAAGCCGATCCCGGCCGGTCTGGTCGGTCGCAGCACTGTGGCGGCCGTATGCGTGGTCGCGTCGATGGCCGGCCTGACTGCCGCAGCCACGGTCTCGTTATGGGCGCTGGTCCTTGCCATCGTCGGGCTGGTCGACGGACTGCTCTACGACCTGAGACTCAAGGCCACGCCTCTGGCGTGGGCGCCGTTCGCGGCCGGCGTTGGACTGTTGCCTCTCTATGCCTGGCTCGGCGCGCGCGGGTCGGTCGCGACGGCCTTTATGGGTGTAGTGGCGATGGGCGTGGTTGCCGGAGCGGCGCTGGCCCTGGCCAACGCGTACGCGGATCTCGATCGCGACCGCCGTTCCGGAGTCAGGTCTATCGCCGTATTCCTCGGCGCCCAACGGACGCTGGTAGCCAACGCCGCGCTGCTTGCGGCGGTACAAGTAGTTGCGCTAGCAACAACTATCGCCGGCGGGGGCCCTCTTGAACCGACCTTGGTCGAGGCTGGCGGGTGCGGATTGGGCTGGTTCGGGCTGGCCCTGGCCGGCGTCCGAAGCGACCATATTCGACCCCTCGTTTGGGAGATTCAAGCCGTCAGCCTGGTCGTTCTCGGGACGGCCTGGCTGGTCGCTCTCCAGACCGCGGGTGTTCTGGGGGCCTGAGCAGGCGCGGGCGCAGCTCGCTCAGCTATCGCCCTCGAAGCGCGTCTACTTGTCGGCGCCTCTTCGAACGAGGCCGATTGCGTTCTCGAGGCGCACCTTAGCGATCATCAGGTACTTGGTCAGGTTCTGGCGGTCGGTCTCGTCGATGTTCTGCATCACGTCGGACTGGAGGAGCGTGATCAGGTCCGACATGGCTTCGGTGAGCTGGGCTCGGACTGCGATCAGCGAGTTGTCGGTGAGCGGCTTCTTCGAGCCGGTGACCTGCCAGTTGGCTTCGGCCTCGGCTTCGATGGCGTCTTCGACCGTACCGGCAGGCAATCCCTTAGTGGTTGCCCCCGAGGTGGAGCGGCGGGTCCGCGGTGTTCCGTCGATCTTCTCGCGCAGCTTGACCAGCGACAACTCTCCGCGCGCGACCATGTCGGCCAGGTGCTTGCGCTTCCTGGGGTCGTCCACTTTGAGAAGCTCGTAGGCGTGGGATAGGGTGTCTTTGCGCAGAGACACCAGCTCGCGAATTTCGGGTGGAGCGTCCGCAAGCCGGAGCCGGTTCTCCAGATAGCCTTTGTCTTTGCCGAGTTTCTGCGCGAGCTTGCGGATGCTGTAGCCGTACTCGCGAATCATCTTGTCGTAAATCATCGCCTCGTCGATCGGCGATAGATCCTCGCGCTGCAGGTTTTCGATGACGGCGATCTCGAGCGCCGTCTCATCGTCGATCTCCTCGATAAGCGCCGGGATCACGGCCAGGCCGGCGCCCTGAGCGGCTCGCCAGCGCCGCTCGCCGGCGATCAGCTGGTAGTGGCCGTTTGGTTGGGGTCGGACCAGGATCGGCTGGAGGACCCCGTGCTCTCGCACGGATGCCGTCAACTCGTCGAGACCGGCCTTGTCCATCGCCAGGCGGGGCTGGTTCGGGTTGGGCGTCACCTTGTCGAGCGGCACATTGCGAACCGCGGCCGGCCGAACCATGGTGGTCTCGTCGGCGTTGAGCAGGCTCAAAACGTTCTGAGACAGCCCCTGGGTCCGCTCCTCATTCAGCCGAGCGGTCGCCGCCGCGCGGAAATCCGGCTTAGCCAAGCGCGATTACCTCCCTGGCCAGATCGCGGTAGTTGTTGGCGGCTTCGGAGGCTGTGGCGTAGCCGGTAATCGGCATGCCGGTAAGGGGAGCCTCCCCGAGCTTCACGGCGTTGCGAATGATGGTCTCGAACACGTGGTTCTCGCCGTTCTCGCGCATCTCGTCGAGCATCTCGCGCCCGAGAACGGTACGGGGGTCGTAGAAGGTGGGCAGCAGGCCCAGCACCCGCAGGTCGCGGTTCAGCTTCGACCGAATCGTGGTGATGACCTTGACGAGAGCCGCCAGGCCTTTGAGGGCGTAGTACTGTGTCTGGACGGGGATGATCACTCCGTTCGCTGCCACCAGACCGTTGATCGTGAGGAGCCCCAGCGTGGGCGGGCAATCGATCAAGACGTAGTCGTAGTGGCCGCGGGCCCACTCATCGATTGCTTCGGCCAGGGCGTACTCACGGCCGATCGCGCTCAGCAGGTCGACTTCAGTCGACGCGAGGTCGAGCGTGGCGGGAGCGACGTCGATGCCGGCGGTGTCGGTGGTGACCACGATGTCCTTCAGGCGAACTCGCGGCTCGCCCAGGACGTTGGCCATCGACCGCTCGACATTGGCCAGGTTGATCCCGAGTCCAACGGTGAGGTTAGCCTGGGCGTCCATGTCGATGCAGAGCACCCTGAGGCCGTGCTCGGCGAGGGCGCCAGCCAGATTGATGGCAGTGGTCGTCTTGCCGACGCCACCCTTCTGGTTTGCGATCGCGATGACGTTGGCCACCGTGTAACACCTCGTTCCGCGTGAGTCTTGGTTGGCTGAGGCCGACTGTGCACTGCTTCTCCGCGACTGTGTTCGAGGAGGCAACGACATTTCAAGCCCGCGTCGATTTCCTCTGATGCTACCGCACGCGACTTCGCCAACGGTTCCGCTTATCCACATAATCGCGAAGTTGTTCACCGATTCTGTGGATATCGCTTGCCGAAATCCATTACTCGAACGGGCCGTGCAGGCGCTGAATGTGGATTGGCCGAAAACGCCGCCAATTCGGCGAGCCGGCGTCTTTGCGCAAAGACGCCCCGGGCTAGTGGCGGCCCCCTAACGACGGACCCCGAGTCCCCGGTCTGGCGCCCGACGAGGAGCGGCGCGCCCCTCGTGGCTGTGGTCCATCTGGCGGTCCTGGGCGTCTCCGTGCCATCATCCCAGCAGCACGCTCGCGCAATCAGCGATAGGGCACAGCGAGAGGAAGCGGCAAGTGGCTGAAGACCAAGGAGCAAGCCAGGGCGGGGCCGGCGATCACGAGGGGTCCGATCCGGGGCGGGATCGCTGGCGTGCCACGACCCGGGCCAAGGCCGTCTCGCGATCCCCGGAGCGCCAGGAGCGATTCCTGACCACCTCGGGTGCGCCCATCCGGGACCTCTATACCCCGTCCGATCTGGCCGGCCTCGACGAGGATCGAGATCTAGGGCGCCCGGGCGAGTTCCCCTATACCCGGGGCGTTCAACCCACGATGTATCGCGGTCGCCTGTGGACCATGCGCCAGTACGCCGGGTTCTCCACGGCCGAAGACACCAACCGCCGTTTCCGCTACTTGCTCGAGCAGGGCCAGACGGGCCTTTCGGTCGCCTTCGACCTTCCGACCCAGATGGGCTACGACTCCGATGCCCCGGAGGCCGAGGGCGAGGTCGGTCGCGTCGGTGTGCCGGTGAGTTCCCTGGCCGACATGGAAGTCCTGCTGGACAAGCTGCCGCTGGACACCGTCAGCACGTCGATGACGATCAATGCCTCCGCGGCGGTCTTGTTGGCCATGTATGTGGCGGCGGCCGAGAAGCAGGGCGTGGCCCGCGCCCAGGTGAGCGGCACAACCCAGAACGACATCCTCAAGGAGTACATCGCCCGCGGCACCTACATCTTCCCGCCGAGGCCCTCGATGAGGTTGGTGACCGACATCTTCGAATTCTGCTCCAAGGAGCTGCCCCGCTGGAACACGATCAGCATCAGCGGCTATCACATGCGCGAGGCCGGAGCCACGGCCGCACAGGAACTCGCCTTCACCCTCGCCGACGGCATCGCCTACGTCGACGCGGCCCTCAGCCGAGGCCTCGACATCGATGCCTTCGCCGACCGGCTCAGCTTCTTCTTCGCATCGTGGAGCGAACTATTCGAAGAGGTGGCCAAGTTCCGAGCCGCCCGGCGGATGTGGGCCCGGATCATCAAGGATCGGTTCGGTGCCACCAGCGCTCGCTCGATGGCTTGCCGTTTCCACGTCCAGACCGCTGGGTCCTCGCTGACGGCCCAGTCGATCGACAACAACGTCGTCCGGACCACGGTCCAGGCCCTGGCTGCAGTTCTCGGAGGCGCTCAGAGCCTGCACACCAACTCACGGGACGAGGCCCTGGCGCTGCCGACTGCCGAAGCTGCCCGCCTGGCCCTCCGGACGCAGCAGATCCTTGCCTACGAGTCGGGAGTCACCGAGACGCCGGATCCGTTGGCCGGCAGCTATTACGTCGAGACCCTGACCAACCAGCTCGAGGCCGCCGCCAACGACTACCTCAAGGAGATCGAAGCCCTGGGCGGGACCCTGGCCGCGATCGAGGCGGGCTACCAGCAGCGGCAGATACAGGAAGCCGCGTATCAAGTCCAAAGGGCCATCGAGAACGGCAGCAAGGTCGTCGTGGGTGTCAACAAGTACCGCGATGAAGAGACCACGACGCCATCCCTCCAGAAGATCGATCCTGAAGGGGAACGCCGCCAGTGCGAGCGGGTCACACAGGTTCGGGCCGATCGCGACTCGGCGGCCTGGAAGGCAGCCATGGATCGTCTCGAGGATTTGGCCCGTGGCGACGCGAACCTCATGCCGGTGATCATCGAAGCGGTCAAGGCATACGCGACCGTCGGTGAGATCTGCGACCGGCTTCGCTCGGTCTGGGGTGAGCACCGCGAGTTGATCACGGTCTGAGCCATATCCGACGCAGGGCAGGGGAGTGGCTCCGGTAGGGTCACGGCGTGCAGCTGCTCGCAGCTGCTACAGGTCGGTGCAGCTGCCGGCAGATACCCGCTGGAGCTTCCGTTGAAACCGCCGAGACTCCCGTTCATGATCTGTCTCCGGCAGCTGCGCGCAGCTGCCGCTCGGTCGCCAGGACGTGGGCCACGCGGGGGAACGGCAAGTCGACCCACGAGCGGCCCATTCGATTTCGTACCATGGATGAGGTGTCCGGCCACCGATTGACGGCGGCGCACATCGAACGCCCGTCCGATCTCGCAACCGTCTCGATAGTCGGAGGAGAAACATGGATCAGCTCAAGTCCGCCCTTCCCCAAGGCATCGGCATTGGCAAGATCCACCATGTCGCGGTTATCGTCCGCGACCTCGAGGCCTCGCTGGACCTCTATCGAGACAAGCTCGGGCTCGACGTCGAGTCGGTGATGAACATGGAGTACGACCACGTCACGATCGGCTTCCTGACGGTCGGGGAGACCAAGATCGAACTCGTCCAGCCCACCGACAACACCACCGGCTCCGCGCGCTTCCTTGAAGCCAAGGGCGAGGGATTCCACCACGTCTGCTTCGAAGTGCCCGACATCCAGGCCGCACTGGACGGTCTCGCGGAGATGGGCCTGGTGCTGATCGACGCGGCGCCGCGCAAGGGCGGCGAGGGGCCGGTGGCCTTCGTCCATCCGAAGAGTTGCCACGGCGTCCTCGTCGAACTTATCGAGGCACCGGGCGGCCCGGCGTGGGCAAAACTGGGCTACTGATAGGGTCGGACCCCTAGGCGGTCGCCCCTAGATTGACCAGGCTAAGAGCACGTCTTCGGCCTCGCGAGCGAGGCGGCAGAACTCGACCAGGTCGCCGGCCACCTGCCGGAGCATCGGCTTCTCGTCCGCGTCGACCCGGCACTCCTCAACGTCCACCAGGTCGATCCAGCGCGCCGCCACCCGATCGACAAGCCGGTCGGGGATCGCCGCGATCTCCACTACCCAGTGTCGATCGACCAGCTCTATCGTCCGATCGCCGAGATTGGCCAGCTGCATCTGCGCTGGACTCTCCAGGGGACATATCGCCTCGCTGAAGTCGATCGGTGTGGATCCTTCGGACACATCACGAACCGCATGGGCGAACAGGTCCAGCCAGCTCGGATCCATGCCGCCTCCGAGCGACAGGTAGCCGGAGAAGCGAGTCCGGTCGTGCAGGCCGGCCCAATCATCGATGCCGATTGCGAGCAGGATCTCGCGGGCGTCGCCGGCCACTAGGTCCATCAGCGTTCCCACAACATGCCCCCACCGCATCGCGGCGCACGATCTCGCTACGGCCTGTAGCCGGCCTCGACCAGGAGCCTGGGAAGTTGCGTCGGGGAGTCCGCCACGCGGACCCCGGCCGCCTCCAGCGCCGCGATCTTCTCGGCCGCGGTGCCGGATCCGCCGGAAATGATCGCGCCGGCATGGCCCATCCGGCGGCCGGGGGGCGCCGTTCTCCCGGCGATGAACGCCGCCATCGGTACGCCCTTGAGGTGCTCGGCGGCGAACGCGGCCGCCTCTTCCTCAGCCGAGCCGCCGATCTCGCCGATCATGACGATCGCCTCGGTCTCCGGGTCGTCGCGGAAGAGCTTCAACACGTCGAGGAACGTGGTGCCGATGATCGGGTCGCCGCCGATGCCCACGCACGTCGACTGGCCGATGCCTGCGTCGGTCATGGCCTGCACGGCTTCGTAGGTCAGGGTTCCCGAACGCGATACGACCCCGACTCTGCCGGCGGCGTGAATTGAGGCGGGAATGATCCCGACCTTGGCCCGTCCGGGAGACGTGACGCCGGGGCAGTTCGGCCCGATCAGCCTCGCTCCTGCCCGTCGGACGGCCTCAACGACGGGGATCATATCCAGCGCGGGGATGCCCTCGGTTATGCAGATGATCGTCGCGATGCCCGCGTCAACCGACTCCAGGATCGCGTCCGGGGCGCCGTTCGCCGGAATGAAGATCACGGAGGTGTTCGCGCCGGCTTTGTTCACGGCCTCGGCGACCGTGTCGAATATCGGTACGGTGCCGTCGATGGCGGTCTGGCCGCCTTTGCCCGGCCGAGTCCCGGCCACGACTTTGGTGCCGTACGCGATAGAAGCGCGGGTATGAAATTCACCCTCGCGACCGGTGATGCCCTGGACGACGAGCCGCGTGTCGCTGCCGACGAGAATGCTCACCGTGCCGCCCCCTTCGATAGCGTTACAGCCTTCTCGGCCGCCTCATCGAGCGAGGTCGCCGTTTCGAAATGCGCCTCCTGAAGCAACCGCGCCGCTTCGGCGGCGTTGGTCCCGACTATCCTCACGACCATCGGCACGTCCCGGCTCTGCTCGGCCCTGGCTTCTATCAAGCCCTCGGCGACCTCGTCGCCACGGGTGATGCCGCCGAAAATGTTGACGAGAATGGCGTTGACGTGGGGATCGGCCAGTATCAGCTCCATGGCCCCGCAAACCGTTTCGTGGCGAGCGCCGCCGCCCACGTCCAGGAAGTTGGCCGGTTCGCCGCCGTAGTGCTTGACCAGGTCCATCGTGGTCATGGCCAAACCAGCGCCGTTGACCATGCAGCCGATNNCCGTCCAGGTGGATGAAGTTGATCCCGAGCCGCCGGGCCTCGGCATCCGTCGGATCTTCCTCGTCCAGGTCGCGTAGCTCTTCGAGTTCCGGGTGTCGTGGAAGACCCGAGTCGTCGAGCGTGATCTTCGCGTCCAGGCAGATCAGCCGCTGGGACTTTGACCCGTCCGGAGCGGTCTCGGCCACGACCGCGAGCGGATTGACCTCAACCAGATCGGCATCGTTGGCCTTCATCGTGGCGTACAGCCCTTCGGCAATGGCCACGAATGGATTGAGCAGTGGATCGCGTAGCCCGATCGCCAGACCCAGGGCGCGGGCCTGGAACGCCAGCAGCCCGAGCAGTGGATCGGCCGAGACGCGATGGATCGCGCCGGGATCCTGCCGGGCGACCTCTTCGATCTCGACGCCGCCCTCCGCCGAGGCCATCAATGTGATCCGCCGGCCGGCGCGATCGATGATCGCCCCCAGGTAGTACTCCTTGACGATGTCTACGGCGGCCGCGACGAGGACCTTCCGGACGGTTATGCCCTTGATGTCCATGCCGAGGATCTGGGCGCCGATCGCGGCGGCTTCCGCCGGCGTACCGGCGAGCTTCACGCCGCCGGCCTTGCCGCGCCCGCCGACAAGCACCTGTGCCTTGACGACAACGCGGCCGGCCCCCGCGTCGAGGAACGATCTGGCGGCCGCCTCGACTTCAGCCGGCGTTCGGGCCACCTTCCACGGCGGCACCGGCAACCCCTGGGCCAGCATGAGCGACTTCGCGTCGGCTTCCTGAATCTTCACGCCCGGCAGCTCCGATTCTCGGTAACCGTGGGGCTATGCGCAATCCGCAGCATCCCCGGTGACACTCGCCGTGATCCTAGCAGGCGGACGCGCGACCGCCTTCCAGTCGGCCGTACTACTCAGTCAGATGGGCCATATCGCTGCGACCGGCCTGCTCAGACCGGCCGCCGCGACGGCTGCCGGACGCCTCGGCTTGCGGCTAGAATGCCGCCCATGGCCCAAACAGTGACTCTCATTCCCGGAGACGGTATCGGCCCCGAGTTGGCCGAAGCGACCAGGCGTGTCCTGGATGCGTCGGGTGTCAAGCTCGACTGGGAAGTCCGCGAAGCCGGCGAAGCGATGCTGGCGAAGGAGGGGACACCCCTTCCGCAGTCGGTCCTCGACTCGATCTTGCGCAACAAGGTGGCCATAAAGGGCCCGATCACAACGCCTGTCGGCGTTGGCTTCAGGTCCGTCAACGTGGCCTTGCGTCAGACCCTCGGCCTGTACGCGAACCTGCGGCCGGTTCGATCGATCCCGGGTCTCAAGACGCGTTACGACGATGTCGATCTCGTGATCGTGCGCGAGAACACCGAGGATCTGTACGCCGGGATCGAGCACATGGTCGGCCCGGACGCCGCCGAGAGCATCAAGATCATCACCCGGGCCGCATCCGAGCGGATTGCCCGCTTCGCCTTCGAGTACGCCGTCGCGAACGACCGTCGCAAGGTCACGGCCGTCCACAAAGCCAACATCATGAAGTTCTCGGACGGCCTCTTCCTCGAGAGCTGCCGGACGATCGCCGCCCAATACGAGGGCAAGATCGCGTTCGAGGACCGCATCGTCGACAACATGTGCATGCAGCTCGTGCAGAAACCCGAGTTGTACGACGTGCTCGTTCTGCCGAACCTCTACGGCGACATCGTCAGCGACCTCTGCGCCGGCCTGGTCGGTGGGTTGGGGGTCGCGCCGGGCGCCAACATCGGAACCGAAGCCGCCGTATTCGAGGCCGTCCACGGCTCGGCCCCGAAGTACGCCGGTCAGAACAAGGCCAATCCCACGGCACTGATGCTTTCGGGCGTGCTGCTGCTCCGCCACATCGGCCAGCAGGCCGCGGCCGAGCGCGTCGAGGCGGCGATCCGCGCGGTCATCGCCGAGGGCCGCATCGTCACATACGATCTGGGCGGATCAGCCGGAACGAGCGAGTTCGCCGACGCGATCGTCGCCCGTCTCGAGTCCTAGCCCACGACGGCCCCACCGGCCGAGCATCCCGTCGGGACCGGCCCGGACGGGCAAGAACTTCTGGAGGATGCATGCTGCTTCGCTATCGTGGCTCCGAAGGGATGGTGGCCTGGGCGTTCCACCGGATCTCCGGCATTGCCATCTGGGCATTCGTCCTGCTTCACGTCCTGGACATCTACCTGGCGGGCGGCAACCCGAACGTCTACGACGACATCCTGAAGTTCTACGCCAGCACACCCGGTCGGCTCATGGAGATCCTGCTCGGGGCGGCGCTGCTCTACCACGGCCTCAACGGGCTTCGGATCCTGCTCATGGACTTCTGGCCTCGCCTGACCGTTTATCACAAGCAGATCTGGTACGCGAACTGGATCGTCTTCGTCGTGGTCGGCCTGCCCGGCGGCTGGCTGATCATCAAGCCGGCTCTGGGCCTGTAGGGGAGCGTCGAAATGGCACTTTATTCGCGCTCGGGACGGCCCAAGCCGCAAGGCGGCGGGTTCGAGCTGGCATCCTGGTATTTCATGCGGCTGTCCGGTGTGGCCCTGTTCGTCATGGCCTTCGCCCACTTCAGCCTCGAGCACTTCCTGTTCGACCCGAGCCAGGAGAGCGCCACCTGGATCTTCAACCAGCGCTGGAACAGCCTCTTCTGGCGCAGTTTCGACTGGCTGCTGCTGACGCTCGTCGTGCTGCACGCATTCCTGGGCATGCGGACCGTGACGATGGATTACCTCAAAGGCGGCCGCCGAACCTTCGCGTTGATGGCTCTGAACCTGGTCGGCCTGATCGTCTTCGTGATGGGCACGATCGTGGTCATGTCCGTCCCGTTCATGAAGGGTTAGGCGATGGACTACCCGTTCGATGCGATCGTCGTCGGCGCCGGTGGGGCGGGCCTGTGGGCCGCGCTCGAGCTGGCCCGCGAAGGCGTGAACACCGCCGTCCTCACCAAGCTCTATCCCACTCGCTCCCATACCGGCACCGCGCAAGGCGGTGTCTGCGCCGCTCTCGGGAACCTCGAGGAGGACCACTGGGAGTGGCACATGTTCGATACGGTCAAGGGCGGCGACTACCTCGTCGACCAGGACGCCGCCGAGATCCTCGCCCGCGAGGCCATCGAGACGGTCATCGAACTCGAGCACATGGGGCTGCCGTTCAACCGCACGGCCGACGGCAAGATCGACCAGCGTCGTTTCGGCGGCCATACCAGCAATTACGGCGAGGGACCCGTCCGGCGCGCTTGCTTCGCCGCCGACCGGACCGGCCACATGATCCTGCAGACTCTCTACCAGCAGTGCATCAAGCACGGCGTCAAGTTCTTCGACGAGTTCCAGGTCGTCGACCTTCTGTTCGAGGGCGGCGAGCCGGAGCACGGTGGTCGAGCGGCGGGCGTGGTGGCGCAGCGGTTGGCCGACGGCCAGCTCCACACATTCAGAGCCAAGGCCGTCTTGCTATCGACAGGCGGCTTCGGGCGGATGTTCCGGATCACGTCGAACGCCCACAGCCTCACCGGCGACGGCGTGGCCCTGTGCTACCGCCACGGCATCCCGCTCCAGGACATGGAGTTCTTCCAGTTCCACCCGACAGGCATCGTCGGTATCGGCATCCTGCTCTCCGAGGCGGCCCGCGGCGAAGGCGGAACCCTCCTCAACGACAAGGGCGAACGCTTCATGGAGAAGTACGCGCCCAAGTTGATGGAACTGGCGCCCCGCGACATGGTCAGCCGGGCGATGTATCAGGAGATCCGGGCCGGCCGCGGAATCGGCGGCAAGGATTACGTCTACCTCGACGTCCGGCATCTCGGCCGCAAGGTCATCGAAGAGAAGCTGCCCGACATCACCGACTTCGCCCGCATCTATCAGGGCGTGGAGCCACTGACCGAGCCCGTGCCGGTCCAGCCGACGGCCCATTACGCCATGGGCGGGATCCCGACCAACGTCCATTCCGAGGTCGTCCGAGACGACAAGGGCACAGTCGTGCCCGGGCTCTTCGCCGCCGGCGAGTGTGCCTGTGTCAGCGTCCACGGCGCGAACCGCCTCGGAACCAACTCGCTCGTCGATCTGCTGGTGTTCGGCCGGCGGGCGGGGCGCCAGATGGCTCGGTACGCCGGCCAGGTGGAGCGACCGAGGCCGATCGCCGACGCGGTCGAGCCGGTGCGGGCCGAGCTGGAGGCAATTCGCGGCCGGGCCGCCGGCGGCGAGTCCGTATCCCTGATCCGGAAAGAGCTCCAGGACGTGATGATGGACAACGTCGGCGTATATCGCGACGACAAGCTCCTGACCGCGGCACTCGCCAAGGTCAAGGAGCTGAAGGGCCGCTATCAGAAGGTCGCGATCACCGACTGCGGATCGGTCTTCAACACCGAGCTGCTGGAGGCCCAGGAGCTTGGCTACCTGCTCGACATCGCGCACGTGACCGTCTCGTCGGCTCTGGCGCGGACCGAGAGCCGCGGCGCCCATTCCCGCGAGGACTATCCGGAACGCGATGACAAGAAATGGCTCAAACATACCCTCGCCTACAAGGGCAAGGACGGGCCGAACCTGCGCTACAAGCAGGTCTCGATCACTCGTTTCGAACCCAAGCCGCGGACGTACTGAGGCTGCCCGATGGAAGTAACCCTCCGCATCCTCCGCTACGACCCCGACCGAGACGAGGCCCCGCACTGGGAGACGTACAAAGTCGGCGTCGATCCCATGGACCGCGTCCTGGATCTGCTAATCAAGGTCAAGGCAGAACAGGACGGCTCGCTCAGCTTCCGGCGTTCCTGCGCCCACGGCATCTGCGGTTCCGACGCGATGCTCATCAACGGCCGCAATCGGCTGGCCTGCCGCATCCGCGTCGATCAGCTCGGCAAGAAGATCTCGGTCGCGCCGCTGCCGGGTCTGCCGGTGGTCAAGGACATGATCGTCGACATGAACGGCTTCTTCGGGAAATACCGCTCGGTCAAGCCCTACCTGATCAACGACCAGCCCGAACCCGAGCGTGAACGGCGCCAGAGCCAGGTCGACCGGGCCCGCTACGACGACACCACCAAATGCATCCTCTGCGCCGCGTGCACGTCGTCCTGCCCGTCGTTCTGGGCCCGGCCCGAGTACGTAGGCCCGGCCGCGATCGTCCAGGCCCACCGCTTCATCTTCGACTCTCGTGACGAGGGCGCGGATGAGCGGCTCGAGATCCTGGCCGATGAGAACGGCGTGTGGCGCTGCCGAACGATCTTCAACTGCGTCGACGCCTGCCCGCGCGGCATCAACATCACCAGGGCGATCCTCGAGGTTTCCTCGGCGATCGTGGGGCGACGCGGCTGAAACGCGGCGGCGACGGCGGCTGGGATTCTCTGTGGGACTCAGTCGGCGCTTCCAAGTCTGAGGCTGAAACGCCCGGCCTGAAGCTCATCGTTCGTACCGACGGCGCCGCCCGAGGCAATCCCGGTCCGGCGTCGAGCGGCGCCGTTCTGGTCGAAGCCGACGGCCCGGCGTCGCGCCGCCCCGACGCCGCCCCGATCGCCACGATCTCGGAATACCTGGGCATCCAGACGAACAACGTCGCCGAATACACGGCGGTCGTTCGAGCCCTCGCGCTGGCCCGCGAACTGGGTGCGCGCGAGGTCGAGATGCTGCTGGACAGCAAGCTCATCGTCGAGCAGCTCCACGGCCGCTGGCGCGTCAAGGACGCCAAGCTGATACCGCTCCACGCCGAGGCCAGGGCCCATCTCTCACACTTCGATCGCTGGAGCGCGACGCACGTCCCGCGAGCGCAGAACAAGCAAGCCGACGCTCTCTGCAACGAGGCGATCGATCGGGCCCAGGCGGGTGGGTCGCGCGTTGTCGTGGTCCGGCCGAAGTAGGGGAGTCGCACCGACGGCGGTGATACCCTCAGCCGCGGAGTGGTGGTCGCACGAATACGCGGGAGGTTCGGAGGATGACGGGCAAGTTCAAGGACGCGATGGCGGCGGGGTACGCCCTGAAGGAGCCGGCAATCGTGCTCGGTAGCCCTCTGGATGGCACGACGGTCCTGCCCGAAATCCGAATCCAGGTCGCGCTCTCGATGCTGAGCCGCCACGGGCTGATTGCGGGGGCGACCGGCACCGGCAAGACCAAGACCCTGCAGGCCATGGCCGGGCAGCTGTCGCTGGCGGGCGTCCCGTGTCTCGTCGCCGACATCAAGGGCGATGTGAGCGGCATGGCCATGCCCGGAGACGCCGCCAACCCGAAGGTGAAGGAGCGCGTCTCCGACCTGAAGCTGGCCTTCAAGCCCGCCGGTCATCCGGTCGAATTCTTGTCTCTGTCGGGCAAGATGGGCGCTCAGATTCGGGCGTCCGTGCATTCTTTCGGACCGCTCCTGCTCGGACGCGTTCTCGATCTCAACGACACCCAGACGAGCATCCTGTCGATGGTCTTCAAGTACTGCGACGACAACAGCCTTGCCCTGCTCGACCTCAAGGACCTCGCGACTACGCTCAAATTCCTCGGCGGCGTTGCCGGCAAGGCCGCGCTGGCAGACTACGGCGGCATCTCGCCGGCGAGTCTCGGAGTCATCCTGCGAGCAATCGTGACCCTGCAGCAACAGGGGGCGGACGACTTCTTCGGCGAGCCCGAGTTCGACGTTGACGACCTGCTGCGGGTCACTTCAGACGGCCAGGGCGTTCTGAGCATCCTCGAACTCTCGGACGTGATGGACAAGCCGGCTCTCTTCAGCACGTTCATGTTGTGGATGCTGGCCCAGCTCTACCACGCGCTGCCCGAGGTCGGTGATCTCCCCAAGCCGAAACTGTGCTTCTTCTTCGACGAGGCGCACCTGCTCTTCGACACGGCGTCGAAGGCCCTGCTAGACGAGGTGGAGCGAACGGTCAGGCTGATTCGATCGAAGGGCGTCGGCGTCTACTTCATCACTCAGGTCCCGACCGACGTTCCGTCGTCGGTGCTGGCCCAGCTCGGCAATCGGGTCCAGCATGCCCTGCGGGTCTTCACGGCGGACGACTCGGACAAGCTGAAGAAGACCGTTCGGACATTCCCGATCACTACCTTCTTCGACACCGGCGAACGGCTGACTTCGCTCGGCATCGGAGAGGCGCTGGTCACGGTCCTTTCGCCGAATGGCGTCCCGACTCCGTTGGCACCGACTCGACTCGTTCCACCCGATTCTCTGATGGCGGCCTTGCCGGCCGACCAGCTCGAGGCGAGGTCCAAGGCGGGGGCTCTCTACGCGAAGTACGCTCAAGCGGTCGATCCGCAGAGTGCCCACGAGATCATCTCCGCCCGACTCGCGTCCGCCGCCGCCCAGGCGCGAGCCGGCGCCGGCGCCCCGGCCGGGCCCACGCCTGCCCAGATCCGCGCTCAGGCAAACGCGGCGCAGAAGGCCATGGATCGCGCCAATCGCGAGGCTGCCAGCCAGGCCAGGGCCCAGGCCAGGGAGGCCGCGGCAGAAGAACGAGCCCAACAGCGCGCCCGACTCCAGCGACAGCGCGAAATCGCCCAGGTCGGAACTACAGTCCTTCGTGGCGTCATGGGCACGCTATTCGGGAGCAGCCGCCGGCGGCGCTAGGGCGCAAATGGGCGTCTCGGTCAGACGACCTTGAGCCCCTCAACACCGGGTGCCGCTGCCGGATACTGCGGGTTCAGGGCATCCAGGGCGTCCAGCACGATTTCGCTGACCGCTAGCTCACGGAGCCAGTTGCGGTCGGACGGGACGACGTACCAGGGCGCGAAGTGGGTGCTCGTCTCCACCAGCATGTCTTCGAAGGCGGCGGTGTACTGATCCCACAGTTTCCGCTCGGGCATGTCGGTCGACGAGAACTTCCAGCGCTTGGTCGGGTCGTCGACGCGGTCCTGGAACCGCTGACGCTGAGTGTCTTTGTCGATCGCCAGGAAGAACTTCAGGATGGTCACGCCCTCTTCCGTGAGCATCTGCTCCCAGTCTCGGATCTGGCGGTAGTGGCGATACCAAACTTGCTGCGGCTCCAGGTTGTGGACGCGGACGATCAAGACCTGCTCATAGTGGCTGCGGTTGAAGATCCCGATCTCGCCCTTGCCCGGAACGGCGGCGTGAACCCGCCATAAGAAGTCGTGGGCAAGCTCCTCGGGCGTGGGCTCCTTGAAGGACGTGACCGGCGTTCCCTGGGGGTTGAAGGCGCCGGCGATGACCCGGATCGTGCCGTCTTTACCGGCCGCGTCGATGCCCTGCAGAACAATCAAGACGGCGTGCTTTGACTCGGCGTAGAGGCGCTCCTGGAGATCCGAGAGTTTGACGAGGTTGGAAGCGAGGTCGGCCTGCCCGGCCGCTTTCTCACGACCGAACGTCTCTGCGTAGTCGAAATGCACAAGATCGACTTTGTCGCCCGGCTCGACCCGCAACAGGTCTCCGAATCGGTCGCCCGACTTCTTCCCCATGACCCGCTTCTCCTTCGGCTGCCGCGATGTCGAGCCGCGAGGTCGCGCCGCGACGGGCTGATGCTACCTGCTGCGGCTGTAGCGGAGCTCGGGCGTTGCGAAACCGCCGAAATTGAGCTGCTGCCGGTGGCCGTCCCAGCCCCAGCCCATGGCCTCGTAGAAGGCTCGTCCGCCCAAATTCGCCTCCAGGACCCATAGCACCAGCGTCTCGGCGCCACGTTCAAGCCAGTGATCGACTGCCGTGGTCAACAGCGCCTTGCCGGCTCCGCCCCGCCACTCCCCGGGCTGAACGTAGATGGCGTATACCTCGGCCGCGGGGAGCGGAACGTCCTCGTCCCGAGGCGGGCCGCTGGATACGAAACCGATTGCCACGCCGCTCCGTTCGGCGATCCAGGCCGGGGCCCCGTCCCCCTCGTCTCTCTGGAGTCTCGATTGCAGTGCAATCTCGCGCGCGGCAATCGGCATCCCGTCCAGGAAGTCGTCCGGGATGATGCCGCGGTAGGCCGCCCGCCAGCTCGCGACGTTGATCTCGGCGATGGCCCGGGCATCGGCGACCGAGGCGCGCCTCACGTTTACGCTGGCTCTGTTGGTCATCTGGGTCACTTCGACTACAATCCCCGATCGGCGAGTCGGCCGGACGATCGCGTGCTCGACGGTGGCAGCTCTTCGGAGCCCGCAAGCGTCGAGCTCGAGGAAAGTCCGAGCTCCTCAGCGCAGGGTAGCGGGTAACGCCCGTCCGCCGCGAGGCGAGGACCAGTGCCACAGAGACGTAGCCCGTCCGAGTTCGCTCGGTCGGGAGTGAAACGCGGCAAACTCTGCTCGG